>CAZCCL010000094.1:8220-10203 GCA_964497095.1 uncultured Gaiellales bacterium | reverse complement strand
CCGCGCGCAGCTGTCTAACGGTTTCGATAAGCTCGTGGACCTCGTGCTCGGTGAGGCCGCCGGCAATCTCATCCAGAAGGAGGGCCTTGGGCTCGGTGGCCAAGGCCCGAGCCAACTCGAGGCGCTTGCGCTCGAGGAGGCCCAGTGACTCCGCGAGCACGTTCGCCTGCGGGAGAAGACCCGTCCGATCAAGCGCCCGGGCACAGAGCTCATAGGAGGCTTTCTCTGGCTGACTTCGACCGTAGGTGCCACCGACGAGTACGTTCTCGAACACGGTCATGCCCTCGAAGGGCCGGGGGATCTGGAACGTCCTGCCGAGCCCGGCGTTGCAGCGCTCTTCCGGAGAGCGCTTGGAGATATCGACACCCGCGAACGTGACCCGACCGGAATCCGCTGAGACCGTACCGGTAAGCAGGTTGAGCATAGTGGTCTTCCCGGCCCCGTTGGGGCCTACGACACCGAGCGCCTCCCCCTGCTCGAGGGAGACGCTCAGGTCGTCGACTACCACCACCCCGCCAAAGGACTTGGTCAGGTGCTCTGCGCTAAGTATGACCGTCACCGGTCCACTCTTGGCGATAGCCTGCTTACAAGACTCGACCCAACCGGATCAGAGCGTGGACCTGTCCACGATCTCGGCCGTTATCGGGATGTCGGGATAGAGGGCGTTCTCAACGACATTCCGTTCCCAACTGCCCACCTTGCCGATCCACTGCCCGCCCACGATCGGGCTGAGAGCGCAGTTGGCCAACGGGCCGTCGAACTTGATGTGCCCTAGTATGGTATCGAGATCAGTGGCCTTGATTGCTTCGACGTAGGAGGCCGGGTCGTCGATGTCGGCCGTGCGTTTGACGACGTCGACCACTACCTCGAAACCACCACCGCCGGTCAGACCCAGGGCGGGAGTGTAGGGAGCCGTCTCGACGGCCGCCCAAGCATCGACTATCCCTTGGCAGGTGAGACCGGTCAGTGATGACGTATACGGCCAGGTCTTCTCCCACCAAACCTCGAGACATAGGCCGTTGCCGATGTCGCCCACGGCATCCATGTCGGGCCGAGTAAGGATGGCCCGCGCGATAGACGTCGTCTTAGGACTGAAGCCCTGCTGAACGGCCTGCTGCCAGAAGTTCGCAAAGTCCGGCGGGTTGAACGCGCCCAGGAGACACTCGCAGCCTTCGCCTTTGAACTGGTTGATCACGCTGGAAAAGTCCTCGGTGCCATTCGTGAACAGCCCGGGGTTGACCACGGTGAAACCGGCTCCCTCCATCGCAGGCGGCAAGATGGTGTTGAACACGTTACCATCCGGATCGTTCGGGAACAGGGCTGCCAACTTCATGTTTGTGGGCAGAATGCTCAGCAGGTTCGTGTAAACCGATATCAGATTCTCGACCGAGAAGAACACGTTGTAGGCCCAGTTGAAGCCCTGAGTCGGATTGGCCATGTCGCCGCCCATGCCCTGGAACCACGGTTCCATCGGGCACCCGTAGGTGACACACGGAACCCCGTTCGCCTCGCACTGCTGCCCCGTCGGAATATTGACCACCGGGGTCATGCCGCCGAAGACGATGTCGGGCTGGTCCTGCGTGATGAGCTCCCCCGCCACCTCGGCCGCCCGGTTGGAATCGGACTGGCTGTCCTTGACGATCCAGGTGATCGGGTGCTGCAGACCGTCCGCACAGACCAGGCCGTCGCCGATCGTCTCTTTGGCCTGGTTGAGCAAGAAGTCATCAGGTTCGCTCAGGCCGGCGAACACGCCGGTGGTCATGGTGACCCAACCGATCTTCACTTCGCGGCCCATCTCAGCACTGGCAGCCGTCGTGGTGGTCTCACCAGCAGCCGTCGTGGTGGTCTCGCCGCCGGCGGTGGTGGTGGTCTCTTCGTCGCCGCCACAGGCCGCCAGCAGGCCGCCCAGACCGGCCCCCACACCGATGGTCGCGCCGGCTATGCCGGCCATCTTCAGGAACTCACGTCGAGAAACAGAGTTGC
>CAZCCL010000094.1:0-8120 GCA_964497095.1 uncultured Gaiellales bacterium | reverse complement strand
GTCGCGCCGGCTATGCCGGCCATCTTCAGGAACTCACGTCGAGAAACAGAGTTGCACACGAGCGTCTCGCTTTCTTGCATCGAGCGCTCTTCGGGTTTGTCAGTCATAATCGACCCTCCTCCTTGAGGCCGCTCACGGCCCCTGCTTTCGTTTGCCCGCTGACCCGACCTCCGCGAGGATCCAGAATCCGTGCTAAGCCGGTCCAGCTCCATTCCAGGTTCTTCTTCCCATGCTTGAACGAATCTAGACTCGCACTCAAGTCCGCAGCTGAACTCGGCCCTGCGGCATCACCATCCCCTCTCCGGCACCGAGCGGCCACCCGGGCTCGGTACAGCCTTCCCCATGTGTTCCATGATACTCCGCCCACTGCGGACCTTCCCGCGCGGACCGGGCCATGTTACTACACGTGATTCCTGCGCGTTTGCAGGACACCTGTACGGTCCGGTGGCCCACCGCGTTCGCGCGCTGCGCGCACCCGCGTGCTCCCGTCGATCGGTGGAAGACGGTACAATGCGAGCCTGGGGACTTTTCTCGAGTCCCCAACGACGACTGCCCAAGCCGACTTTACTTTGCTTCAAGCCACCCGCCACTCGACAAGGAGGCTCATGTGACCGAACCGTCATACGTGGATGGGACCATCAAGTCGTATCTCGACAAGCTGGCCAGCGCCGAGCCCGAGCCCGGCGGAGGGAGTGTGGCGGCGCTGGTGGGCGCGTTGGGCGCCGCCCTGGTGACCATGGTCACCGACCTTACCCTGGGTAAGGAGAAATACGCCGACGTCCAGGACGCGGTGACCCGGATCAGAGCCGACGCCGAGGAGCTCCGCGCTCGCCTGCAGGAACTGGTCACACTCGACGCCGTGGCCTACAGGGCGGTGGCTGTGGCGATGAAGCTCCCCAAAGACACCGATTCCCAAAAGGCGGAGCGCGAGCAGACTCTCCAGGCCGCGCTGGCCGGGGCTGCGGAGGTGCCTCTGAAGGTGGCCGAAGCGGCGGCTGAGGTGGCGCGACTCTCACTACCCGCAGCCGAGAAGGGCAATGTGAACGCCGTTTCGGACGCGGGCGTGGCTGTAGTGCTGGCAGACGCGGCCGCCCAGTCGGCCGCGCTCAACGTCAAGATCAATCTGGCCTGGATAAGGGACGAGGACTTCAAGCGCGAGGCCTGGGCCCGGGTAGAGGCGGCGCTCGCGGAGACGGCCCGTCTGCGCGACGTCGTCCTCCCCCTGACCTACAGCAAGATCTAGTAAAGACCAAAGGCAACGAGGATGCAGTCGGTACGGACGCAATCGACTTTAGAAGACGTAGCCCGGGGAGGCATCTATGGCAGCGAAGATCATCGACGGTAAAGCTATCGCCGCCGAACTGCGGGAGGAACTCTCCCGCGAACTGGAGGAGCTGAAGGCAGCCGGCCTGCAGCCGGGCATCGCCACCCTCATGGTGGGCGACGACTTCGGCGCGGGCATGTATCGGGGAGCCGTGGAGAAGTTCTGCGGCGAGATGGGTCTCGGCTATCGGAGCGAGGCGCTCCCTGCCGATACGGACGAAGACAAGGTCGTGGCCACGGTCCGGGACCTGAACGAAGACCCGGCAGTCTCGGGCATCCTGCCCCTGCGGCCCTTCCCCGGCCACATCTCGGACTCCGCGGTCATCAACTCCATAAGCTGGGGCAAGGACGTAGACTGCTTCCATCCGTTCAACATGGGTCGCCTCACCCTGGGCGAGCCCACCTTCCCGCCTGCCACTCCGGCCGCCTGCATGGAGCTGTTGGAGCGTTACCTGGTCGGCGAGGGTAAGGACGTGGTCGACGCCTTGGAAGGAGCCGAAGTCTGCGTGGTCGGCCACTCCAACACGGTCGGCAAACCCCTGGCCTTGCTGCTCCTCAACCGAAACGCCACCACCACGGTCACGCACGTCTTCACCTCGAACCGGGGCAACTTGGCCAAGCACACCCAGTTGGCCGACTATCTGGTCGTGGCGGCAGGTGTGCCACACCTGATCGGGCCCGACCTGGTCAAAGAAGGCGCTGTGGTCCTCGATGTGGGGATCAACCGGGTGGTCGTCTGCCCGATCTGCGCGGTGATCAACCGGGGCAAGAAGAACCCGTGCCGTGCCTGCGGGGCCGACCTGGCCGAAGCCGAGGCCAAGACAGTGGGAGACGTCGATTTCGACGCCGTCTCGGCGAAGGCCGCCGCCATCACCCCGGTCCCCGGAGGCGTAGGAGCGGTCACCAACATGATGCTGGCCCGCAACACGCTGCGAGCGGCCCGCCTCCTTCTCGACAAGTCGTAAGCCCCCAGAAGGGTGGATCTGAGGAACAGACTTGCCAATCGAGTGAGAATCTGACATCGTGTCCAGCGATTATTCCGGCAACGGACCGTTCGCAGAGGTAGATCCAATGGTCAAGGAGATCCCGCTTGTCTGGCTGCCGGCCGCAGCCTGCACCGGGTGCAGCGTCTCGCTGCTCAACACCGCAAGTCCGACCATAAGGAACCTGTTGGTCGACCAGGTGGTCCCCGGTGTCCACATCAGTCTACGCTTCCACCCCACGATCATGGCCGGGTCGGGGGACATAGCCATCAAGGCGCTCGAAGACACCGCCGCACAGGAGAAGGGTGGCTATGTGCTGGCGGTGGATGGGGCCATTCCGACGGGCGCCACGGCAGGCTACTGCGTCATGGGAGAACGTGACGGCAAGCCTGTCACCATCGAGACCCGTTTCCTCGAGTTGGCGCAAGATGCCCTGGCGATCCTGGCGGTCGGCACCTGCGCTTCTTTCGGAGGCATACCCGCCGGCGAGCCGAATCCCAGCAACTGCGTACCGGTCAGGCAGGCGCTCGAGATGCACGGCGTCGAGAAGCCCTTGATAAACATCCCGGGCTGCCCACCGCATCCGGATTGGTTCGTGGGAACGGTAGCGAGCATCCTTCTCTCCGGCCTGCCCGGGGCGGAAGACCTCGACGACGACCTCCGACCGAAGGCCTTCTACGGGAAGCTCATCCACGAGAACTGCCCGCGCCGCGCGTACTTCGACGAGGGCAAGTTCGCGAAGAAGTTCGGCGACGAGGGTTGTCTGTACGAGTTGGGTTGCAAAGGCCCCATCACTTACGCCGATTGTCCGACACGACACTGGAACAGCGGCACCAACTGGGTCATCGGCGCCGGGTCGCCCTGCCTGGGTTGCACTCAGCCCGAGTTCATGAGCCTGCCCTACTACGAGAAGGTGACCGACGTACAACTGCCGGTCGTCGGCGCCTACTGGCAGAGCAAGGAGGCAGAATAATGGTCAAGGTGACCATTGACCCGATCACCAGGATCGAGGGCCATCTCAAGATAGAGACCGAGGTCGAGAACGGCGTCGTCAAGGACGCACGCAGCACGGGGAATCTCTTCCGCGGCATCGAATTGATCCTGCGCGACCGAGACCCCAGGGACGCGCAGGTCATATCCCAGAGGATATGTGGGGTCTGTCCGCAGTCTCACGGCATGGCGGCCGCGCTCTGCCTGGACAGCGCTTTCGGGCTGGGCGACAAGATACCGGACAACGCGCGCCTCATGCGCAACCTCATCCAGGGGTCGCACGTGGTTCAAGACCACATCCTTCACTTCTACCATCTGACCGCGCTCGATTATGTCGACGTGACCGACGTGGCCAAGTACGAAGGCAAAGACCCCGATCTCAATTCGGTCAAGGACTTCATCTCCCGCGGCCAGTTGGGCCCGTTCGTACCCCGTTACGAGGGCGACTACAGGCTGCCGGTCGAAGTCAACCAGATGGCGGCCGCCCACTACCTCCAAGCCCTGGACATCAGGCGCATAGGACACGAGACCGTCGCCATCTTCGGTGGCAAGATACCCCACTCGGTGGGCGTCGTCCCCGGTGGGGTGACCGATACTCCGACCGTGGACAAGATCACCGCCTTCCTGTGGAAGATCAGGAAGCTGCAGGAGTTCGTCGACAACGTCTACATCCCCGATGTCCTGGCCATCGCCGGCGTGTATCGCGACTACCTGGAGATCGGCGCGGGCTGCAAGAACCTGCTTTCTTACGGGGGTTACGATCTCGAGGGAGACAATGCCGACCTGACCAAGAGAAAGAGGCTCTTCAAACAGGGGACGGTGTCCGCCGATCTCAAGCTGAAAGAGCTCGATATGGCCTCGGTCACCGAGGGCGTCAAGTACTCGTGGTACGAGGATTCCTCGCCCAAGCACCCCTCGCAGGGGGAGACGAAACCGGAATACGGCAAGCCCGACGCCTACTCCTGGATCAAGGCACCCCGCTATGGGGGCGAGGTTCACGAGGTCGGGCCGCTGGCCAGAGTGTGCACGAGCTACGTCCATGGCGATCCGGTGATCAAGCAACTGGTGGATTCGTCCTTGGCCGAGCTCAAGGCGCCTCCATCGGCGCTGTTCTCCGTCATGGGACGTCACCTCGCCCGGGCGATCTCCGCCAAAGTCATAGCCGACAACTGCGAGAAATGGCTTCTGGAACTGAAACCGGGAGAGCCGACCTACGTCGAGTACGAGCTACCCGAAGAAGCCGCGGGTATGGGTCTGATCGAAGGCTCCCGCGGCGCCCTTGGTCATTGGATCGAGATCAAGGACAAGAAGATCGCCAACTACCAGGCTGTGGTACCGACCACTTGGAACGCTTCTCCGCGAGATGACGACGGCAACCCAGGCCCCATGGAACAGGCGCTGATCGGCACCGAGGTCAAGGACAAGGACAATCCGTTCGAGCTCGTCCGCATCGTCCGGTCCTTCGACCCTTGCCTAGCCTGCTCGATACACTGACCTCCGGCCAAAAGAGGAAAGATGTTACGGTCGAAGCAAAAACCATTTGAAGAGATACTCGGTTATATGGAAGGGGAAAGCCGGGTGTTCCTCCTCGGCTGCGATGGCTGCGCTCAGGCATCCGGCACCGGCGGCCCGGTCCAGATCGCCGAGATGAAAGCCAAGCTGGAGGCGGCAGGCAAGACGGTGACCGGCACCGATGTGCTCGGTTTCCTCTGCGAGAAGGCACTGGTCAAGTCGGGCCTGGCCTCCAAGACCAAGACGATCATGGAATCGGACTCGATCCTGGTCATGACCTGCGGCGTCGGCATCCAGGCAGTCGCGGCATCGGTGAACAAGCTGTGCCATCCCGGCTGCGACACGCAGAACCTCGGCGGGAGCCGGGGCGAGTGGCAGGGGAGCGAGCGGTGCAAGGAATGCGCTGAGTGCGTCCTCGAATCCACCGGCGGGATATGCCCGCTTACTGCGTGCAGCAAGGGCCTCCTCAGCGGACAGTGCGGTGGAGCGTCAAACGGCAAGTGCGAGATCAGTCCGGACAAGGACTGCGGCTGGGAACTCATCTACCATCGCTTGAAGGCTGTGGGCCAACTCGACAAGTTGAAGAGGCTCGCTCCGCCCAAGAGCTGGAGCAAGATGGCAGCCGACCCCCACATTCTCGCGACATCGGACTATGCCCTGGAAAACCCGGCTCGTGAGGAGGCGATGACAGAATGAGCCTCAAGTCGGATCTAGAATCAGGGAAGTTCGCCATCACCGCCGAGATCGGCCCTCTGAAGGGGACCGACATCACGGAGATCGTCGAGTTCGCGGAGATCCTCCGCGGGCGCGTGGTCGCCGCTAACGTCACGGACCAGCAAAGCTCGGTCATGAGATTGGGTTCGATGGTCACCTGTCACCTGCTGGCCGATCATGGTCTCGAGCCGATAGTGCAGATGACCTGCCGCGACCGCAACCGGATCGCCCTGCAGTCGGACCTCCTCAGCGCTTGGGTCCTGGGCATCCCGAACGTTTTGGCCCTGACCGGCGACCTGCCGCATCTGGGAGATCATCCCGATGCCGTGCCGGTGTACGATCTGGACTCGGTGCAGCTCCTGTCGGTCATCAAGGGGCTGAACGAGGGTGTCGATATGATGGGCAACGAACTGACCGGCCGGCCCGATTTCTATGCGGGCGCGGTGGTCAACCCCGGCGCCGACACCGAAGCCAGCCTCGACCTCCAGCTGTTCAAGATGGAGAAGAAGATCGAGGCCGGGGCGAAGTTCTTTCAGACTCAGGCGGTATACGAGCCCGACAAGTTCGCCCAGTTCATGAAACGGGTCGAGGGATTCGGCGTCCCGGTCATGGCCGGCATCATCCCCCTGAAGTCGGTTGGTATGGCCCGCTTCATGAACAAGAACGTCGCCGGCGTGTGCGTTCCCGAGGAGACCATCCAGAGGTGCGCCGCCGCCGAAGACAAGACACAGGCGGGTATCGATATCGCCGCGGAGCTCATGAGGGACCTCAAGGATCTCTGCCAGGGTCTGCACATCATGCCCATCGGCTGGGAGAAGAAGGTCCCCCAGATGCTGGATGCGGCCGGACTGTAGGCATCAGCCCAGGGGCGGCTACGCGCGGGCACTCAACGCGCTTCTGACTGGTCACGGCCGGACGTACGAGGCGAGCCGTTCCGGTCGTCGTCTTCGTCCCTGAAGTCCCCCTGGAAGAGATCATGAGCGGGACACAAATGAGGATGGTCATCCTGGGTTCCGGCCCGGGTGGATATGTGGCCGCTCTGCGGGCGGCGCGACTCGGAGCGACCGTCACCCTGGTGGAGAAGGACCTGGTGGGCGGGACCTGTCTCAACCGGGGCTGCATCCCCACCAAGGCCCTACTCGCGAGCGCGGAAGCGCTGGCCAAAGCCAGGGCGGGTGAGGAGTACGGGTTCGAAGTGACCGGAGAGGTCCACCCCGACCTGTCCCGCATGATGCAGCGCAAAGACCGCATCGTCACCCAGTTGCGCGAGAACGTGGAAGTCCTGCTCAAGAAAGCCGGTGTGCAACTGATCCGCGGTACCGGCCGTCTCGCCCCGAGTAAGCAGGTGCTGGTCAGCTCAGATGCCTCCGACGCCGGAGAGGGCCGCGGAAACGTGACTCTGCAGGCGGACAAGATCATACTGGCCACGGGGTCCGAGCCTGCCCTGCTGCCGATGTTCGACTTCGGGCAGCCCTCAATCCTAACCTCGACCTCAGCTTTACAATTGAAGGATATCCCCACATCTCTCCTGATCGTGGGGGCCGGGGCGATCGGTTGCGAGTTCGCTTCCTTCTTCGCGGAGTTGGGCACCCGCATCACCATGGTGGAGATGATGCCCCAGATGCTGCCGCTCGAGGATAGGCGCATCGCCAAGCAGTTCCAGAACGTGTATCGCAAACGGGGCATCCAGGTGCTGGTCAAGACCAAGGTGGAACGAGTGGCCGAGTATGCCGACGACCATGCCGTCGCCGTGCTCTCGGACGGTTCCGAGGTGACCGCCGAGAAGATCCTGGTCTCGGTGGGACGGACGCCCAACAGCACCGGCATCGGCCTGCAGGCCGCGGAGGTGGAGACCGACGGTCGAGGCTACGTGGTGGTGAACGACTTCCTCGAGACCACCGCACCCGATATCTACGCCATCGGAGACGTGAACGGCGGAATGTTGCTTGCGCATGTGGCCTCTTATGAGGCTTTCGTGGCGGTGGACAACTGCCTCGGCTCCCGGCGCAAACGCGATCTTCGTTCCACGCCCTCGTGCACCTATTCCATCCCCGAGGTGGCGAGCGTGGGACTGAACGAAGAGCATGCCCTTGACTACGGGTATCAGCCGGTCAGCGGCACCTACCGTTTTGCAGCCTTGGGAAAGGCGCTTGCTCTCGGCGAGAGCGTCGGCTACGTGCAGCTTATCGCCGACAGAGATACCGACCTTCTCCTCGGCGCGAGCATCATGGGGCCGCACGCGACAGACGTCATCCACGAGATCGCCCTCGCCGTCCAGACCGGATTGACTGCGAGGCAATTGGGTGAGACCATCCACGCCCATCCCACCATTGCGGAAGCGGTCATGGAGGCCGCCCACGACCTGCACGGGGAGTCCGTCCACGTGGCCAAGGAGTCCGCGGGCCGCGGGCGCCAAGACCGAACAGCGTCGTGACGCTGGAGATCTCCGACTAGCCCGCCGGTCTTGGGGGTAGAAGAGTGACCAATGGCATCGTGGGTCCATAGCATCATGAGTCGATAAGTCGAGTATTCGAGCGGAAACGCGAAAGGAGCCCAGATGGCCCACCAACTCGTAGAAGCCATGGCCAACATGAAGGA
>CAZCCL010000093.1:0-10556 GCA_964497095.1 uncultured Gaiellales bacterium | reverse complement strand
GCTTCGCCTGCGCCCGACCCCCGTCCCGCCCGACGAGCGCGACGGCCCTCGGCGGGTCCACCGCGACCATGGAGAGAGCAGATCATGGCTTATGAGTTCAGATTCCCCGACGTAGGTGAAGGGATAACCGAGGGAGAGCTCCTTGCCTGGAAGGTGAAAGAGGGCGATACGGTCGCCGAGGACCAGACATTGGCCGAGATGGAGACCGACAAAGCCGTGGTGGAACTCCCCTCCCCGCGCGGAGGCCGGGTGGCCCGCCTCCACGCCGCTGAGGGCGACATCGTCCAGGTAGGAGATGTACTGATCACCATCGAGGAGACCGCCGGCCCGGTGCCGGCCGAGGAGCCGAGGCCCGTGGAGGAACCGGGGCCCGCCGAGGAGCCCGAACCCTATATGGGGTCGGTCGTGGGGCAGTTGGAGGAGGCTCCAGAAGAGGAGGGCGAGGCTGCAGCCGGCCCCGCACCTGCAGCCGTCGCACCTGCCGCCGCCGCACCGGCGCCGGAGAGGCCCGCTTCGCCTGCCGCCGCTCCGTCTGTCGCCGCCCCGCCGTCTGCTCCCGCGCCCGCGGAAGGCACGGAGGTTCTCGCAATGCCTTCCGTCCGGGCCCTCGCCAAGGAACTAGGTGTCGATCTCACCACCATCCGCGGGACCGGACCGGGGGGCCGCATCATCAAGCAAGACGTCGAGGACGTGGCTGAGGCCGTGGCCTACGGCGCCCCGGCCGCGTCCTCAACCGTCGTCGCTGCACCGGCCGCTCCAGCGGAGACCGAAGCTCCCGGACCCTCCGCGCTCGCCGGACCCTCAGCGCCCCCCGGACCCTCCGCGGCCGCCGGCCCCCCCGGGCCTCCCACCGCTCCCTCACCCGAACCGCCGGCCCCCGCCCCGGTCCTGGGGGGAACGGTCGAGTCTGACGCCTTCGGTCCGGTCGAGCGAGTGGCCTTCCGCGGAGTACGCCGGACCATGGCTCGGCACATGGCCGAATCGGTGGCCAAACAGGCGCAGGTCACGACCGTGGACGAGGCCGACGTCACCATCATCAAGCGCATCCGAGAGAAGGAGCGCACCGTCGCAGCGGAGCGCGGTGTGCGGCTGACCTATCTGGCGTTCGTGATAAAGGCCTGCACGGCTTCACTCAAGCGTTTTCCCCGGCTTAACGCGGTTCTCGCGGAATCGGGGGAAGAATTCGTGCTCAAGCGTTACTACAACATCGGTATCGCTGTCGACACGAAATACGGCCTCGTCGTCCCGAACATCAAGGACGCCGATCAGAAGAGCATCTTTCGGATAGCAGAAGAGATCGTGGATCTGGTAGACAGGGCAGGGGAGCGTCGCCTCGACCTCGGCGAGTTGCATGGAGGGACCTTCACCATCAGCAACTATGGGGCCATCGGCAGCACCTTCGCAACCCCGGTCATCAACTATCCCGAGGTCGCTCTTCTGGGGATGGGCAGAGTCCGCGAACTGCCGGTGGTCCGCGAGGGCAAGGTGGTCACCCGGCTCATGTTGCCGCTTTCTCTGACGTTCGATCACCAACTGATCGACGGTGCGGAAGCAGCCCGCTTCCTCAATCTGGTCATGGGCTACCTGGAGGATCCCGATCTTCTGCTCCTGGAAGGAGCTTGATGGAACTGGATGGCTGCGAGGCGATCCGCGATGCCACCCGAGGGTGTCGGCTGGTCTTGCTGGCAGCCACCGATACCGAGGCAGAGCCGCTGCTGCGGGCGTTCCGGGAGCCGCAGACGCACGTTATGGCCACGAAAAAGGTGATCGTCGGCACGCTCGAGGCAGGAGGGAGTCGGGCGGAGGTGCTTGACAGCGGGAGTGTCGTCCGGGCCGTGCTTGCGATCACCGGGTGCGACAAGGCCAATGCGGCTCATTCGCTGGCCTGTCTTCTTGTGGCTATGGACCCTCGGCCGGCGCTGGTTCTGCAATCGGGGGTGGCCGGGGCGTTCCCGGGCCGCGGAAAGGAGTCGAGCCCCGGGGTCGGCGACCTCGTGTTCGCGACCGAAGAGATCTACTCCGACACCGGTAGTTCCAGCCCGGACGGCTGGCGGTCGGCAGGTGAGCTGGGGCTACCGATCGCCCAGGTGCATGGGATAGAGTCGGGCGGTCGCTTCGTACTCGATGCGGGCCTCGTGCGCACGGCCGTGCGCACGGCTATGGAGACGGTCGGGCGGATTGAGGAGGGCAAGCGGCCGGGTGACCGGCCTGCCGTCTACGCGGGGCCGTGCGTGACCACCTCTCGGACCACCGGGGTCCAGACCGAAGGGGCGGCGATCGCCCGGCGCTGGGGGGCGCTTGCCGAATCCATGGAAGGCGCCGCGGCGGCTCAGGTCTGCGCTCTCCACGGTGTGCCGTTCCTGGAGGTCAGAGGCATCAGTAACCTGGTCGTCGATCGCGACCGGGCCGCCTGGGAGATCGCCCGGGCCGGCGAAGTCGCCGCATGGGCTGCGTTGGCCGTGGCCGCAGCTCTCGAAACGCTGCCTCTGGCGGATCGAGCGCCCGAACCTGGGGCGCCGGATATCTCTGGGGCCTGAGATGAACCGCTTGCGCCTCGCCTATTCCCCCTGCCCGAACGACACCTCCATCTTCTACGCCTGGGTCCACGGCCTCCTGCCCGGTGCACCCCCCGTCGAAGAACGGCTCACGGACATCGATGTCCTCAACGACCTCGCCCTCCGGCGGGAAGCGGAGGTGGTGAAGGTCTCCATACATGCCTTCGCCCACCTGCAGGAAGGCTACGCCCTTCTGCATTCCGGCGGAGCTCTGGGGAGGGGGTGTGGCCCGCTGGTGGTCGCGAGGAAGGATTCCCGTCTTCGTCCCACGCCCTCCGTGCACCGGGTGGCCGCCCTCGTGGACCAACTGGAGCAAGTGCGGGTAGCCATCCCCGGCGAACTGACGACCGCTGCTCTTCTCTTGGGGCTGCTCACCGGCGGAATCACCAAGCCCATCATCATGCCCTTCGAGCGCATCATGCCGGCCGTCAACTCGGGTGAGGTAGATGCGGGAGTCATCATTCACGAGGGCCGCTTCACCTACGGCGCGTACGGGCTTCGGCGACTGGTGGACCTGGGGGAGTGGTGGGAGGAGAGTACCGGGCTGCCGATCCCTCTCGGGGGAATCGCCGTCCTCCGCACACTCGAGCGGTCGCTGCAGGCGAGCGTGGAGAGGGCCATGCGGGCGAGTGTGGAGCATGCCGGTGACGATCCTGACGCGGCCCTCGAATACGTGCGCGCTCATGCTCAGGAGATGGACCCGGCCGTTTGCAGGGCCCATATCGAGCTCTACGTCAACGAGTTCACTCTTGATTACGGGCCCGAAGGCGAGGAGGCCATCCGGCGGCTCCTGGGGACCGCGGCCGAGCTGGGCCTCACCCCCCACTCGGAAGAAAGTCTGTTCTGGGACCGATGAAGCGACCGCGTCTCCGCCTCCATGGTGTCGGTCTGGCAGGCGGGAAAGCGTAGGACTGCTATCCTACCGGTCTTATGCTGCATCTCACAGATATCTCGAAGTCCTTCGGCACGCAGACCGTCCTCGATGGGGCCAGTGTGCATGTCAAGCCGGGCATGCGCATCGGCCTCGTGGGCTCCAACGGGGCCGGCAAGACCACCCTGCTCCGGTTGATCGTCGGCGAGATGTCGCTGGACGGCGGCGAGGTGAGCGCCCGCAAAGACCTGCGCATCGGCTTTCTGCCTCAGGAGATCGAGGAGATCTCGGGTCACGCGGTGATCGACGAAGTGCTGGCGTCGCACCTGGACATCCTTTCGACGGAGCGACGCATCGCCGAGTTGGGCGAAGAAATCGCCCGGGCGTACGCCGCTCGTGATGGCGGGGTCTCCGACAACGGTCAGAAGGGCAGGGGGAAGGCTGGGGATGCGACCGATGCCGACCCTGAGGAGTTGCTGCACGAGATGGGTGCGCTCCAGACCGCCTTCGAGAACGCCCAGGGATACGAGCTCGAGACCCGAGCTCAGACCATTCTCCGGGGAATGGGCTTCCGCGAGGATGACTTCGAGCGCCCCATCGCAGAGCTGTCCGGCGGCTGGCGCATGCGGGTCGCCCTGTCCAGGCTCCTCTTGGAACAGCCGGATCTGCTGCTCATGGACGAGCCTACCAACCATCTCGACCTGGAGAGTCTGCTCTGGCTGGAGGAGTTCCTGCTCACCTGGCCGGGGGCGCTGATGGTCATCAGCCACGACCGGTACTTCCTCAACCGCATGGTCACGCATATCGCCGATCTCGACCGGGGGATCATCGATCTCTACGCCGGCGACTACGACCACTACGAGAAGGAGAAACGGCAGCGGTATGAAGCCCTCGTCAACGCGGCCAAGAACCAGCAGCGCGAGATCGATTCGGCCGAAGCCTTCATTCGCCGCTTCCGAGCGAAGAACACCAAGGCGAAGCAGGTCCAGCAGAAGATCAGGCAATTGGAGCGCACCGAACGGATCGATGCTCCTTCCCTTGAGCGCAAGACCATCAAGTTCCGCTTTCCCCAACCGCCCCGCACCGGCCGGGTGGTGGCCGAGGTCAGACATGTTCAGAAGGCCTACGCCGAGAACGTGGTCTACAAGCGGCTCGACCTGGTCATCGAACGGGGGGAGAAGATCGCCTTGGTCGGTCCGAACGGAGCCGGGAAGTCCACCCTGCTCAAACTCCTGGCCGGGGTCATCGAGCCGGACGGTGGTTCGATCAAGCTGGGACACGCCGTGCGTCGGGAGTACTTCGCCCAGCACCAGTTGGAGGTCCTACATCCGGGTCGAACGGTGCTGAAGACCATGGAGGAAGCGGCCGGGCCCGCGGGGCGTCTGCCCGAGGTCCGGGGCTACCTGGGCACCTTCCTTTTCGGCGAGGACGATGTGACCAAGAAGGTGGGCGTCCTCTCGGGGGGAGAGAAGGCTCGTCTGGCTCTGGCCCGCATGCTGATAGACCCCGCCGGACTGCTGCTGCTCGACGAACCTACCAACCACTTGGACATGGACTCGCGCGCCGTGCTCACGGAGGCGCTGCGGCAGTTCGAGGGCTCGGTGGTGTTCATCAGTCACGACCGGCACTTGATCAACGCCATCGGCACCAAGGTCATCGAGGTGCGCGACGGGCATCTGACCCACTATCTAGGGGACTGGGAGTACTACAGCTGGAAGAAAGCCCAGGAGGCTGGGTCTGCCGCCAGGATCTCCGCCGGGTCCGCCTCACAGGGACCCGCTCCCTTCATCGGCGCGCCGCAGCAAGCGGGCGAGATGGCACCCTTGCCGGCGGTCGCCTCCGGGCGTACGGTCGCCCCAGCCGCGGTGGCGGGGACCGGGGTGGTGGCGGCCACCGGGCCGGCGACGGTCGAGCTGGGCTACAAGGAACGCAAGGAGCTGCAGAGTCGCTATCGGAAGATGGAACGACGGATACTCGCGGCGGAGGAGCGACAGGCCGCGCTCGCCTCCACATTGAGCGACCCGGCGCATGCCTCCGACTACGAGCTTCTCGCCTCTGCATCGGCAGAGGCGACGGATCTGGCCGCGGAGATAGTCGCGCTCTACGAAGAGTGGGGCAGGATCGCCGAGTCCTTGGGGACGATGGTCCGATGACGGCTGCTGCGACGGATGGGGTGGTGCGTATCCCTCTGGCGCTGCGGTCCTTCGCGGCCGATCTGGTGCTTCCTCCGGGGACGGATGTCCTGCGCACCCGCGAGCCAGAGCCGGTGGCCGATGTACCGGGGGCGATAGCCGAGGCTCTGGCCGGTCCGATCGGTAGTCCCCCGTTCGCCGAGATATGCCGGGAGAAGCTCGTCCGCGCCCCCGCTCCGGCGGAGCCCGGGAGGGCCGCGGGGACGGCGGATGCGACCGTCTCAAGCACTCATCGGCCCCCTCGGCCGGCGGTGGTGATAGTGGTTTCCGATAACACCCGGCCGGCGCCGTACCGGGGCGCCGGGGGCATCCTCTGGCCCTTGGTGGACTTCTTGCTGACCGCCGGATTCGCGGCCGATTCGATCACCGTCTTGGTGGCGACGGGGACGCACCGGGTCATCTCGGAGGAGGAGATGTGGGCCCTGCTGGACGAACGGGTGAGACGAGCAGGCGTGCGCGTTTCCTGTCACGATGCCGCCGACCGGGAAGGCTTGACCTATGTCGGTCGGTCGGCCCGGGGCGTGGAAGTCTTCATGAACCGCGAGTACGTGGAGGCCGACTTCCGCATTCTCACGGGCCTCGTCGAACCTCACTTGATGGCCGGCGTTTCGGGAGGTAGGAAGAGCATCTGTCCCGGACTCCTCAACGTGGAGAGCGTGCGCGAGTTCCACGGGCCGGTGACCCTGGCCGACGAAAGGGCGACCGACATGGTGCTCGACGGCAACCCCTGCCACGAGATCTCTCTGGAGATCGCCCGCATGGCAGCGGCGGATTTCATCCTCAACGCGACGATGCGCCAGGACGGTCGGGTGGCCGGGGTCTTCGCCGGTGATATGGAGCAGGCTCATCTGGCAGCGGTCCGGCATGTGCGGAGCTTTGCCCAGATCCCTCTGGGGCGTGAGTACGACGTCGTCGTCACCCACGGAGGATTCGTGGGTGTCAATCACTATCAAGCCGAGAAAGCGGCCCAGGTGGCGGCGAAAGCGGTCAGGGACCAGGGTTTCGTGATAGTGGTCGCCGACACCACCGAACTCGATCCCTTGGGCACCGAGTCATATCGCCGGATGCTCAGGCTCCTCGGCGAGATCGGTCCGGATGACTTCGTCCGTACGATCAGGGCCAGAGACTGGGAGTTCGTGCACGATCAGTGGGGGGTGCAGGTGTGGGCCAAGTTGCTGGACAAGGTTCCCGCGGAACACATCTTCTACTTCAGCCCCCAGACCTCCATGGAAGACTATGAGATCTTGCCCGGTGTCCACCCCGGACTCCTGCTCGGTCAAACCCGAGAGTCGCGGGGCGGGGATGCAGCGACTCGGATGGAGCCCGCGGCCCACGGCGACCCGATGCCCCGCGGCGACCCGGCGACCTACGGTGACCAGGCGGCCCACGGCGACCCGACGAGCCACGGCGACCCGATGCCCTACGGGGACTCGGCGAGCCGGGGGGACGCGGTGACGCGTTTCGTCGCGGCCGCAGTGGCTCGAGCGAGCGCAGAGTCTGAAAGAACTACGGGGCGCAGGGCGCGTGTCGCCTATCTAGCCGACGGCCCCCACGGGATACCGGTCAGCGGTACTTGACCAGGGTCGGGTAGGGATTGATGGCATCCCCGCCCCCGGGACGGATCTCGAAGTGGAGGTGGACGGCTCCCCCGCTCGCGTTCCCGGTGTTGCCGGCGTAGCCGATCACCTGTCCCGCCTTGACCCTTACCCCCGCTTTGACGCCCCCCTCGATCGACGACAGGTGGGCGTAGTAGTAGACGTTGCCGTCATCGCCGGTGAGGTAGATGGTGATCCCTCCGAGCCCTGAATCGGTGGGGTTGGTCTTGCGGATGACCCCGTTCACCACTGCCACGATCGGCGTGTTCCGGGCGGTCATGATATCGGTACCCTTGTGGGTCCGGCCGCCTGACCGAGGCGCTCCCCAGGTATCGACGAAGCTGTTCGGTCCCTGGACCGGGAACACCCAGCCGGCACTGGCATCGATTGCCGGAGCCTTGGTCGTGGCGGTGGTCTTGGGCTTGGTCGTGGCCGTGGTCTTGGCTTTGGTCGTGGCCGTGGTCTTGGCCGTGGTCGTGGCGGTCGTTTTCGCGTTCGTGGTGGCCGTGCTGCCGCTCTCTTTGGCCGCAGCCTCGGCCGCCGCTTTGGCGGCCGCTGCCTTGGCCGCTGCCTCAGCCTCCGCTATCCTGCGGGCTTCTTCCTCCTGGCGCCGGCGCTCCTCCTCCTCGAGTGCCGCCACCCTGGCACGGAGCTGGTTATAGTCGTCCTTTGAATTCTCGAGGGCCCGCAGGGTCTCTTCCCTGGCCGCTTCGTACTTGGCAGTCTCTTGTTGCTCTGTTGACTTCTCGTCTTCCAGTTGGGCTCTCAGTTGATCCAGTTCGCCGAGGCGCTCTTCGACCGCCGCCACCAGTTCGGCGTCGCTCTCGGCGGCGTGGCTGACGAGGGAGAGTCGCTCCAGAACGGCGGTGATAGACATGTCATCACCGGAGAAGATCGCGGCCAGAGCGTTGAGACCCTCCGAGCCGCGGTTCTTGTAGATCTCCGCCAGCCGGTCGGCGAGTCGGGCTTGGCTCGTGGCCAGATCGGCCTCGGCCTTCTCGGTCTTCGCCTCGACCTCTCCGATGCGTATGCGTGTCTCTTCAAGGCGGGTCTCGGCGTCCGCCTGCTTCTGGGCCAGTTTGTCCAGGCGGGCCTGCTGGGCTTGCAGCTCGGCCTTCGCCTCCTTGAGGGCCTCTTGCGCCGACTGGAGACTTGAGGGAGCAGCCAAGACCGACCCTAAGCCTAGTTGGGGGAAGGGGAGTAGTGCGGCGATGAGATTGCCGAGAAGGGCGGCGACCATCACCCAGGTGGCCAAACGCGCCGTCCGTGAACCCAGGGCGGCAGGTCTGTCATTTCCTCGGAACGGACCCTTGACGCCCTTCCGCTTTCCGTCAGGCAACATGGCACGCAGTTTACCAAGGGCAGGGCGTAGTTGCCACTTGGGCCCGGGCGGTGCGGTATGCTGGATGCCCGCACTTCTTGGTCGGGAAGGAGGAAGAATGCCGTCTTTCGATGTGGTCAGCCGAGTGGACATGCAGGAGATGGACAACGCGGTCAACCAGGTGAAGAAGGAGATCGGCACCCGTTTCGACTTCCGCGGGTCGAAGACCCAGATGAGTCTCGACCGGAAGGAGGGCAAGATCCAGGTCCTGACCGAAGACGATATGAAGCTGCGGGCTATCAAGGACATGCTGATAGCCAAGACCGTACGCCGCTCCATCGACGCCGAAGCACTGACGTTCGGGGTCTCGGAGAAGGCGGGCGGGGATATGGTGCGTCAGACCGTCTCTGTGACCAACGGCATCGACCTGGAGACCGCACGGAAGGTCGTCAAGGCGGCAAAAGACACCAAGCTCAAGGTGCAGGCAGCCATCCAAGGTGACGAGGTCCGGATCACCGGGAAGAAGCGAGACGATCTCCAGGAGGTCATCGCCGCTCTCAAAGAGACCGACCTGGGCATGCCTCTCCAGTTCGTGAATTACCGCGAGTGATATCGCGAGTGATAAGAGCAAGCGCAGGGCCCCTTACCCCCGCGTTCGCCTAGGCCGAGGAAAGGCCGGCTACATGGCAGAAGATGTGACCTTCCCCGCAGACTACCTTCTCGAAGGGATCTACGAAGAGCCGGAGGAGGGCGCGGCTTGGGGCGGGGTGGTCGTGGCTCATCCGCACCCGCTTCATGGGGCGACCATGGACCAGCCCGTGGTATATCGCACTGCTCAGGCCTGCCGGACCCGCGGACTGGCGACTCTGCGCTTCAACTTCCGGGGAGTGGGCGGGAGCGGGGGAATCTACAGCGGCTTCGACGAGTACCGGGATGTGGAAGCGGCCGCTGCCTATCTGCGTGGGCGGCTGGATGCCGCGGAGGGCGGCCTCGACGCGGCTCCCCTTGGCCGACCGCTCGCTCTGGCCGGATACTCCTTTGGCAGCATCATGGCGGCCATGGCCTCGGTGGGGAAGGTGCCGGTGCAGGCCCTGGCGCTGATCGCCTTTGTGGTCACCTGGGAAGACTTACCCTCCGCGGTCGAGAGATTGGCTGCTTTCCCCGGGCCGGTGCTCGCGCTGTGTGGGGAGAACGATGAGATCGCCCCTCCGGAAGAAGTGGAGCGGGTGCTCACCAGAATAAAGCTTGACTTCAGCTTGAGTATCGTGAGGGAAGCGGACCACTTCTTCGCGGGTGCCCAGCGCGAGGTGGGAGAGCGGGTGGCCGCATTCCTCGGCGAAGCCCTGAGCCACCGAAGCGCCTGAACGCGATCCACCAGGATTTGGGGCGTCCCCCAGGATCTCGGGAATCCACCAGGATCTCGGGAATCCATCAGTATCTCGGGAATCCACAGCGATCTCGCGACAGGTTGCTGATTGGATTTACCCGCGCCGGGGTAGCTTCTGAGCAGATCGTAGGACACAAGCAAGGAGCATCTATCTATGGACATGAAAGGCTCGAAGACCGAACAGAATCTGATGAAGGCTTTCGCCGGCGAATCGCAAGCCCGCAACCGCTACACCTTCTTCGCCCAGGTGGCGGCCGACGAGGGCTACCTGCAGATCGCCAACCTCTTCCTCGAGACGGCCGACAACGAGAGGGCGCATGCCTTCGGCTTCTTCAGCCTGCTCGAAGGGGGTGAGCCCGAGTTCACGGCCTCGTATCCCGCGGGCCCGGTCCGCAGCACGGCCGAGAACCTGCTGGCCGCCGCCGAAGGAGAATTGGCCGAGTGGGGCACGCTCTATCCCGATTTCGCCGAGGTGGCGGAAGAGGAAGGTTTCAAGAAGGCGGCTGCGGCGTTCCGTAAGATCGCCGGGGTGGAGAAGTATCACGAGCTCCGCTACCGCAAGCTCCTCGCCAACATGGAGGGCGACACGGTCTTCCGCAAAGACGGGCCGACTTTGTGGAAATGTCAAGAGTGTG
>CAZCCL010000092.1:0-10581 GCA_964497095.1 uncultured Gaiellales bacterium | reverse complement strand
TCACGAAAGCATACGGTCGCCGTCTCGGGATCGCCGACCTCGATTTGGAGGTAGGTGCTAGTCAGATCTTCGGCTTCATCGGTCCGAACGGCGCGGGCAAGACCACCACCATCCGGCTGCTTCTCGACCTGCTTCATCCCACGAGCGGCCGAGCCACCGTCCTGGGCCTGGATGCCCATCGCGACAGCGTGGCCGTGCGGCGGGCAACCGGGTATCTCCCGGGCGAGTTCGGGCTGGACGTACGCCTGACCGGGCGCCAAGTCATCCGGTACTTCGGCCGACTGCGCGGGCTGGACGGTCTGGGAGCGGCGCAGCAGGTAGCCGATCGTCTGGATCTGGACCTCGACGTACCCATGGGGCGGCTCAGCCGGGGAAACCGGCAGAAGTTCGGCATAGTCCAGGCCCTGTTTCATCATCCGCAACTCTTGATCCTCGACGAGCCCACCACCGGGCTGGACCCTCTGGTCCAGGACACCTTCCTCCAGATGATGCGGGAGGCCCGCGGCGAGGGTCGCACGGTCTTCCTCTCCTCCCACATCCTCAGTGAGGTCGAACGGGTGTGCGATCGGGTGGCTATCGTGCGTGGGGGAAGATTGGCAGCCCTGGAGACGACCGAGTCGCTCTTGGAGAAACGACGGAAGCGAGTGACGCTCCTGTTCAGCGAGCCGGTCGATGCCGAGCCCTTCGCCCGCCTCCCCGGTGTGAGCGACGTGCAGGTCGACGGGAACAGGATCTCGCTCCGACTGCACGACGGCGTCGATGCCGTGATCAAACTGGCAGCCCAGCACACCCTGGTCGACTTGAGCGTCGAGCACCCGTCGCTGGATGAGGTGTTCTTGGGGTACTACGACGAGAGGCAGCCGTGGCCGGCCTGAGGCAAGTGTGGACCCTGATGGCGCACCAACTGCGGCGCCGGGTGCGCTCTATAGGCATCTGGGGCGTCGCCCTCGGCGGCCTGGGCGCGCTCTATGTCGCCCTCTACCCCAGCATGAGCGGTCTTCTTGAGCAGTACATGGAGCAGGCGCCCGAGCAGATGCAGCAGTATCTGGGCGGGTTCCAGGGGCCGATGACCATCGAGCAGTGGCTGGAGATAGAATTCGTGAACGTTCTCATCCCGGTCGCCCTCCCCTTCATGGTCATGGTCATGGGTGCCCGGGCCCTGGCCGGCAGCGAGGAGCGCAAGACGCTCGACCTGTTGCTCAGCAACCCTTTGCGGCGCGAGCGCGTCGTGGCCGGGTCTTTGGGGACCATGGCGCTTTCTGTGGCCGGCGTGTTGGCCATCACCTGGGTGCTGACCTACATCGCGGTACCCCTTGCCGGCGTAGACCTGTCCCCGGCCCGCCTGGCCGCAAGCCTGGCCGCGTTGTGGCCGCTCTGTCTCTTCTTCGGCGCCCTTGCCCTGCTGTTCTCCGCGCTGATCCGGCGATCGTTCCTCGCCATAACCATACCCGGCGTCATCCTCGTGGCCATGTACGTGCTCGAAGGACTCGCCCAAGCATCGAAGACGATGGAGCCATTGCGTGTGCTGTCCCTCTTCTATCACTTAGGCCGGCCCTTGCAGGGTGACTTTCCCTGGACCGCGGTGCTGCTCATGCTGGCGGGGGTGTGCATCCTGGCCGGAGGGGCGATGGCCGCCTTCGCCCGCAGGGACATCTACACGTAGCCTAGATAGCCATCCCCGCGTCGTAGCCGGTGCGGATCGCCTGCAATACCTTCCTGGGTCTCACGCAGTCTCCGACGACCATGACCTCGGGCGCCGTGTCGAGCAAGGCATCCACGATATCGGTCCGGGGCTTGTATCCCACCGCGATGACAACCGTGTCGCCCGCGACGCTCACCCGGCCGCCTTCTCTGTCGATGGCGACGACGCCCTCGGCGGTGATCTCGACGCACTTCAGGCCGGTCCTGAGCTTCACCCACTTCTCGAGTTCCAGGATCAAGCCTCTGCGGTGCATTATGTTCGAGTCCTGGGCAACATCGTCCAGCATCTCGACTATCGTCACGTCTTTCCCGTTCTGCGCCAGATGAAGCCCCGTCTCGCACCCCACCAGGCCTCCGCCCACGACCACGACCCGGCTCCTGGTCTCCCCGCTAACCAGATACGCGTCCTCGGCCAAGATAACCGACTCCTTTTCCACTCCGGGGATGTCCGGGACGAGGGGCTCGGCCCCCACCGACACGATCACGACATCCGGTTCAGCCAGCTCTACCTGTCTCGGTGTGACCTCGGTGCTCAGGAGCACCCCGATCGGGAGAGAGAGGACCTTGCGGATGAGATACCGCTTGAACCCATCCAGGTCTTGTTTGAAGGAGACACCCTCGGAATGCTTGAGCGCCCCTCCCAACGAATCGCTCCGCTCGCAGAGCATGACGTCGTGGCCACGCTCCGCGGCCGTGATGGCCGCCTGCATACCCGCCGGGCCCCCACCGACGACGAGCACCCTCTTCGGCTCGGTCGGCTCCGTGGGAAAGCTGCACTCGAACTCCCGGCCGATGATCGGGTTGACCGCGCACTTCATGGTGCCGGTCACGAACATGCCGCCCATACACTCGAAACAGCGCAGGCAAGGCACTATCTGGTCGTCTCTGCCCCGCTTGGCCTTTTTGGGAAGCTCGGGATCGGCCAGCAGGCCGCGGGCGATGGCCACCATGTCGGCTTGTCCGGTGGCGACGATCTCTTCCATCTGAGCCGGATCGGAGAGCCCCCCGACCGCCACCACAGGGATACCGACCGCCTTCTTGACCGCCTCGGCCAGATAGACGTTGCAGCCGTGAGGCAGGAACATCGAAGGGTGCATGGTGGTCATGGTGTCCACAAAATAGTGGGCCCCGGCCGACACGTGCAGAAGGTCGACCTTGTGCTCCACCATCCGGGCCAGGGCTATCGCGTCGTCGATGTCGTATCCGCCCTCGACGAGCTCTGATCCGCCTATACGCAGCTCTATGGGGAAGTCTTTCCCGACCCGCTCCCGCACCCGGTCGATGACCATGATCGGAAACCTGGCCCGGTTCTCGACGCTTCCCCCGTACTGGTCGGTGCGCTGGTTGATGAGGGGCGAGAGGAACTGGGCCAACAGCCAGCCGTGAGCGGCGTGGATCATGCACATGTCGAAACCGGCGAGCTTGACGGTGGCAGCAGCTTCCGCGAAGGCCTCCGCGATCTCGTCCATCAAGGCTTCCGACATCTCCTCAACCTCGGCCGTGGTGGCTCCCACAGTGCGAAAGGCGATGTCCACCGAGCTGGCGGAGGGTCCGATCGGATTCCTTCCTCCCAGGAACACGGGGTCGGCCTCCATCCCGCCGTGGGAGAGCTCTATCGAAGCGATGGCCCCGTACTGGTGGATCGCGTCGGCCGCCTCGACCAGCGAGGGGACGACGCCCTTGTCGTCGAGGGGGATCTGCTTGGGATGCGACTTGCCGGTAGGTGTATGCACGATGCTCTCGCCGATGGTGACCACGGCGGCTCCGCCCTTGGCCTTGAGCCTGTAGTACGCGATGTTCTCTCTGGTGAGATATCCCTCCGCCGACAACTCGGCAAGCGAGGTGGGAGCCGCTTGTATGCGGTTCTTGAAGATCAGGGGACCGACCTTCAACGGACTGAAGAGATGCGGGTACTTTCTGGGGACCATCAGACTCTCCCTTTCCCGACGGGATCACTCACATCATAGTGTCCCAGCCGCCGATCCATACCCGGAGACGCGCTCCTTTGCCCGAGGCCCAACAGTCCCAGGTGCCCGTCGTCGGCCATCCAAGGAATGGTGTCCGCACGGGCTGTCGAGCGATCACGTCTTCTTCGCACCGCGCACACGCGGCCGCCCGATGCCCAGCCACAGACCCCCGCACAGCAGCCCGAAGAACACAGTGATAGCGCCGATCAGCTCCACTCGACCGCCGAGCTGCAGCGAGACGATCACCATCCCGATACTCCCCATGACCATGTGAGAAGCACCCATGAGGGCCGAGGTCGATCCTGCGTCCGCCTCGTGCTGATCCAACAGAAGATACGTGACCGGGGGTCGCTGACAACTGATAGCGATGCTGCTCGGAAGCAACGCCATGATGAAGGCCCAGGGCCCCAGGTTGCCCACAAGCAGGACAAGGATTCCGCTCAGAACGATAACGATGATGCAGCCCGTTATGATCGAGGTGCGCTGCCATTCTCGGGAGAGCCTCATGTAGATCTGCGGGCCGATGGCCAACCCCACAGCCCAGATGGCGAAGAAGAAGCTGTAGGTCTGGCTGCTGACGCCGAAGGTCTCCTGGTAGATATAGGAGGAGGAGGATATGAACGCCATGCCGATGATGCTCACAAGGGAGAAGGTGAGAAGCAGGTAGGTGAAAGTGCGGTTCTTGAGAACGAAACCCAGGCGCCGCACAGAGGAAAAGGCCGATCCGGAGGACTTCGATCCCACGGTCTCTTGGAAGGCGATCGACAGGCCCACCACCAGAAGTCCCAAGATGGCCTGAGCCACGAACGTTCCTCTCCACGAGGTGAGGTTGAGTATGAGCGCGCCGATCATGGGGGCCACCGCCGGGGAGATGACGGTCATCGACTGGACCAACGCTATGATGGATTCGCGCTTCCTTGCTAGATAGACATCCTTGACGATCGCCGTGGCCACAGCCGTGGCGGCACCCGCGCCTACGGCCTGCAGAACACGGAAGATCATGAGCTGAAAGATACTGGTCGAGACTGCGCAAAGTACACCGGCGACCGCGTAACACATCAGGCCGACCAGGAGAACGGGTCTGCGCCCGTATCGATCGCTCAACGGACCCCATACGAGCATAGCTACGGCATAGAAGATGAAGAAGAGGATCAGGGTGAGATTCGTCTGGTACTCCGGCACCTGAAAATACTCGGTCATGCCGGGCAACGCCGGTAGATAGAGGTCGGTCGACAAAGGGACGAACGCCGTAAGTAGGGTCAGGAAGACCACCAGACCCTTCCTGCCCAGACGCTTCTGCTGCACCGAGTCTTCGGGCGGGTGGGCGGCCTGTTTCATGAGACATCGACCATCGGGCCGCACCTGGTCCTTCTGCCAAACCTTCTTTCCAAGGAATGGCCTGAGCGTTCATTCGATCGGAGCATCTCAGCTTCGTACCTTGCTTGGCGGCGAAGAGCTACAGCCCCTACAGAAGGGGCGGCAGCGGCTCTCCTTGCTGGACCGCCGCTGCCGCCCCTCGTAGGGGCAGACGTTCTCGTCCTATTTCTCTACGAAAATGACTCCCAGGTTGAGGCTGTCCCCGAGGTCGACCGGTCGCGCCACGGGTTTGTACCCGGCGGCGCTCACGACCAACTCGTAGCGGCCCGGATCCAAGCCGTCGAAGATGAAGTCACCGTAGTTGTTCGTCGCGCTATCGGCGACCTTCTTGCCGTTCGCCTGCAGGATGACCACCGCGCCTTCGGCGCAGTCGTCGGTGTCTTTGTAGGCCACGGTGCCCCCCACGAACGACTTGGTCCAGCGGTGGAGGTTCTTGTACCAGACCCGGGGGCTGGTCCCCCAGTCCGCCTGGTAGGCTTCCAGACCTTCCGCGCTCGCCCGGATCGCCATCTCGTCGTCTTCGGCCGTCACGAGCTTGAGCGCCCCGGTAGGACACACCTGAGTGCACCGGGTCTCGGTCCAACCGTCGTCGATCAGATGGGCACATCCGGTGCACTTCTGGGGAAGGTTGGCCTCTTCGTTCCAGTAGATGACGCCATAGGGGCAGGAGGAGACGATCTGCTTCTGTCCCTTGGCCTTCTTGGGGTCGATGATGACGAGGCCGTCCTTGCGCTTGTAGACGGCGCCGTCCTTGGTGAGGCAGGGAGCATTGTCACAGTGTTGGCAGGGAACCGGCAGATAAGCCACCTGCACCATGGGGAACTGGCCTCGCTCCTTGCGCTCGATGTTCATCCAGCGGTGGCCGGACCAGGGCTGGGCGACCGAGTAGTTCTTGAAATCGTTCCCCACGAACTCGTCCTTGTCCGCCAGGAAGCAGTTGTTGCAGTCGTGGCAGAGAGCGACGTCGACCACCAGATTCCACTTTTTCATTTGGGGAGCTCCTTTCGGAATGACGCTTCGCCGCCGGGGTGCGATCGGCGAGCGAGAGTCAAGGACGCAGGGAGCGCTCGTGGCAGCGCCACGAGCGTGACCGAGGACGAGGAATCACGCCGCCCAGCGCGGACCCGGCGGCCGGAGGCTTCGTTCAGAAAGGAGCTCAAGCCTTGCCCTCCCACTTCTCGACTTGGATCAGACAGGAATTGTTCGACATGCCTCCGGAGTACGGAGTGATGAGCCGGATATTGGTGAGGATGTTCACGCAGCCGCCCCGGTCCGGCGACTCGCCCGGTGTTCCCAGGGGGTCATACTCAGCGCACGACTCATATGAGTGCACTGTGCCGGCCGGCACCCGCTCGCTCACCTGTGCCGCCAGGATCACCGAGCCCCGGTCGTTGAAGGCCCGGATCAGGTCACCGGTCTTGATGCTTCGAGCCGCGGCGTCCTGGGTGTTGAGGCGCATGTTCCAGTAGTAGTGGCCGTCGACCAGCGTGCGGTGGTCTTTGACCTCGTTCATCCAGCTCTCTTTGCCGTCACCCATGGTGTGAAAGCTGAAGCGGGGGTGTGGGGAGACCATCTGCAGCGGATACTTCTTGTAGAGATCGGCGGTGTGATGTCCCTCCCAGCTGGGGATGAATTGCGGGCCCATGGCCGGCCGCTCGGGATCGATGTTGCCCCCGGCCTCGAAGCGGGCGAGGCTCGACGAGACGAACTCGATCTTGCCGGACGCCGTCTGTAGACCTTTGAGCCCCACCGTGTCGCTGGGGATGGCCCAGTCCGGTGTGTCGCGCACCCGGTCCTCGGCGAACCAGCGCAGGGCAGGAGTCGACTCGTGGTCTTTAGGAAAGGGCACGACGACGTAGCCCTTCTTCTGGAAGTCCTTCCAGGAGATCAGCTTGGGTAGGTCGGTGGCGTGGAAGTAGTCCTTGACCCACTCGTATTCATCCTTGCCGCCCATGGTGAAGAGGTCACCGATCCCCAGTCGCTCACACACGGCCGCGAAGATGTCGTAGTCGGACTTCGACTCACCCAACGGCTCGATGCACTTCATCTGTAGACTGATGACGCGGTTGTTGGTCTGCGTGTAGACGTCGGGGATGTAGCCGGAGCAGCTGGCGAACTCACTGATGTCCCAGCGCTCGAAGTTGGTGCAGGCCGGGAGAACGATGTCGGCGTATTTGGCCTCTCCTTCCCACCAGATGGGCTGGCTCACCACGAACTCCAGCTTCGGGTTGCGGTAGGCCTTCACGTAGCGGTTAGTCTGGGTCATAGTCCCGAAGAAGGACCCGCCGTAACGCCAGTACATGTGGATGTGCGGGTAGCCCGGAGCCGGGTACTCGTATTTCTGAAGCTGGCTCTCGATAGAGGAGCCACAGAACCCCTTGCCCCGGAACTCCATACGCTCGTTTTGGAGCGCTTCGGGGATGCGCAAACGGGAGATCACCTGGCCCTCGGTGGAGTCATGAGTGAGGCGGGTGGCTCCCTGCCTGCCCGCGAACATGTGGTAGACCCAGCGGAAACCGGCGGCCGACTTGTCGACATCACCGGAGATGCCGCCTTCGGCATACCCGGGGAAGAGGAAGGATTCGTCGGCCGGGCAGCCCTGCGAGGTCCCCCAGATGTTGCTGCCCGGCTTGCCCATCCCCTGCATGGCGGCAAGGGCGATCATGGTACGGGCCCATTCGTTGCCGGTGGCGGAGCGGCAGGCCCCGCCCCAGCCCCCCAGGCTGCCGGCGGCCAGCATGGTCTTCTTGGCACCCCACTCGCGGGCCAAAGCCCGGATGTCGCGAGCCGGGATCCTCGATTCGCCCTCGGCCCATTCGGGGGTCTTGGGCACGCCGTCGCTCTTCCCCAGGACGTAGGCCTTCCATTCATCGAAGCCCACGGTCCGATCGGCCACATACTCCTTGTCGTAGGTGCCTTCGGTCAGCCAGGTGTAGGCGATGCCCAGACCCAGGGCTACGTCGGTGCCAAGGCGGGGCGAGAGCCACTTGTCCGCTATCAGACCGGCGGTGTGGTTGTAGTAGGGGTCGATGAAGATCATCTTGACGCCCAGCTCTTTGAGCCAGAAGCGGCGGATGGTGCTTTCGTAGGCCGAATAGATGCCGCCTCCGGTGCTCTCGGGGTCGGCCGACCAGAACACGATCATCTGGGTGTGCTTCAGAGCGTCTTCCAAGAGGTCGTACTGCTCGGGGATGCCCAACCTATGGCTGAAGCCCCACATGTGCATGCCGCCCCAGTGCCACCCTTCCCAGCTGTCCGGGTTGTGAGCGGCCTGGACCAGCCCCACCAGGTTGGAGAAGCGCAGGTAGGCGCTGTGGCGATAGCCCACGTTGCCCCAGAGGTGGTGCGACCCACAGGTGGTGAGCATGGCGCCCGGACCGTACGTCCGCTTGACCCGGTTGATCTCACCGCACACGATGTCCAGAGCCTCGTCCCAGCTGATGGGCTCGTAGTCTGACTCACCCCGGTTCTCGCAGTTACGCTCCCCATTGGGGTCGAAATCCACCCGCTTGAGCGGGGTGAGGACCCGCTTGGGCGAGTAGATCATCGACTTGTGGCCGGCGGTGTAGGGCATCACGGTGGTCCGCCGGGGCGGGGCGAAGGTCCGTCCCCTCGCTTCGATCGACCACGTGGGGTTGTCGGACTCCTCGAGGTCCATGGGCGTGATCCGCAGGATCTTCCCATCCTTCACGTCGACGAACACCGGCCCCCCGGTGGTGCTGTTCGTCATTCTCTGCACTTTAGCCATGCTTTGACCTCCGCTCGCGCTTTGATCCTGGGGCGGTAGCGAACGTCGCCCCACGAGCCAACTATGATTTACCCAGGCCGGAACTGCAATAGTCGCTCGGGATATCGTGGAAGGTGGCGGAGCCGGCCCTGCCGGCTCCGCCACCCAAGAAGCCCTCGATCCGCGTGCAAAAGGGCTCCGCGCCCCGTGGGTACTCTACGAGTACTTTATGGGTACCATCGCTGCCTCGATCGCGATCGCGGGACCCATCTTGTTATCGACGATCACCAGGTCGAAGTCCCACTTGCCGGTCCCCGGGACCCACTGCCCTCCGACCAGCGGCGTGCGGTACACGTTCGGGACCGGATGCAGGGAGTTCGGATCGACCGGCGAGGTGAAGTCGATCGGGCCGCCGATGGTCTCCATCTTCGTGGTGCTGATCGCCGCGACCACGGCTTCCTTGTCGTCGACGGTCGGGCACCGCTTGAGGGCGTCGACCACGACCTCGAACACACCGTAGTGCAACAAGGGCTGAGTCCACTGCAGTCCGGTGCGTTGCTCGAAGTCATCCGCAAGCTGCTGACAGGTCTCCCCGGTGAGCGAAGACACGAACGGGTGCCGGGGCGTCCACCAGACCTCGGTGGACAGATAGTAGCCTGCCGGGCCGATGGCTTCGAGAGCACCCGGGAACAGGAGAGCCTTGCCGACCGTCGCCACGGGAGGCTTGAAGTCCTGCTGGAGCATCTGATTCCACATGACCGGGAAGTCGGGCGGTAGGGGGACGCCGGTAAGAATCTCACAGCCTGCTTTCTTGACGTCGGTGATGATGGCCGTGTAGTCCTCGGTAAAATTGTTATAGCCGCCGGCGTACACGACCTCGTATCCGTTCTGCGGCAGAACGGCTGGGAATCCCAGCTCGGGATCCCGCCAGGCGTTGCCGTCGGCGTCATTGGGCCACATGCCGGCGACCTTCTTGTTGGTCTGCATGCCGTCCCACATGCTCATGAATGTCCCGATGACGTCCTCGAGACCCCAGAACGCGTGCCACGTCCAATGGAAACCTTCGGGCGGAGGATTCCGGCTCAGATAGTACGCCTGCCAGGGAGCATCATTCGAGAACATTGGGCACTGCAAAGCCTCAGCCTGCCCGGCGACCGGGGTGACCGTATCGTTCGTGGAGGCTGCCATGATGACGTCGACCTTGTCGTTGGTGATGAGGTCGCCCCCTACCTGCGCTGCCCGGTTGCTGTCGGACTGGCTATCCCTGACCAAGATGTTGATGGGATGATTCTTGCCGTCGCCACAGACAAGCCCGCCCGCGACGGCTTCTTTCCAACGCGTTACACAGTACTGGTCGGGCACTCCGAACAGGGCGATAGCGCCGGTGATCGGGGCCACAAACCCTATCTTGAGCTCCCGTCCGGTTTCAACCTCGGCGGATACTGAGGTCGTAGTGGCCGCGGCGGTGGTGGTCGTGCTGGCTGCCGCTGTAGTAGTAGGCCCGGCTGTGGTGGTAGTGGTTTCCGCCTCGCCGCAGGCAGCCACCAGTCCGCCCAGGCCGGCTCCAAGTCCGATCGTGGCGCCCGAAAGGCCCGCGATCCTAAGGAACTCGCGACGGCTCAAGACCGTCGCGCCGGGTGCTTTCCCCTCTGAGTTCGGCATGGCCCCCCCTTGAGTAGTGCCGATTACTCTACGATTCCCCAACAATGAATCGACTTCGTCTTCAGCGCAGGTGGTCTTTCTTCCCATGAGCCCCCATTCCCCGGGACGAAGAAACCCGGGAGCCATCTGATACGATTGCTTTCAAAC
>CAZCCL010000091.1:0-10597 GCA_964497095.1 uncultured Gaiellales bacterium | reverse complement strand
ACGGCCGCGACCACGGACGCTCTTGCTTCCGGGATACGGGGAAGTCCGGCGGAGTAGGACGGATCACGCGACGATAGGCCGAAAGCAAGAATCATGATGCAGATGGCGGCAACGACGGCGATCGCTATCTTCGTGCCCTTCATATGCTTCTGAATTTCCCGACTCGACAGCCGCCAAACCAGGCGACCCCAGCGCTGCCGCGAAGGAAGACGGCCCGACTCGGGACCGCACTCCTGGAGCCGGCCGCAGAATCAGACCGCGTAGACGTCGGGACGGTAACGTCCCAGGTGTTCGCGCATCCAGTCGATGGTCTGAAGCAGTCCTTCTTCCAGCCCGACCCGCGGTTCCCAACCGATGAGTCGCCGGGCCAGGCTGACGTCGGCCACCACTCGATCGATCTCGCTCGCGCCCGGCCGCACGCGGGCCTCCTCGCTCTCGACCCTCGCCTCAGACCCTGTCAGCTTGATGATCAAGTCGGCAAGGTCGGCGATGCTGATCTCCCGCCCAGAGCCGAGGTTCATGGTGGACCCGATCGCCTCCTCCGCCTCTACGGCCGCCAGCAGACCTTCCACGCTGTTGCCGACGAAATCCAGGTCACGAGTGGGGCTCAGTTTGCCCAACTTGACGACCGGCTTGCCGGCCAGGCACTGGCTGATGATGGTAGGGATGACCGCGCGGGCCGACTGTCGAGGCCCATAGGTGCCGAAAAGCCTGATGGTGACCACGGGAACAGCGAAGGCCCGATGCATGGCCTCGGCCATCTTGTCCGCGCCTATCTTGCTGACCGCGTAGGGGGAGTGGGCCTGCAGGGGATGCTTCTCGTCCAGCGGAAGGTAGTGCGGGTTCCCGTACACGTCCCCAGTAGACATATTCAGGATGCGGCCGGTCCCGAGCTTGCGGGCCGCCTGCAGCACATTGAGCGTCCCTACGATGTTCGCATTGACATACGACAACGGGGCTTGAAACGAATAGGGGATGGCGATCAGGGCGGCCAGATGAAAGGCCACGTCGACGTCGCTCATGGCTGCATGAACGCAGTCGGGATCGGTGATATCCCCGGCCACGATCTCCATGTCTGTACGGACCTCGGATTCATCCAGCCATCCGTAGGTGCCCAGAGCGTTGTAGTGCACCATGGCACGAACGGCGGCGCCCTCCCGGACGAGGTGTTCCGCCAGGTGACTGCCAATGAAGCCTCCGGCTCCGGTCACCAGTACCCGCTGTCCTGCCATGCTCATCGCTCGAACCTCCCGCGTCGCCTACTTGTCAAGGAACGGACTCTCTTTCTTGAGCCTCTCCCACCAGGCCGGATTCTCCTGGTACCAGCGGACCGTCTCGGCCAATGCTTCGGCGAAGTCGCGCTGCGGGCGCCAACCGAGAGCTCTTATCTTGTCTGTGGTCACCGAATAGCGCCGGTCGTGACCCAACCGATCGGCAACGTATTGCACCATCTCCTCCCCGGTTCCGGTGAGTTCGAGTATGGCGTTGGTGATGGTACGGTTGTCGACTTCGTTGTTTGCGCCCACATTGTAGATCTGACCCGGCTCGCCCTGCCTCAGAACCGTTTCGAGCGCTCGGCAGTTGTCCAGCACGTACAGCCAATCGCGCACGTTCCCCCCGTCGCCGTAGAGAGGCACCTTCTTCCCCTCGATGAGATTGGTCACGAACAGGGGTATGAGCTTCTCCGGGTATTGATAAGGACCGAAGTTGTTGGTGCTCCGGGTGACGACCACGGGAAGCCCGTAGGTAGTGTGGTACGAGAGCGACAGAAGGTCGGCGGCCGTCTTGCTGGCCGAATAAGGACTCGATGGGGACAGTGGATCGTCCTCGCCGAAAGAACCTTCGAGTGTGGAGCCGTAGACCTCGTCGGTGGAGACGAAGACGAACCTCGCCACACCCCGCCGCCGGGCCTCCTCCAGGAGCACGTAGGTACCCACCACGTTGGTGGTGATGAAGTCGTCCGCCCTGACGATCGAACGGTCCACGTGGCTCTCCGCGGCGAAATGGACGACCGAGTCACAGCCGGCCATCGCCTCCGAGGCCGTATCGGGGTCCCGGATGTCACCACGCACGAAGCGATAGCGGTCGGCGAGGTCGCGCTCTACGTCGAGCACGTTCTCGGGGTTGCCGCAGTAGGTAAGGGCGTCCAGGTTGACGAGCTCGACCTCACCGTCCGCCTGCAGGATGTGGCGTACAAAATTGCTGCCTATGAAGCCGCAGCCGCCGGTCACGAGCAGCCGTTTCGGGGAGAAGCCGGCGTCCCTCGTGGCCTTCAGGCCCGAAACCGCGTTCTCGTCTGCGCTCAACCGTCTCTCCTTGTCCAATCGTAGGGGATCCGCTCGGTGTCCGCAGGAAGACGGAACTCATCCGGGTCGCTGTAGTCGTACACCTGGTCGGGTACGTTCACGACCACGCCCTCATGCTCGGACACGCAGCGCCACCCGTGGTAGACGCCCGGGGGAATGCGTACCAGTACCGGCCGGTGCTCGCCCATGTACACCTCTTGCAGGGTCCCCCGGGTGGGCGAGTTCTTGCGGTCGTCGAACAGAGCCACACGGAACATCCCGCTTACGGCGCACATGTGATCGGTCTGTTTCGCGTGCATGTGCCAGGCCTTGACCACACCCGGGTACGTGGTGGTCATGTACACCTGGCCAAAAGCCGTGAACAGCGCATCGTCAGAGCGTAGGATCTCCATCAGCCTGCCCCGGTCGTCGGGTATTACCCGCAGGGCTTTCACGACGACTCCGTCGATCTCCCCGGAGACCGGCTTTGTCCATTTGGCCGGTTCAGAACCCTCTCTCATCGTGACCTCCGTTGGTCCCCGACCCCTGCTCGCGCGACTCGGCAAGGACTCTCATCAAGTACGGCCCGTAGTTGTTCATACCCAGATCGCTCGCGCGCTGCTCCAGCGTGTCCTCGTCTATGAAGCCCATTCGAAAGGCGATCTCTTCGAGGCAGGCTATCTTGAGGCCCTGGCGCTGCTCGACCACTTGGATGAAGTTGGCGGCGGCCAGGAGCGAATCGTGCGTGCCCGTGTCCAGCCAGGCGATCCCTCGACCCAGTTTCTCCACCCTCAGGCGTTTCTGGGCGAGGTAGGTCCGGTTCACGTCGGTTATCTCGAGCTCTCCCCGTGCGGACGGTTTCAGCGATGCCGCGATGTCGATCACATCGTTATCGTAGAAATAGATGCCCGGGACTGCCCAGTGCGAGCGGGGGACCGCCGGTTTCTCCTCGATGGAGAGGGCGCGTCCCTCATCGTCGAACTCCACCACACCGTACCTTTCCGGGTCGGAGACCCAGTAGCCGAAGATGAGGGCACCGTCCGTCAGTTCGGTGCCCTGTTGCAGGCGGTCGACGAACCCGTGGCCGAAAAAGATGTTGTCGCCAAGGATCAGGCAGGAGGGACTGGAGCCCACGAACTCTCTCCCGATGATGAAAGCCTGGGCCAGACCCTCAGGTTTTGGTTGGGGCGCATAGGACAATGAGATCCCTATCCAGCCGCCGTCGCCCAGAAGCGCCTGGTAGTTGGGAAGGTCCTGCGGCGTGGAGATGATCAAGATGTCTTTGATCCCGGCAAGAAGAAGCACCGAGAGCGGGTAGTAGATGAGCGGCTTGTCGTAAACCGGCATCAGTTGTTTCGACACCACGCGGGTGGCCGGGTAGAGGCGGGTGCCCGCTCCTCCTGCGAGAATGATGCCCTTCATCTTTGTACGTGCCTCTCCTTCATACGGTCATAGGACTACTTTCCCCATTATCGACCGGACCCGTCCCTTCCCCAAGCAGTTCCCCCGCATAGCGGCGTATCCCTTCCTTCCACACCGGCAGTCTGACCCCCAGAGCCGCCGCTCGCGGGCAATCCAGACAGGTCCTCCGCGGCCGAGGGGCGGGGGAGGGGAAGTCGGCCGTCCGGGCCGCCTCCACAGTCACCTCCAGACCAGTGGCCGCTATCACCTGTTGGGCGAACTCGAGACGGCTTACGCAGCCCTCGCCTGCCAAGTGATACACACCTTGTGCACCGGCCGCAACCAGCTCCAAGATGCCCCGAGCGAGAAAGGGGGCATATGTGGGAGAGCTCCACTGGTCACCGGCGATACGCAGCCTACCCGAGCGACGGGCCCAGTCCAACACCTTGAGCGGGAAATTGGTGGTGTCCGGCCCCCCGGGGCCGTAGACCCACGCCGTCCGCACTATCAGGCTCGCGGGCATGTCCGGAGCCGCGGCCAGAACCGCCTCCTCTCCCAGCAGTTTGGACCGGCCGTAGTAGTTCACGGGGTTGGGTGCATCATCCTCGCCGTACCTGGTAGACGTGGCGCCGTCGAACACGTAGTCGGTAGACACATGTACCAGCCCGATGCGCCGGGCGCCGCAGGCTTCGGCCAGGATCCTCGGCCCCTCCACATTCGCCGCCTCGGCGTACCTATGATCGGTCTCGCAACGATCGACGTCGTTGGCCGCCGCGCAGTTGATGAGCATGCCGAGACGAACCCGCTCCAAAGCGCTTGCCACGGCCTGTCGATCGGAGATATCAAGGTCTGCATGGGCAAGCGATACGGCTCGAGGACCAAGTAGTCCGGTGATGGCCCGACCCAACATCCCGCCGCCGCCGGTCACCAAAGCGACACCCTCGCCCCACGGATTGCCGGGAGACGCGTGGGCCGGCCCGGAAGACGTCCCCGGGCCTTCGTTCACCAGACCCGAGGCCATCACGATCCTGCGCGTCCGGGCACTTCGGCGCGTGTCTCGAACCGGCGCAGGTACGCGAGATTGTCCCAGGTGTTCTCAGCCATCTCATCGGCCCAGGTGCGCAGCCTGTTCCTGAGCTCCTGTCCTTCTTCCAGATACGACAGGAGAAGCCGCCCTATTCCCTCCGTCTCCTGCCCCAGGTCGATGGCACTGAAGGTGGACGACGGCAACCCGGCCATCTCCGCGAGCGCCTTCATCTTGAAGGTCTTGGCGGACAGAGCCACGATCGGCGTCCCTCCACTGAGCGCGAAGATGCTCGGGTGCCACCTCCCTCCGATGTACGCGTCGGCATTGCCGACGATGTCCACCACCTGCTGGACCGGGGGTGTGGGGCCGATCAAGGGCAGGCTGAATCGTCGGGCGATGAGACGGAACATCGGAAGATCGACCTTGTCGGAAGCGGTCATGACGATCTGCCCCGGGTATAGCGACTGTAGATGCTCGACCAGCAGTTCGTATCCGTTGACGATCCTCTCCGCCGCTCCCGCGGCGCCGAACAGGGAAGAACCGCCGACGCACAGATAGGGTCTCGAGGGATCGAACCGCGCCGTATCCGGCCAGACATCGAAGTAGGTGGCGCGTCCCGCCAGGGCCGCCCAGGTCGCTCGCGGCGCCGGCCTGAACCAGAACCCCGTGTCGGCCGCGAACCTCCCCGAGCAGAAGGTCTTGCACCGTTCCACCGAGAGCCGGTCGCGAAAGACGACGTCGTCGAACAGTGGGTAGACCTGCTCTGCCACCCTGCGCAGATCGGGGTGGTCGAAGTCCGCCGTGTGATTGACCATGATGGCCGGTTTATCGAAGTGCTTCTTTATCAGGAAGCTCAAGAACAGAAGAGTGCGCGGATGCACATTGTTACCGACCATGGAGGCGTCGCCGTTGATGACCGCCACATCCATGTCTGCCATCGCCCGCATCAACTTGGGCCATGGGGTCCTGTTCCCGAGGGCTACCTCGGCGGACTTCTGGTATGCCTCCCAGTTGGCCGGTATCAGAGCGTTCTCGAGGGTCCCCTCGCGATCTCCGACCACCTTCCTTCGGAGCTCCAACGCGACGGGGGGGATGAAGCGCTTCACATTGTCTCTGGCGCTCCGCTCCCCCAGAAACTCCCCTGAAGGATCGTACCCATCGAGAGATGTGCGGAAGAGGTCCGCCTCCGAGATCGAATGGATGATCTCCGCTCCCAGTTGGGAGAGCATCATCTTCATGGCACTGGCGGCCGCCCGGTCGCCCCAATTGGGGTTGCTGGTCGAGTCGTTTATGAGCAGCACCTTCATCTAGAGACCTCTCATGATGTTGGCATGGTCTTCCCTGGGGAACTCCAGCTCCGAAGGTGCCGGCTGGATCTCCATGGTGCCTCTGAAGCCGACCTTGACCCCGAGCCGTCGGAGTATCTTCAGCGTGTCTTGGTTGTACGAGTTGCAGGGGTGCGCCACGGTCAGCGGTGCTTCCCCAAGAATACGACTCAGGGTGTCGAGATTGGCGGAGTACTCCTTCTCCTGTTCCGATAAGGGAATCCGCGCGATCATGGTCGGATGGGTGTGGGAATGCAGCCCGATCACGTGGCCCCGGGAATGCAGACCCCGCAGATGATCGTCTCGCATCCACAGCGTCGGCACCCACTGGACGGGATCGAAATCCTCGTCTTCCATCATGCGCATCATGACATCTTCGTAGGCAGCGGGATCGAGCACGGCGTCCCTCACAAAACGAAATCTCTTGTCTGCCGCCGAATAGAACGGGCAGTCACACAGATACGTCCCCACATCGAACGTCTCCAGATAAGCGGCGACCATCTCCCTGTACTGCGAATCCTCGATCGCGGCGAAAAAGCGCTCATAGAACTGCTCCATGTCGATGAAGCACTGGTGTCTGAAGGTCCTGTAGACCTCGATCATCTCTACGGAGCCGGCGTGTACCGAGGTGTAGACGAACCAGAACCCGGTCAAGTGGTAGTGCTCCAGGACGGGAAGGGCCACGTCGTATTGGCATAGCAGCCCGTCGTCGAACGTGATGCACAGGTCGTGAGCGTCGAGTGTCCCCCCCGTGGCCTTCCGGAACCACTCGTCCGCGCGCAAGAACCGATCGACTCCGCAGTATTCGATGATCTGCGCGAGCTCATCCGCGGATATCGATCCTTGCGACACGGGGTGCGTGTCGTCGTGGAAATGGTGGAACATGATCCCGTGGGGATGCTCGGCGGTGTGCGCGAAAGAGTCCATGCGTCGTCTTCCTTGTCCCGGTTGCCAGAGTCGATGATATCCCAGTGAGCATCGCGACGGCGCCGTCGTGCTCACGGCGTGTGTGCTGCTAAACTGCTGCCAAGGAGAGTATCGGCGGAGGCACCATGGACCTCAAGGCGACGAGCGCGGGAACCGGCACGGAAAAAGGGGCGGAAGCGCGCACCCGGGGCTCTAGGCGACGGCGCATATGCGTGGTCACGGCTGCCCGCTCCGAGTATGGCCTGCTCTACTGGCTCATGCGTGAGATCGACGACGACCCGGATCTCCAGTTGCAGATCATCGCGACCGGCGCGCACCTCAGCGAGTCGTCCGGCTACACCGTGCAGGTCATCGAAGGGGACGGTTTCGCGATCGACGCGCGCGTGGACATGCTCCTTGCGTCTGACGGCCCGGTCGCCATCGGCAAGTCCATGGGGCTTTGTGCTATCGGTTTTGCCCAGGCGCTGGCCGATCTGACTCCAGACATACTGGTCGCTATCGGCGACCGCTATGAGTTGCTGCCTATCGTCGGGGCAGCCCTCGTGGCCGGCATACCCATCGCCCACATCGCGGGAGGAGATGTCACCGAGGGCGCGCTCGACAATCAGGTACGCCATGCGGTCACCAAGATGGCCGATCTCCATTTTCCGGCGATCGAGCAGTCTGCCCGGAGGATCATCCAGATGGGCGAGGATCCCGCCCGGGTCTTCGTGGTCGGCCAATTGGGGCTCGACTACCTCGCTCACCTCGAGAAGCTCACCCGGGACGACCTGGCCCGCGATCTCGAACTCCGGGAGTCGGCGCGTTGGGCTCTCCTTGCCTACCACCCTGAGACCCTGGCCCCGCCGGGACAGGACCTCGAGCTGTTGAGGTCGGCGCTGCAGGCCCTATATGAAGTAACCGATCTGCAGGTGGTCATGACCTGGCCGAACTCCGACCCGGGAGGACTCGTTCTGGGAGCAGAGATGGAGAGGTGGGCCGAGGATAAGCCGACCCGCTTCCGGCTCTTCCGCAGCCTTGGACAGCAACGGTTCCTTTCGATGATGTACGAGAGTGTCTGCATGGTAGGCAACTCGTCGTCTGCACTACTGGAGGCGCCCTCGATCCCCCTACCCGTCGTGGACATCGGGGACCGTCAGACCGGCCGGCTGCGGGCGGAGAACGTCATCCACGTCGACGAGGATTCCCAGATAGTGTCTGCGATAGGTCTGGCCTTGTCCGACAGTTTCCGCGCCGGCCTGACCGGCCTGGTGAACCCCTACGGGCAAGGCGATGCGGCCCCTCGCATCAAGACATGCCTGAAAGAGGTCGATCTGAACAAGCTTCGCAGGAAGGGTTTCCATGAGATCCAGACCAACGGTGGGCGGTGAGACCGTGAGCGACTGCCTGATCATCGCCGAAGCAGGAGTGAACCACAACGGCCGGGTCGACCTCGCCCTCGCTTTGTGCGATGCGGCGAAGCAGGCCGGAGCCGACGCGGTCAAGTTCCAGACCTTCAAGACCGACGCCCTTCTGGCCGCGGGAGTGGGACTCGCCGACTACCAACGCCGTACTGCGCCCACCGGCGACCAGCGAGACCTGATCCGTCCCCTGGAGCTTTCTTTCGACGACTTCGTCCGCATCAAAGACTACGCCAACTCTATCGGCCTGCGCTTTCTCTCTACTCCCCACGACAGCGAGAGTCTCGACTTCCTGGTCTCCCTTGGGTTGAAGGTGATCAAGATCGGCTCCGGTGATGTCGTCAACATCCCCTTCCTCCGGCATGTGGGCTCCCTCGGGGTCGAGGTGATCCTCTCCTCCGGCATGGCGGACCTGGGCGAGGTCGATCTGGCGGTCCGTACGCTCGAGGCGAGCGGCACCGGCGAGCTTACGCTCCTTCATTGCACGACCGAGTACCCTTGTCCATACGAGTGCGTCAATCTGCGCGCCATGCAGACTCTGCGCTGCGCATTCGACCTGCCTGTCGGCTACTCGGACCACACTCTGGGAACAGCCGTCCCGGTCGCCGCGGTGGCCCTTGGTGCCACCGTGCTCGAGAAGCACTTCACGCTCGACAAGTCGATGGCCGGTCCCGATCACGCCGCCAGCCTCGAGCCCCAAGACTTCGCCGCCATGGTGCTGGCGATCAGACAGGTGGAGACATCTCTCGGTAGCGCCCGGAAGCAGCCGTGCGGCCCTGAGACCGCCACCCGTTCCGTGGTCCGCAAGGCCATAGTGGCCGCTCGTCCCATACGCCGGGGTCAGGTCATCGTGGCCGCCGACCTGACTACGAAGCGGTGCGAGGGCGGACTCAGCCCCACGCTGTGGGACACGGTGGTCGGTTCGGTGGCCCATAGGGACTACGACCCGGACGAAACGGTGGGCCTGCTTCTGGACGACGAACGGCCCCCGCACGCAGACGACACCGCCGCCGACTAAGGGGAGGCGCATGTACGGCGAGGACCGGGTACTCGCTCTCATTCCAGCACGGGCCGGCTCGAAGGGCCTCCCACGCAAGAACGTGCTCGAGGTCGCGGGCCTTCCGCTCATCGCCTGGTCGATCTTGGCGGCACAGAGCAGCCGCTTCGTCGACCGGATCATCGTAAGCACCGACGGATCCGAGATCGCCGATGTCGCCCAGGACTTTGGAGCCGACGTCCCCTTCATACGGCCGGATGCGCTGGCCACCGACGAAGCCTCGACCCAGGACGTGGTCCTTCATTGCATGGACGAGTTGGAGAAGGAAGGGGAGCCGTGCGACCTGCTCGTGCTTCTCCAACCCACCTCTCCGCTTAGGACGGCCGGCGATCTGGACTCAGCCCTCGAACTGCTTGCCCGGAAAGGCGCGGATGCTGTCGTAAGTGTGTGCAGAGCCGAACACAGTCCCCTCTTCACGAATACCCTCCCGGCCGACGGCGACATGAGCGATTTCCTCCGGCCGGAGGTGATGAAGGCTCCACGGCAGGCGCTCCCCGACTACTACCGTCTGAACGGCGCCATCTACGTCGCTCGCTGGGAGCGGCTACGCGCGGGCGGATGGTTCTTTGGACCAGGCAGCTTCGCCTACGTCATGCCGCCGGAGCGGTCGGTCGACATCGACGGACCGTTCGATCTGCAAGTAGCCGAATGCCTGCTGGCGCGGCGCCTGAGCGATGTTGAGGGTGAGTCCGGCTCAGCCCCAGCGGAGGGTCGCTAGTCCACGGCATCATAGCCGTGGAACCCGAAGTTCGAACGCTACGGCAAGGCCGCGAGGAAGCGATCCACATCGCCTTGGTCGTTGTAGCAGTGGGGCGATATCCGCACTGCCCCGTCCCGCTGCGAGCAAACCACATCGGCTTGGAACAGCGCCTCGTACACCGACTGCGTAGAATGCTGCGGGTGGACGAACGTCAAGATGCCGGATCGCTCGCCCGGAGCCATGGGGCTTCTCACCACGTATCCGCGGTCGGACAACTCCTGAGCCAGCTCCCCGATCAGATTCATGATCTTGCCCTCTATGCTGGAGATGCCGAGGCTCAGAAGGAGAGTGAGACACTTGCCTAGCGCCACTATTCCCAGCACGTTCAGGGATCCCTCCTCAAAACGTGACGCACCCGGTTTGAGACGTATCGAATAGTTGAGGTGGTCGCCGGGATCGGTCATGCTGCTCCAGC
>CAZCCL010000090.1:0-10971 GCA_964497095.1 uncultured Gaiellales bacterium | reverse complement strand
CCGGGAGAAGCCGGGCTCCTCGTCGGACCCCTGGAGATACATCAAGCGGCTCCAACACAATGAGGGCCGCACGCGCGGTCGCTCAACCCGCTTTATATCCTAGCGCTTTGGAGAGCTCGGCCGCCGCTTCCTTGACGGCGGCGGCGTAGCTCTGCAATTCTCCTACTCGGTGGCCCTCTTCAAACGGTGGCCTGGAGAAGAATCTCGGGGCGACGATCCGTGCCGCGAAAGAACATGGAATCTGGAGGTGATCGCTGGCATCATCCAATATGAACTGCGGCGACGCCAGATCGACTACTTGTGCGCTAGGGAAGGGATGTTTCGATGCAAACGAGTTTCCCTCGTCTGTTCGAGCCGGGCCGGATAGGCAACATCGAACTGAAGAACCGAATCATCAAAGCCCCGCAGCATACGGGCCTCGCCAATCCGGACGGTTCTGTGACCGACCGGATGCTCCGCTACTACAAGGACGTGGCCCAAGGCGGCGCCGCCATGGTCATCGTCGAATACGCCTGGGTGGACAACGACGCGAGCCAGGCCTCGCCTTGCCAGTTGGGTATCGCCCGCATGGAACACATCCCCGGTTTGTCGCTCATCGCCGATACCATCAGGGCGAACGGGGCGGTGCCTGCCATCCAGATATCGCACGCCGGCCGGCAGAGATTCACCTTGCAGCAGCCCAAAGCCGCTTCCGACGTTCCCTGGCCGGAGATCACTGCCCTCGGCTGTCCCATCCCGGTGCCGCTCACGGTCGAAGAGATCAGGGAGATCATCAAAGCTTTCGGTCGGGCGGCCAAGCGCGCACAGGTGGCCGGCTTCGACATGGTGGAGTTGCACGCTTGCCACGGCTACCTTATCTCGAACTTCTTCTCCCCCCACACCAATAAGCGCACCGACTGGTACGGCGGGATGATCGAGAACCGCATGCGCTTCCTGCTCGAGATCGTCAAGGAGATCAAGAGCCAGGTGGGCCCCGACTACCCCATCTGCGCGCGGCTGAGCGGCACCGACTACGAGCCCGACGGGCATACCATCGAGGAGACGATCGAGCTATCCAGGCGGCTGGAGATCCGGGGTGTGGCGGCAATCCACATGTCGGGCGGCAATCACCACACGACCATCCACGAAGTGAGCCCCATGGGGATGTCCCTGGCCCACAACGTGTGGGCGGCCGAGGCCGTCAAGAAGGTGGTCGGGATCCCGGTCGTCGCCTCCGGTTCGATCAACCTGCCCGCCCTCGCGGAAAGTATCCTCGCCGAAGGCAAAGGGGACTTCATCGGCCTGGGGAGACCGCTCTGGGCCGACCCCCAGTGGCCCCTCAAGGCCAAGCAAGGCCGACCCGAGGACATCCGCCCCTGCATCCGCTGTAACGATGGCTGCCTTGCCCGTGGAGACCACGTGGCGAGGACCGTCTCCTGCTCGGTGAACGTAGCCCTCTGCCGGGAAGAAGAGTTCCAGATCACACCGACCGAACACCCGATGAGGGTGGCCGTCGTGGGCGGGGGGCCGGCCGGCATGGAAGCGGCCCGGGTGTGCGCGCTTACGGGTCATGACGTGACCCTGTACGAGAAACGAGAGCTGGGAGGCGCTCTGCTGGAGGCTTCTATCCCCGAGTTCAAGGCGCCCGATCTGGGACCGCTCGTCGCCTACCTTCGTACCCAGGTCGACAAGACCGGCGTCAAGGTGGTCAAGAAGGAGGCGACCCTCGCCGACCTCAGCGGCGACGCCTACGATGCGGTGATCGTGGCCACGGGGGCGACCGCCCTCGGCCTCGAGGAGGTCCCCGGGATCCACGACTCCAAAGTGGTCTCAGCTTCTCAGGTGCTGCACGGAGAGGTCACGCTGGGCGACAGGGTGGCGGTGATCGGCGGCGGCATCGTGGGCACGGAGGTGGGACTCGTACTCGCCGAACAGGGCAAAGAGGTCATCTTCGTCGAGATGCTCGACACCTTCATGAACAACATCACCTTCGACGAGCGCCAGGTCTATGAAGAGCGCTTCAGACCACTGGGGGTGACCATCAATACGGAGCAGCGGCTCCTGGGGGTCACCGATACCGGTGTCACCGTGGCCGACAGATACGGGAAGCAAAGCGCGATCCCGACCGATTCGGTGGTGCTGGCCGCAGGCTTCAGGCCCAACCGGGAGTTGATCGAGGGCCTACGAAACGACCCGTCATTGCGGGTGCTCGAGGCGGGCGACTGCGTGAGCCCCCGCAAGATCTTGGATGCCATTCACGAAGGCCATCTGGCGGCCAAGCTGGTCGATGCGCCTTGATAGGGCGCCGGCGCGGCGCGGAGCTGCGTCCGCCCGCGCGCCCCTCGGAAAGGTCAGAGAAGCGTGACGACGCTCTGCACGTAGGACTTCCAGTCCGATTTGCAGGTCTTGGCGCCTTCTATCCAGATCGCGGTATCCGGATATTTGGCGTATTCCGGGGGAAGGACCATCCCCCGGAGGAACGTCGCCTTCTCCCCCGGGTCAGACGTGGATACGAGGGGATAGCTCCCCTCTTCGTACCAAGCGTCACCCGGTTTCCAATTGTCGGAGCACTCGCCTTTGTCCGACTCGACGCGTAGGTGACCCTCGATCATGCAACGGATCCCCGAACCCGGGTGGGAGTGCAGACCGGTGCTGCCTTCGTTGTCGATGATCGAGTCCAGGCGAAAGAGCCACTTGGAGGTCGGCACCAGTTCGAACATCCGGACGCGCCGAGACATGCGCAGGCGCGAGGTGATCCCCTCTCCGGAAGCGAGATCGTTCGGCGCGGTCGTCCGCACCAGCTCCCAGCGCCAGAGAGAAGCTCCCTCCGGTCCCGCCACGACCGACATGACGTCCCGGCCGATGAGAGCCGAATCGGAGGTGAGCACCTGACCGTTGACGGTGGCAGAGCCCCTGTACACGTAGACGATGCCGTGCTGAGCCTCGAGATCGGGGACCGCCTTCGCGTGTGGCTCGAAGACATCTTGATACAGCCGCAGCGTATACACGTGGCAACTCCTTCCTCGCGAGAGACGTCGGCCGGGGACGGCCTGAAGTCGAGCGGCCGACCCTCGCTCAGTCCGCGGTAACGGCTCCCCTTGCCGACCCCGGCTTGTGTGGCTTCTACGCCTTCTTGACCTCTTCGTAGGCCCAGTCGAGCCAGGGGAAGAGGGCCTCGAGATCGGATTCGACGACGGTGGCACCACCCCAAAGGCGCAGACCGGGAGGCGCGTCCCGATAGGAGGCGACGTCGTACCCCGCCCCCTCAGCCTCGAGAAGCGAGGCCATCGTTTTGGGGATCTTCGCCTGCTCCTCGACCGGCAGTTCCGTGAACCAGGGGTCGACGATCTTCAGACAGATGGACGTGCTCGACCGGATCGCTGGGTCCTCAGCGAGGAACTCGACCCACGGAGTGCGCGCCACCCAGCCGGCTACGGCGGCGAGATTGGCTTCGCTGCGGCGCACCAATTCCTTCAGCCCGCCGATCTTTTCCGCCCACCGGAGCCCATCCAGCGCGTCCTCCACGCAGAGCAGCGAGGGAGTGTTGATCGTGTCGGCCTGGAAGATGGCATCGCTCAGCTTGCCGCCTTTGGTCATACGAAAGATCTTGGGAAGAGGCCACGGCGGAACATAGCTTTCGAGGCGCTCCACCGCGCGGGGGCTCAGGATGAGCATGCCGTGCTGACCTTCCCCACCGAGGACCTTCTGCCAGGAATAGGTGACGACATCGAGGGCGCCGATAGGGACGTCCATCGCGAACACGGCCGAAGTCGCGTCGCAGATCGCCAGACCCTCCCGCGACTCCGGGATCCAATCGGCGTTCGGCACCCTCACCCCGGAGGTGGTGCCGTTCCACGTGAAGACCACGTCCCGGCTGAAGTCGACCAGGGCGAGATCCGGGATCTCCCCGTATTCGGCGGAAAAGACCCGCACGTCGGGCAGCTTGAGCTGTTTGGTGATATCGGTGACCCAGCCTTGCCCAAAGCTTTCCCACGCAAGCACATCGACGCCCCGCGGGCCCAAGAGCGACCAGAGGCTCATCTCGAACGCACCGGTGTCCGAGGCGGGCACCAACCCGATCCGATAGTCATCGGGCACACCAAGGAGCTTCCTGGCCCGATCCGACACCTCCCGGATCCGAGCCCGGCCCTCTTTCGACCGGTGCGAGCGCCCTACCAAGGCACCCTCGAGAGCCGCGGTGCTCCAACCCGGACGTTTCGCACACGGGCCGGAGGAGAAACACGGGTCCTGCGGGCGGACGGCTGGTTTCATGGATGAGACCCTCCTTTCAGCCGATCGGTCGGGCGCTCCGATGCCCCATCGGCAATAGTGCCTTGTATTCGATAGATCACGACCGACAACGGCGTCGCTGTTGCGACCGCGCTCAGGAAGGCAGAGAGAGCTCGACCGCGCGCACGCTGTCGAGGCCCGGGACGGCCCGGATCTCGTCGAGCACCGACGCCGGCAGCGGATCGTCCAGGGCCAGACCCATCACCGCTTTTCCTTCCACCTTCTTCCTGCCCACGTTCATGAAGGCGATGTTGATGCCGTGACCCCCGATCAGGGTGCCGATCCTGCCTATCATGCCCGGCACGTCCTCGTAGCGCAGGAAGACCATGTGCGGTGACGGCTCGATGTCGATGGCGTGCCGGTAGATCTGGACCAGCCGCGGCCGGTTCCTAGGCCCGAAGACGGTCCCACCCGCGGTCAGTTCGCCCTGCTTATCGGTGGTTCTGAGGGTGATGAGGTTGGTGTAGTCGGGCGACCGGCGATCCAGGGCTTCTGACACCTGCAGACCCCGATCGTCTGCTATGGAAGGCGCGTTCACGAAGTTGACCGCCTCGTCCGAACCGGCTTCGACCAGACCTTTGGTGGCGGCCAAGGTCAGGAGCCGGGTGTCGTGCTCGGCCAGCTCTCCCTCGTAATGGACGGTGACCTTGGAGAGCGGGCCCTCTGCGACCGCGGACATCAGCTGCCCCAGGGTCTCGGCAAGGGGAAGGAACGGGCCGATGGCTTCCATGGCTTCTTTCGAGACTGAGGGGATGTTGACGGCATAGGTCACCACGCCCCCAGTGAGCCCCGCCACGATCTGCTCGGCGACGATGATGCCGGCGCGATCCTGTCCCTCGGCGGTGGAGGCCCCCAGGTGCGGAGTCATGATGACGTTGTCGAACCTGGCCAGGGGGAAATCTTCGGGAACGGGCTCCGCTGAGAAGACATCGAGACCGGCCGAGGCCACCTTGCCCGACTCGAGCGCGCGAGCCAGCGCCTCCTCGTCGACGATCCCTCCCCGGGCACTGTTGATGATGCGCACGCCCTGCTTCATCTTCTCGAAGGCTTCGTCACCTATCATGCCCATGGTCTCTGCCGTCTTGGGCAGATGAACACTGATGAAATCCGCAGCCGCATAGAGATCTTCGGGGGTCTCCGCCCGCTCGATGCCCAGCTCCCGAAAACGGTCCACGGACACGTAGGGATCGTACGCGATGACCTCCATGCGCAGTCCTTTGGCGCGCTGGGCCACCAGCACCCCGATCTTGCCCAGCCCCATGATGCCCAGGACCTTGTCGGTGATCTCCACACCCTTGAACTTGGATTTCTCCCATTTGCCCCCGTGCATCGAAGCGTTGGCGTTGGGGATCTCCCGGACCTGGGCGAGCAGCAGCCCGAGAGCGTGCTCTGCCACCGAAAGGCTGTTGGAACCGGGGGCGTTCGCCACCACGATGCCCTTCTGGGTGGCGGCCTTGACGTCGATGTTGTCCACCCCCACGCCGGCCCGACCGATCATCTTGACCCGCTTCGCATCCTTGAGGACTTCGGCCGTGATCTTGCTGGCCGAGCGCACTATGAACGCGTCGTATTCGTTGATGTTCTCCGCGAGCTCCTCGTCGGTCATGTCGGTGCGGACCTCGACCTCGAAGTGCTCTTTGAGGATGTCGACCCCCGCCTGCGCGATCTTCTCCTTAACCAGGACCTTCATCTTCTCTCCCGACCCTTCCCTTCCGATGTACGCCGATCTCATCCCCTCGCTGCCACGACCGACCATTCGTCAGCCTCGAACGAGGTCCGAGCAGACTGGGTAGTAGCTCATCATACCAACCGGTCCGTAGCCGCCACCAGAAGTTTTGGTAATCTTCTGCCTCAAGGCCACGTCCACGACTCTGTGAACGCCGGCACGTGGAGCCGGCGGCCGGCGCCAAGTCCCGAATGAGAGGTCTCCCTTGATCCTCGATAGGCAGACGTTGATCGATCTGTACACCACCATGCTCACCATCAGGCGCTTCGAGGAGCGGGTCGCGGCGGAGTTCTACGCCGGCAGACTGTTCGGCTTTGTCCACTCCTACATCGGCCAGGAAGCCATCGCCACCGGGGTGTGCAGCCACCTGACCACAAAGGACCGCATCGTCAGCCACCACCGCGGGCATGGTCACTGCATCGCCAAGGGCGCGGACATGAAGAGGATGATGGCTGAGATCTACGGCAAGAGAACCGGCTACTGCAAAGGCAAGGGCGGGTCCATGCACATCGCCGACTTCAGCATCGGCATGCTGGGAGCCGACGGCATCGTCGGGGCAGGCCTGCCGATCGCCGCCGGGGCGGCCATGGCTGCCCAGCTCGAGGGTGAAGCGAACATCGCCGCCGTATTCTTCGGAGACGGTGCCTGCCAGGAAGGCGAATTCCACGAGGTGCTCAACCTGGCGGCGATATGGAGACTCCCCTTGCTCTTCGTCTGTGAGAACAACCACTACGGCGTGAACACCCCTCGCTCCTACTCCTTGGCGGCCCGGGAGATCACGAGGATGCCCGAGGCCTATCACATCCCCACTCAGGCGATCCACGGCAACGATGTCGAAGCCGTCTATCGGACGACCGAAGAAGCCGTGGGCATGCTGAGGGCGGGGCAGGGCCCCTATTTTCTCGAATGCGAGACCTATCGCCGGCATAAGCATTTCCTTTCCGACGTACTTGAAGACCGACGTCCGCAAGAGGAGATGGAGGCCTGGGCGAAGAGATGCCCTATTGCAGCTTTCGAGGCGAGATTGCTCGAGCAGGATGTACTGACTTGCTCCGATATGGAAGGCATCAACGGGAAGATACTGAGCCAAGTCGAAGCGGCTTACGAGTTCGCCATCGAGAGTCCCTACCCGGAACCAGAGGACGCCCTCGAGGACGTGTACTCGGGATGAGAGAGATCACCTACGAAGAAGCGACTCTGGAAGCGATCCAGGAGGAGTTCCGCAGGGACCCGCGCACGGTCTACATGGCGACCGATCTCCAGCCCGACCTCCAAGCGGAGTTCGGTACGGACAGGATAAGGGTCACCCCCATCGCGGAGAACTCCTTTGTGGGGGCGTCCATCGGCCTCGCCGGGTCGGGGTTCAGGACCGTTGCCAACATACGCATGGCCACCTTCGGGTTCGTGGCGATGGACCAGTTGATGAACCACGCGGCCAAGATCACCTATATGTTCGGGGGGCAGGCCAAGTTCCCCATCCTGTATCGCATGACGGTGGGAGCGGGGATCTCCGCCGCCGCCGAGCATTCCGTCACCCCCTACCCCATGTACATGAACTCGCCGGGACTCAAGATCATCCTGCCGGCGACCCCCTACGACGCTAAGGGTCTCCTCAAGACGGCCCTCCGGGACAACAACCCGGTTGTCTCGTTCGAGCACATACTCTTGGGCGGATTGAAGGGGGAGGTACCGGAGGACGAGTATTTCGTACCTTTCGGCGAGGCCTCCATAAGGAGAGAAGGGACCGACGTCACTGTCATCGCCCTCTCGAAGATGCTCTATGAGGCCCTGGAGGCCGCCGAAGAACTGGCGGGTGAGGGCATCTCCCTCGAAGTGATCGATCCCAGGACCCTCGTACCCCTGGACACGGAGACCATGCTCGAGTCGGTGAAAAAGACCGGCCGGCTGGTGGTCGTGGACGAGGCCTGTCAGACCTGTGGAGCCGCCGCCGAGATCGTCGCTCGGGTGACCGCCGACGAAGCGGCTTTCAGCAAGCTGAAAGCCGCCCCGGCCCGAGTCACCGGACTGGACGTGCCCATCCCCTTCAGCCCGCCGATGGAGAAGTTCGCCGTCCCCGACAAGGCCAAGATCGTCGCGGCGGTCCGGGGCGTGATGGCCTCCGCGCCACGGCCGTAGCCGACCCTCGCCCGAGTTCGAGGCGCCCGATGCGGATCATGTCGGTTCGGCGGGAGCGTCGAGGGCCCTATGCACTTCCAGATGACGGAGCGGTCACCTCGTCCCGAGCTGCTTCGCCCGGCCGGCGATCTCCAGCAGTTCTTCCGCCTTGAAGCCGTCCTCAGGGCAAGATGCGATGCCAAAAACTGCTTCCAAAGTGACGAAACCCTCGCCTACCTTGAGGCTCGTCCTATTCACGGAATCGACAAGACGCCTGCCCGCCGCCTGGGCGGCGTTCTTCTCCGTCTCCTGCATGATCACGACGAACTCCTCGCGGCCCCACCTGAACGCCAGATCGACTTCGCGTACGTGGGTCTCGACGACCGTCATCAGATACTCGAGGGCCGATTCCTGGGCGGCATCCCCAGAGGCATCCTTGATCCGCTCGAGATTGTCGAAGGAGAGCAGGAGCAGAGAGAACGGGTGCCGGTACCGTCTGTAGAGCCTGATATGGTGTTCTAGTTCACGCAGTACGTACCAGTCGCCGGGAAGGCCATCGAGAGAACCCCATCCAAGGCTATCGTCCGCCATATCGCGCGTCCCCCTGGTCGTTTCCGAGGACCCACATCGGATCAGTCCATGCTATCCAAATCTACCAAATTCGGCGGGTGTTCGAACTGCGTATTGTCCGTCGGTCGTTCGCGGTAGCCCGAACAAGCGTGCTGGCAAGGAGGGGACTTGAGAATCGGTCCCAAAAGCGCCTCGTCTAAACGTACCAGGACCCGGGACCACGTTTTTCACGCGCAGTTCGAGTTGCCGCTACCGCTCGACGCGGTGTTCCCCTTTTTCGCGGCTGCCGAAAACCTCGAGCGCATCACGCCGCCCGAGCTCCGTTTCAGGATCTTGACGCCGATGCCGCTCGACATGCGGCTCGGTACACTGCTCGACTACCGTTTGAGCCTCTTCGGGGTGCCCTTCCGGTGGCATACGGAGATCGCAGAGTGGGACCCGCCGAATCGCTTCGTCGACCTGCAGCTGCGCGGGCCATACGCCCTGTGGAAGCACACTCACACCTTCGCGGAGACACAAACGGGGACGCTCATCCACGACCATGTGCGCTATCGACTGCCGTTGTCCCCGTTCGGGGAGATAGCGTTCCCGATCGTCAGACGCCAGCTGGTGCGGATCTTCTCGTATCGCCAGGAGGCGGTGCGGGCCGCGCTGCTCGGTGCGGGGCTTCCCTGAAGAGTAGTGGGAAAAGAGCCGCGCCGGCGCCGCAAGGTAACGCGGATGACCGCGCCACCGGCCGTCGCCCGCTCTCGCCCGCTCTCGCGCAGGGCATGCTATCATAATATGCATGCATAAGAAGTCGCCATACGCTAGCATCGTCGGCCCGCCCAAGGTGGTGACCCTGCGCGGCATCGATCCGGGGCTCCGGTCGGCCCTTGATGCCGAGGCCGAGCGGCTGGGCGTGAGCCTGAACGCTCTGATCTTACAGATACTTCGCCGTTCGCTCGCGCTGCACTCCGACGCCCCTCTTGCCCATGACCTGGACGCTCTGGCCGGCTCCTGGTCGAAGCAGGAGGCTGAGGAATTCGCAGCAGCGGTCAAGGGGTTCGAAGAGGTCGACCCGTCTCTGTGGCAAAAGGCGCCCGACGCTCCATGAGAGACGTGCTACTGGACACCAACGTGCTGGCCGACTTCTTTGCTGGTGACCCAGAGACTGTCGAAGCCTTCCAACGCACCCGGGCATTGGCCATCAACTCGGTGGTGCTGGGCGAGCTTCTGGGCGGATTCGCGCTCGGGACCCGGGCCGGCGCGAACAGGCGACTGCTCGCCCGCTTCCTTTCCAGTCCCCGCGTCAAGGTGCTGGCTGTGGGGCCGGAGACGGCTGAGCACTACGCCGACGTCTACGCGCAACTGCGCCGCAAGGGCAGACCCATCCCCTCGAACGACATGTGGGTGGCGGCCAGCGCCCGGGAACACGGCCTGGCACTGTTCACCCGGGACGTGCACTTCCAGGAGATAGAAGGACTGCTTACTGTTTCGTCACCCGACGACCTGTTGCCTTGAACAGCCCCTGAAACAGGGCGGATCGCTCGCCCGCTCGCGGATATGATCGAGTAGACCCACGGCGGGCCGGAGGGCGCACGGGCGCCCCGGGCTACTTGTATTCGCCGGCAGCCTGCAGTAGCGCCTCCGCCTCGACTCCATCCTCGGGGCATGAGGCCGTTCCGAAGCCTACACTCACGGTCACGGAGGCCTCGCCGACCTTGAATCTTGTCTTCTGCACGGAGTCGGCGATCCGCTCGCCCACCGTCTGGACGGCCTGCTTGTCGGTCTCCGGCATGATGACGACGAACTCGTCCTCGGCACATCTGCACGCTATGTCCACGTCTCGCAGATGGGTCTTGATGAGCGTTGCCAGGTACTCGATGGCTGAGTCTCCGGCGTTATCCCCAAACTCGTCCTCGACCCATTGAAGGTTGTCGAAATAGAGCAGCAGCACAGAAAACGGGCGCGAGTACCGTTTTTGGAGCTCGATATGCCGCTCGAGCTCGTGAAGCACGTACCGGCGGCTGTTGAGGCTGGTCAGAGGGTCCCGACCGAGACTTCCTTCCGTCATTTCTCGTCTCCCGGCGTCGTTTCGCAGTGCTCGCGTTCGAAAGGCTACGCGTCCTAAATCGACCAGGTCTGGAAAACCTTGACTCGCGCTTAGGCCATTCTCCCTTGGTAGTGTACCCGCAATCCCCGAGAGGTCTCCGGGGACAAGTAAGAATCGTGATACCCTGAGCCAGGTTAGCCTGAATCCACCGATCCCCCCTTTGCAGCCCCGCACGGTCCCGCCCCGAAGGGTTTCA
>CAZCCL010000089.1:0-11151 GCA_964497095.1 uncultured Gaiellales bacterium | reverse complement strand
CTGCTCGCCTATCGGGTCTTTGACCCCACCAAAGCCTCATTGTTGACCAAGAAGCCTTCAGGATAGACCCAGGATTTGCCGGCAAGTCGTCAGTGCCCGTCACCCGCCGTCGGACGGAGCCTCTTCCGGGTTTGGTTGTACGTGTTCGTAGGTACACCCACTCCGTGAAGACGACCAGATCTTAGAGGTGCGGGTCGTGGGCATCCTATCGTGGGTCCTGTTCGGTAAGGCAGATATCCCGTGACCACGGACGATCGAGAGGACCGCGCCGTTTTGCGGGGCATCGCTCGCAGAGCGATGCTTGAGCGAGGACTACTCCCTGACTCTTCTGCCGCGGCGCTTGCGGAACTTGGCGAGATCCGGTCGCCGGCAGCGATCAACGGTGAGCCGGCGCGTGACCTCAGGGGCCTTCTGTGGGCTTCCATCGACAACGATGACTCGCGTGACCTGGATCAGCTTACTGTCGCCGAGGCGATGCCCGGAGACAGGGTGAGGATCCTGGTTGCCGTGGCTGACGTGGACGCGCTGGTCAAAGATGGATCAGCCATTGACGACCACGCTCGCCACAACACGACCTCGGTCTATACCGTGGCCGAGACATTTCCCATGCTTCCTGACGAACTTTCCACCAACCTCACGTCTCTGAATCTCGGTGAAGAGCGCCCATCGATCGTCATTGAAATGGTGATGGGCGCGAACGGTTCGCTTCAGGATTCCGACGTCTACCGCGCGCGTGTCCGCAACCGCGCGAAACTCGCCTACAGCAGCGTTGCCGCTTGGCTGGAGGGGAATGGGACCGTGCCTGACGCGATTGCTGCCGTAGATGGACTGGCTGAGAATCTGCGCCTGCAGGACCGAGCCGCTCAGAGTATGCAGAATCTCCGGCACGTTCACGGGGCGCTTACTCTACAGACCATCGAGGCGCGGCCAGTCTTCGAGGGCGACGCGCTCCGCGATCTCAAGGTGGAAGAGCTAAACCGCGCTAAGGACCTAATCGAGGATTTCATGATCGCGGCCAACGGTGTGACAGCCCGGTATCTCTCGTCAAAAGAACTCCCTTCGATCCGTCGGGTAGTCCGCACCCCAGATCGGTGGGATCGGATCGTCGAGATTGCCGCGGAACACGAGTTCAGGCTGCCTCACGCTCCAGACTCAGAAGCGTTGGAGGGATTCCTGACCAAGGAGAAAGCCGCGGACCCGCTGCGATTCCCCGATCTGTCTCTCGCTGTGGTCAAGCTTCTAGGCGCGGGCGAATATACTGCGGAACTTCCGGGCGACGCGGCGCCGGGGCACTTTGGTCTCGCGGTCAAAGACTATGCCCATTCCACCGCTCCGAATCGCCGGTATACCGATTTGGTAACCCAGCGCTTGCTGAAGGCCGCTATGGAAGGAAAGCCTTCCCCATACAGCGGCGATCAGCTGGTTGTTCTGGCGACCCATTGCTCAAAGCAAGAGAACGTTGCCAACAAAGTCGAGCGGCAGGTGGCCAAGTCGGCGGCGGCGCTTCTCCTGCAATCCAGGATCGGGGAGCAGTTCGATGCCATTGTCACCGGCGCATCTCGGAAAGGCACGTGGGTACGTCTCCTCACGGTGCCCATCGACGGGAAACTGGCTCAGGGGTTCGAGGGCATCGACGTCGGCGACCGGGTCCGCGTGCGATTGCTGTCCGTGGATGTCGAACTGGGATTCATCGATTTCAAGAGGCTTGGGCTGACCGGGCCCCACTGACTGTGGAAGGGCGGGTGTCTTGCCCCCCGGAGAGCTATTCCGCGAGCAGGAGGAGGAAGAAGTGATCGGGTCTCGTCGAAAAGCGCACCAGATCATGCTCATGCCCCTCCTCATGGTGGGGCAGAACCTGCAGGGCAGGCATTCAGACGCGCGGGCGGAGAACGACTATCTGGTGAACGAGAAGTCCTTCGCCGACACCGAGAAGATCCTGAAGCAGCTTGATTATGTGGATTCGCGTGGCGGAGGGCGCTACCCGAACCCCTCAATCTCCTGAGGTAAGACGATACGCATGTTGATAGCCTCGGCGAGCCTCGCCGACACCTGCTCGGGTAGTAGATTGAGCACCGTCCCGATAAGTGCGGCCCCAGAGCTCCGGCTCTTGCGGCCGAAGAACGCACCGCCTATACTGGGCGATTGAACAGGCAGCCGCGAGCCCCGGGTGAAGGGGGCAGGGGTGTAGCCGGGCTTCTGGCAGCAGGCACGTGAGCCCTGCGGGACGTTAGGTTCCTGCGGGGCTTTTCTTGCGTGTTACGGAGGTCGAAGATGGATTCAGCCAAGAAGAAGACCAATGCGGCCATCCTCTCGGTCGCCTCCAACAGCCTCCTCATCATTCTCAAGGTGGCCGTGGGACTGTCCATCGGCTCGGTGGCGGTCTTTTCCGAGGCCGTGCATTCGGCCGTAGACCTGGTTGCCGCCGGCATCGCCTTGTTCGCCGTGCGCGCCGCCAGCCGGGGGGCGGACGAACGTCATCCCTACGGCCACGGCAAGTTCGAGAACATCTCCGGGACCATCGAGGCCCTGCTCATCTTCGTGGCCGCGGTTTGGATCATCTATGAGGCGGTACAGAAGCTGATTCATCCTCAGGAGATCGAGATGCTCGGCTGGGGGGTGGGGGTCATGTTGGTGTCGGCGCTCGTGAACATCTTCGTCTCGAAGCGGTTGTTCAAAGTGGCTGGGGAGACGGACTCCGTGGCTTTGCGGGCGGACGCCTGGCATCTGCGCACCGACGTCTACACCTCGGTGGGAGTGACGGTGGGGCTGCTCGTGATCTGGCTGGCGGGACTGGCCTGGCCGGGGCTCGATCTGCGGTGGCTGGATCCCGTGGTGGCGATCCTGGTAGCCCTGATGATCCTGAAAGCTGCCTACGATCTGACCCGCGAGTCGGCGCGCGACCTCCTCGATGTGAGCCTACCGGACGAAGACGTCGAGTGGATCGCCGGCTTCGTGGCCCAGAATTGGCCGGCCGTACGGAGCTTCCACCACCTGCAGACGCGTAAGGCGGGCCCCACGCGTTTCGTCGATTTCCACGTGGTGGTGGACGAGCGTATGTCGGTGGCCGATTCTCACGCCCTCGCCGATGAGATCGTAGTGGCCATCAAAGAGCGCATGCCTGGGTCTCGGGTGCACATCCATGTCGAGCCCTGCGATTATGTGTGCAAGGAGGCGTGTTTGGAGGGATGCTCCGTCGACGAGGAGGCGCGCGAGCACGGGCGGGCGAGTCGCGGGCGGGCGAGTCTGTCGCCAGATCTTTAGGGCTTCGATCGGACTTCGATCCCGCGGGCGCGGTTTCGCTCCGGGCCGGGCTCGGGCATATGAGACTGTCTTATAACAAGATCGGGGAGGCCTTTGTGGTCGGTCATGGGTCCGGACAAGGTGGTTCTGACAAGGCTGGGCGGGGAGCCGCGGTGGTAAACGAGGAGGCTTCCATGACTGCGGCCTCGGTCGCTCGAGCCGACAGGCCGGGACGTGCGTGGGTGGAAGAGGCGCTGGCAGCCGGCGCTCCCGCTCTCGACGAAGACGCCGGCAAGCGGTTCTTCGCCTCGTACGGCATCCCCGTGCCTCAAGGGGGGACGGTCAACACTGCCGACGACGCCGTCCGGCTCGCCGGAGAGATCGGGTACCCGGTGGTGATGAAGGGATCATCCCCCCAGATCCAGCACAAGACCGACGCCGGGCTGGTGCTGTTGGGCGTGATGGACGAGATCGAGGCCCGGGAGGCCTACCGGACCCTCGAATCCCGGGCGGCGACCGCCGGGGCCGGGCTCGATGGCGTTCTCGTGGAGCACATGGTCAAGGGTAGGCGGGAGTTCGTGGTGGGCCTCATACGCGACCTGCTCTTCGGGCCGGTGGTGATGTTCGGACTGGGCGGCATATACACGGAAGCGCTGCACGACGTGGCGTTCGCCGTGACGCCGTTGTCCGAGACCGACGCGTATGAACTCATGGATCAGATCGGGGCGGCGGAACTCCTGGACTCGGTCCGAGGCGAGCCGCCCGTCGACAGAGCCGCCCTGGCCGGGATAATCATGGCTGTGAGCCGGATGGCCTACGACCACCCCGAGATCCGGGAGATCGATATCAACCCCTTGCTCATCGATGGGACCGATCCGATAGCGGTAGATGCTCTCATCGCGGTGGGCGAGCCCGTTGAGGTATCGACGCGCCCCCCTGCCGATATCTCGCGCCTGGATGCCCTCGTGGCGCCGCGTAGCGTGGCGGTGGTAGGCGCCTCATCCGATACGGCCAAGTGGGGCGGGATGCTGGTGGCGAACCTGAGGCTCGGCGGGTTCCCGGGCCCCATCTACCCGGTCAATCCTAAGGGAGGAACGATCCTGGGCCTCCCGGTCTACAGAAGCGTGTCGGAGTTGCCGGACATTCCGGACCTGGTGCTGGTGGCCGTGTCGTCGTCGTTGGTGAACGGGGTGGTGGAGGAATGCGGTCGCAAGGGTGTGGGCGCGGTGGTGGTGGTGTCCGCCGGGTTCTCCGAGGTAGGTCCGGAGGGCAAAGCGCTGGAAGACGAGATGGTCGATATCGCCGAGAAGTACGGCATGGCCCTGGTGGGCCCGAACTGCATGGGCGTCATATCCTCCCACCACAAGCTGTACGGTACGGGATTCATGCTGGTCCGACCGGTGCCGGGAGGAGCGAGCATGGTCTCGCAGTCGGGGAATCTGGGTCTACAGCTTCTCGTGTCCGCCGAACGTCGCAAGGGCGGGGTGGGCAAATTCATCGGCGTGGGGAACGAGGCCATGATCGATGCGGTGGATTTCATCAACTACCTGCACAACGACCCTGAGACCAATACCATAGTCGCCTACATGGAGGGCTTCGACGACGGCCGGCGCCTCCTGGACGTGGCAAAGCGCACCAGTCTGGACAAACCGGTGGTGGTGTTGCGCGGCGGGATGAGCGACTATGGCAAGAAGGCGGCCGCCTCCCACACGGGGGCGCTGACTTCTTCGACGGCCGTCTTCCAGGCGGCGGCACGGCAATCGGGTCTCATCGTGGTCACCGATCCCGACGAGTTCATGGACCTCACCTTCGCTCTCGCCTATATGCCCCTACCTCCAGGGAAGAGAGTGGCGGTGGCCACTTTGGGAGGTGGCTGGGGTGTGCTGGTGTCGGACGAGATCGCCCGCTGCGGCCTGGAGTTGGCGGAGTTGTCACCCGCGGTGATCGAAAGTCTGAACCAGATCCTGCCGCCGTACTGGAGCCACTCCAACCCGGTGGACATGGTGGCGACCGTCACCCCCGGTATCCCGGAAGCTGTGGTGGAGACCCTGATGGCGAGCGAGGGCGTCGATGCGGTGATCGTCATGGGAGTGGTGGGTTCCATGAGCGAGAGCCGCCGGGCCATAACGGAGATCGAAGGTCTCAAAGTCGCCTGCGAGGAGGCCGGCGGTATCGATGATCCTGGGTGCGACGACGAGGAGCAGGCCGAGCCGGAATTGACCGAGCGGGAGCTGGCCTTCATCCAACAGAACGCGGCCCTGATGGACCGCTACTGCAAGCCCATCGCCAACATCTCGCAAAGGCCCATGAGTCAGGCCATCTTCTCGGTAGGCGGGCGCTACGCCACTTTCGTCCTTCCCTCGCCGCTACGAGGAGTGCGTATCCTGGGCAAGATGGCGGCCTACAGCGCCTATCTGCAGAAGAACGAGAGAAGCCTTCGCTGCTGAGCCGCGGGCCCATCGATCCCGGAGCACGAGGGCGGAACTCGAGGTCTGAGACTTTGGTGCCGGACGACATAGCGCGGCAGATAGAAGCCGAGGGGGGCCGGGTGACGTTCGCCCGCTTCATGGAACTCGCCCTGACCCATCCCACGGAAGGCTACTACAGCCGGTCCGAGTGTCTCCTCGGGCCGCGCGGGCACTTCAGCACCGCCCCGCGACTATCGCCCGTCTTCAACCGGGCGGTGGCCAGGTTGCTCGGGGAGTTGGTGGATTCGTGGAGCACGGCCCTGGCTACCGGCGCCTCGCCCGCGCCCCCGGGCGGAGGGCTGCCCGGCGCCTCGCCCGCGTTTCCCGGCGCCTCGCCCGCGTTCCCCGGCGCCTCGCCCCCCGGCGGAGGGCCGCCGGGCGGAGGGCTGCCGCCCTCGGTGATCGAGCTGGGAGGGGGAGAGGGAGACTTGGCCGGGGCAGTGCTCGAGGCGTGGGAGGAGACCCGTCCCGATCTGCGTGCCCAAGTGATCTACGGCATAGTGGAGATCGGGGACGGCCTGCGTGCCCGACAGAACGAGACTCTCTCCGCGGCGATGACAACGGGCTGGAAGGTGCGTTGCGGTACCGATTTGACCGAAGCGGCGGGCGGGACACGCCCGTGCGTGATCGTCGGGAACGAGTTCTGCGACGCACTCCCGGTGCATGTGGTGAACGTGCGTGGTGCGCGACTGCTTGAAGCGTGGGTGACGATCCATGACGACGCGGGCGGGGAACGAGACAGGGGTTTGTGGGAGGTCTGGGACGATATCTCCCAGGAGGCCGAGGCCGAATTGCAGACCCTCTTCGGGACCGTAGATGCGGAGGTTCTGCGGCCGCTCAGCGGCGACGGCTTCATCGAGGTGCGGCCCGCTCTTCGATCCCTGACGGAAAGGATCAGCGCCGTTATGCCGGCCGGCAGTCTGCTCACCATCGACTACGGAGAATGGTATCGAACGTCCTGTCGGTGCGACTACCCGAGAAATGACGCCTACGGCCGAACCATCCGCGGGTACTTCCGACATCAACTGGTGGTCGATCCCTATGTGCGCGTCGGCTTCCAAGACCTGACGGCGGATGTCGATTTCAGGGCTCTGGATGTCCATGGGCGGGAGGCAGGGTTCGAAACGGTGCTCTTCACGACCGTCGCGGCTCTGCTCCGAGCCGACGGGGGTGAAGACCGGCTGTCGGAGCTGCTGCAGCAGGCGAGCGTGCCCACCAGTGAGGCGCTCGAGGCCGATCGGGAGGCGCGGGTGCTGGAGGCCCTCCTGGATCCCGGAGGACTGGGAGGAGCCTTCAAAGTCATGCTCCAGGTCCGAGAGTAGTGGGTTATAACTCGTTTCAGGATGACATCTCGGCCACCGAGGCCGCGCTTGGCGGCCGGATGCTTCGTCCTCAGTCCCTCAGTCGCGTCCGTAGCTCCGCTACGCCCGCTTCCTTTGTCCTTGCCTCTGGCGTGCCAATCTCACCCTGCTGGGGAAAGGTCATTCTGAAACGGGCTCTTAGGGGGACGAAGCGGCGGTAGTAGTGGGCGTCGCCGTAGGAGTGTAGACCGCCGTGTCTCCCGATCGGGCCAGCTCCAGTCCTAAGCCGGCGCTCAGCCGGATGAAACGGCTCAGGATCACGTCGGCCGCGTCACCGCTGACCGGAGCCGGCACTCCGTTACTGTCGTTCAGGTAGACGGGTGTCGCCTCGATGCTTGGCGGCTCGCCGGGGGTCATTGCGACCCGAAGTACGACCGTCTCGCCGGTCTCCCGCGAGTGGTGGTCCCAGACGAAATCGCCCAGACTGTAGGCGATCAGTCTTTCCTGGTAGAGCTCCAGGCCCTGGAGGACATGGGGATGGTGACCGAGGATCAGGTCGGCGCCTGCGTCGATCGCCTGGTGGGCGAGTCTTCGCTGGTCTTGGCTCGGCTGCCTCGTGTATTCCGTACCCCAGTGGAAGCTCACGATGACGAAGTCGGCCTTCTCGTCCGCCGACGCTATCGCAGCCAGCAGCTTCTTGCGATCAGTGGCGGGACTGACCCCCGGTCGGTCGGCCGTGGCGGGAAAGCCGGGGTGGATTATCTCGGTGAACGCGAGGAAGGCGACCACGCCGGCCGGGGTGATGAGGAGCGCCGGCGCCCGGGCCGCCTGCGCGTCGGCGCCGGCACCGGCGTGGTTGACGCCGGCCTTGTCCAACCGGTCGATCGTATCGAGCAGAGCGGCCGGACCGAAATCGACGGCGTGGTTGTTGGCCAGGCTGACCATATCGATCCCGGCCGTCACCAGTCCGTCCACGAGAGCGGGACGGCCGAGGAAGGTGTATTCCTTGTGCGGGTCGCGCGTGCCCCCGTCGGAGAGAGGGCACTCCAGGTTCACGAAGGCCAGATTCGCCGTCTCCAGCAGAGGCCGGACTTTGGCGAAGACCGCCTCGCCCCCGTTTCTGTCGATGAAGTCGCCCACGAGTCGGTCTGCGAGCACGTCACCGCCGGCCGCGACCACGAGTGCCGGGGTCGGTGCTTCCGTCGTCGTGGTCGTGGAACTGGTGGTCGTAGAACTCGTGGTTGAACTCGTCGTCGAGCTCGTCGTCGGGGAGGCCGTCGTGACAGAGCCGGTGGTCGAGGGGATCGTGACGGAGGTACTGGTGAACGTGGGGGCGAGGGTGGTAGTCGACGGAGAGGCGGTGGCCCCGGCTTGCGCGCTGACTGAGGAGTCCGCCGTTCCCTCCCAGAGAAAGTAGATGCCGGCCAAGGCGACGGCGGCGGTCCAGAACACTATGGCGAGGACGATCAGCGTCCGATTGGTGAAGCGCGTCTTTCGGGGTGTGCCCGTGGGTTCCATGCCTGTGAGTATAATAGCCCAGCCTGCCCGGTAGGCGACTATGATGCCGCGGCGCAGAGGATCAGGAAAGGTTCCCCCGTCACTCGAGGCGTCCGAGGAGCGATGCGACCGGTCGGCAAAGGAGATAGAGGCAAACGCGTGGTGGACGTCCAGACGCGTCTGGCCGCTCTTGGCTATTTCCTCGGCCGGGAAGGCGCCGATGGACTCTTCGGCCCCCATACCGAGACTGCGATCCGCGCCTTCCAACAGCAGAGGCGACTCTTTGCCGACGGCGTGGTCGAGGACAACACCTGGACCGAACTCGTGGAAGCCGGCTACGAACCGGGAGAACGGCTGCTCTACCTGCGGGTGCCGTACATGCGCGGGGACGACGTGCTCTATTTGCAGCGCAGGCTGAACGAGTTGGGGTTCGATTCCGGCCCGGTGGACGGCATCTTCGCTCCCCCTCTCGAGGAGGCGGTGACCGACTTTCAGCGAAACGCCGGACTCAACGTAGACGGGATCGTGGGAGAGACTACTCTGGACCGGCTTCGCCGCCTCCGTCAGTTGAATCAGGCGGAGCACGGGGGTGGCATCCCCGACCGGATGGACGGCTACGTGGGAACGCATTCCCTACGGGGACTGCGGGTGAGCATCGAACCCGCGCCCCTGGGTGTGGAGCGAGGGGCACCGGGAGACGCCGGGCGGACCGAGCGTGATCTCAACCTGGCTCTCGGGATGCAGCTGGCTGATCTTCTTGGGAGTGCAGGAGCCCATACATATCTGCTTCACGAGGAGGTCGATTCCCTCTCCTTGTACGAGCGGATGGAAGCGGCCACCGCTTGGGAGCCGGATATCCACGTGTGCGTCCGGCACAGTTACAGCCCGAATCCGCGGGCGAAAGGGGCCGCTGCCTTCTACTTCGCGAATGCCGTGTATCTGTCCCGGGGAGGAAGACGTCTGGCCGGCTACATCGTAGATGCCTTGAGCCGGGAACTGGGCCGAGTGGACCTTCGAAAGCACGGCCGCAACTATGCCTGTCTGCGCGAAGTGAAGCCCCTGGCTGTTCTGGTCGAACCCGGATTCCTCAGCCATCCCGAGGAGAGCCGCCAACTCGCCGATCCCGAGGTCATCGGACGGGAGGCAACTGCGATCCTACACGGCATCGAGGCCTATCTGGCGAGACTGTGACGCCCCCGGAGCAACCGCGTTCTCAGGCAGTGGCGGGTTGGTACCAGGCGAGGAAAATGGTAAAGTGCGTGGAACTTCGAGACGAGCGGCGTGAAGCAGCTCCAGCCCCATAAGCGACCAGGGAGGGCTCCGATAAAGATCGGCACGTCAGGCGGCGTCGGGCGACGTCTTATCCCGATCCTTCTTATTCTCGCAGTCATCACTTTGGTTTGCAGTGAGGCCGTACGGGCCGAGCCTGCGGCCATCACCAAGGCCAGGCAAGAGGCCGAAGCCCTCGCGGCACGCATCGATGAGCTGAACGAGCAGCTCGGCGCCGCGGTCGAGGATTACAACTATGCTACTGAGAAGCTCAGCCAGACCCAGGCGGCCATAAAGGACAAGCAGGCCAAACTTGCCCAGGCCGAGGCCGACCTGGAGTCGGTGCGCGCCCAGCTGACCGAGCGGGTCGTGGAGATCTACAAGCAGGGCCATCTGGGGATGCTCGACACCTTGATGGGCGCGAGCTCGTTCTCCGACCTCGTCAACCGTCTCGACATCTTGGAGCGCCTGAGCGCTCAGGACACGGAGATGCTCGACCAGGTCGAGGGCTATCGGGAGAGGGTGTCGGACCGCAAGAGCGAGTTGGCCTCGCAGCTCGAAGAAGAGAAAGTGCTGCTGGCCGAATCTGAATCTGCCAAGGCCAAGGTCGAAGAAACACTTGCCGCAAACGAACAAGCGCTCCAGGGCAAGGAAGCCCAGATCGCGCAGTTGGAGAAGGAAGAAGCTGCCCGCCAGGCCCGACTTGCCGCTGAAGCCAGGGCCAGGGCCGAGGCCGCCAAGAAGGCCGCGGCCAAGAAGGCGGCGGAGGCGGCGGCCGCGAAGAAGGCCGCTGCTGCCATCAGGCCGGGCTCGGGCGGGTCCACCAGCGTCAAGGTGTCGGTCCCGGATTCGGCCAGTACCAGCGACGTCGTCTCGGTAGCCATGCAGTATCTCGGTTCTCGGTACGTGTGGGCCGGTGCCAGTCCCGACGGTTTCGATTGCTCGGGCTTCGTCATGTACGTATACAAGAAGGTCGGTATCAGCCTGCCTCATTCCAGCCGCATGCAGTACGGGAGTGGGGTGGCCGTCTCAAGGGGCGACCTCAGGCCGGGTGACCTTGTCTTCTTCTACAATCCCATCCACCACGTCGGCATCTACATAGGTGACGGTCAGATGATCCACGCGGCTGGCGTAGGTAAGGGCGTCCGCATCGACAGCGCCTTCCGCAGCAGCTACTACGGCGCCTGCCGCATCATCCTCTAGATCCCCGCTGGCGTGACCGTCCCGGCCGTCTACTACCATCCCCTGTTTCTCGAGCACGAGACGGGCGATCATCCCGAGAACAAACAGCGTCTGGTGGTGGCCAGGCGGGCGCTGCTCGACAGCGGTTTGGAATTGGAGTGGATCACACCCGAGCAGGCCTCGGTAGCGGCGAT
>CAZCCL010000088.1:7847-11401 GCA_964497095.1 uncultured Gaiellales bacterium | reverse complement strand
CCCGGGTGCACGTGCAGGGCTACATCGATACCGTCCGGCGCACGGCGGAGGGGGGCGGAGGCTGGTTGGACTGGGATACCGCCGTGTCCCCGCACTCGTACGAAGCGGCTGTTCTGGCTGCCGGGTCTGGGATCGCAGCCGTGGAACGCGCTCTCTCCACCGGGCAACTCGCCTTCATGCTGGTGCGCCCGCCCGGTCACCACGCCCTGCCTTCCCGGGGGATGGGGTTCTGCCTGTTCAACAACATCGCCGTCGCCGCCGCCCATGCCTTGGAGGAGTTGGGACTGGAGCGGGTGCTTATCGCCGACTGGGACGTGCATCACGGGAACGGCACTCAGGCTGCGTTCTATGACGATCCCCGAGTGCTCTTCTTCAGTACCCATCTAAGTCCTCACTATCCCGGCACGGGGTCGGCCAGAGAGGTAGGAAGCGGCGCCGGCGCCGGATTCACGGTCAACGTGCCTTTACACGGAGGTGATTCCGACGGGGCGGTGCTCCTGGCCTTCGAGTCTCTCCTGGCACCGCTCGCGCGGGCCTTCAAGCCCCAACTCGTCCTCGCCTCGAGCGGTTACGACTCCCAGAAGGGAGATCCTCTGGGCGGCCTGGGTCTTTCCGAAGCGGCGTTCCAATGGATGGCCGCCCGGCTGCTGGCCCTCGCTCAAGACGCAGGGGCCGCCGGGCCTCTCTGTTTCCTCGAGGGCGGCTACGTGCCCCACATGGTGGCCGCGTCCATTGTCGCCACGCTGAGAGGGCTGGGAGGCGAGTCTCCGCCGTTCGAGCGCGTGATCTCCGACGCAGAGCGGGAGGACGTGCTCTCGGCGTTGGAGAACGTCAAGCCCTACTGGGAGGGAGTACTGTAGCTCGAGATCCTCTCAAGTCGGAGGCGGTTTGCACCGACACATTGAAAGGACGGATAGTCGAGGCGCGGACCCGGAGGGTCTGGGGTTCATGAAGACCATAGACGAGCTACTGCAGAAAGTGGTCGAGGCGGGTGCCTCCGACCTGCATCTCAAAGTGGGTAGTCCCCCTACGATACGCGTGGACGGAGAACTGCTCGACCTGGATGAGCCCTCCTGCGCGCCCGAGGACACCAAGGACTACGCCGCCTCTCTCATGAGCGAGAAGCAGATCCGGCGTTTCAGCGAGACCAACGAGATCGACTTCGCCTACAGCGCCCCCAGCGTGGGCCGCTACCGGATCAACGTCTACCGCCAGCGGGGGACCATCTCCATCGCCCTGCGCCAGGTGGTGACCCGGGTGCCTACCTTCTCCGAGCTGAACCTTCCTCCGGTGGTGCAGAAGCTGGCCCTCGAGCCGCGGGGGATGGTGCTGGTTACCGGGACCACGGGCTCCGGCAAGACCACCACCCTGGCCGCCATGATCGACCATATCAATCACCGTCTCCGCAGGCACATCGTGACGATCGAGGATCCTATCGAGATCCTTCACCAGGACCAGCGCTGCATCGTGAACCAGCGCGAAGTAGGGCTCGACACGGAGAACTACTCGTCGGCCCTGAAGTACGTGCTGCGGCAGGACCCGGACATCATCCTCATAGGGGAGATGCGCGACCAGGAGACGGTAAGGACCGCCCTCACCGCCGCGCAGACCGGACACTTCGTGCTCAGCACTCTGCACACGATCGACGTGGCAGAGACCGTGAACCGGATCATCGACTTCTTCCCCCTCTATCAGCAGAAGCAGGTGCGCATCATGTTGGCGGGCTCGCTGAGGGGCATCATCTCTCAGCGGTTGCTCGGCCGGGCGGACGGCGTGGGCCGGGTCCCGGCGGTGGAAGTCATGGTCATGACCGGTCGTATCCGGGATCTCATCCTCGACCCGGGGCAGACGCACAATGTCCGGACGGCCGTCCAGGAAGGCGACTTCTACGGCATGCAGACCTTCGACCAAAGTCTGCTCGGTCTGTTCGAGAGAGGCCTGGTCACGCTCGAAGACGCCCAACTGATGGCCACCAGCCCGCACGACTTCCGTCTGCTGGTGCAATCACACGGTCATGAGGTGCCGGTGCTGGATTAGGTCCGGGTCCGCGACGCCTTGGCTTCGCCCTCCCGCGGGGAACCGGTGTCCATCTGACGGCGAGTGGCTGCGCGCTGCTTCTCTTTGCCGCTGAAGCCCACCAGCCAACTGACGGTGCCGGTGAGCACGGAGATGAAGACGGCCACCGCAAGGACCCAGATGAAGCTTTCGGCCGCCAGGGACGATCCCAACCAGACGAACACCTGAAGGACCAGGGCGTTCACGAGCACCGTCAGCACAGCGCTGAGGGTGGCGACCAGAGGTTTGCTCCGCGCCCGGCGCAGCGGGCGAACGAGACTGTTCAGGAGGCCCAAGAGCACGGCCACCACCACCGCCGCCCAGACGGCTGACACCCGGAATCTCCCGCCCGCCACCGAATCGACGAGATAGAGCGCCAAGAAGACCGTGAGACCGTTGGCCGTCCAGCGAAGCCAGAACTTCACGCCGGGCTCCCTGAGTAGCGGGTCAGGAGCAGCGAGGCGCGCTCTCCGACCCGGCGACGCGCCGTAGGGGGCCACTCGAGGACCGCTTCTCCCAAGAAGCGCAGGACTTCACGAGCGATCCAGGATTCGTCGAGGTAAGGGACCCGAGCGATAAGAGAATCCTCAGGACCGGGTTCCCAGCCGGTCCCCCGATCCTCGAGGTAGGTCCGCCAGCGGGGAGTGAAGCGCACCGTAGCCCAGGAGGCTCGGCTGTCAGGGGAGAAGGCCTGCCCCTCCTGTCTCGAGACGAGGTCTACCTCGGGGCGGGGGCTGAAGGTGTTCCCGGTGGTCTGAGCGCTGCGCACGTGTTCCAGCTTGAACGTCCGTTGGCCCCCGGCCTTGAGGCAATAGCCCTCCAGGTACCATCCGTCGGGGGAACGGAAGAGCAGGTACGGTTCCACCAGGCGTTCGTTCAGTTCGTCCCGGGAGGCGGAGAAATACTCGATGACGACCAGTTCCAGGTCGCGGATGGCGTGGGTGAGTACTTCGACTATTCGAGGATCCGCAGGCGAGACGTCGTCGACGATGATCGTCCCGCCCCGGGAGCCCTCGCCGACGAGCGCGCAGACCTTGGCCCGCACCGACGCGAGAGACTCGATATCGTCGACCGCGATCGCCTCCCCCAGAAGGTCGAGGGCGAGGAGAAGCGCGCGGGCCATGAGCGGAGACAGCCGGGCAGGCTGGGTGAAGGTGTCGGCCATGACGTCGCGGATCACCTCGACACCCTTTTCGGTCGCGTCGGCGGTCAACGCATACGTCCCTCCTCCGAAATTGACAAGATTGATGAGGGGGATGTCGGCTTCGACCTCGGCTTGGGTCAGGCCGAGGTCGGCTTCCAAAGCGCTCCATGTGATCACTGCCGGTCGCTGCTCGTCGACCAGATAGTTGAGCAGGGAGATGGTGCGGGCTAGGTGCTCTGGGGCGATCGGCTCGGCTCTGCCCGCTGTGGCTTGGTCCTGGGGACGAGGGTGCGGGGGGGGGGCGCGCCCGGGCCCCCCCCCCACCCCCCCCCGGGGAAACGGCGCCAAAAACACC
>CAZCCL010000088.1:0-7837 GCA_964497095.1 uncultured Gaiellales bacterium | reverse complement strand
GGGGGGGGGGGGGGGGGGGGGGGGGGCGCCCCCCCCCCCCCCCCCCCCCCCCCCCCGCCGCCGGGTCATCGGGCGCCATCTCCTCGTGGGCTTGGTAGACAGCTTCGAGGCGTCTGCGCAACTCCTCGCGGAGGGAGGCAGGTTCGAGCAGTTCACCGCAGCCGCCGAGGCCCACCACCCACGACAGGAGGACGACCTCGGCCGCGTAGGGCACCTCGAAGCGCGTGCAGCCTTGCTCGTCCTCCCCGAGCCACCGGACGTGCGGCTGTAATCTGGTGACCCACCAAGCTAGGTCCTCGGTCACCCTGACGGTGGCCGTACCCTTGACGGCGCCGAGGAGCCAAGGGGGGCGAGCCCGGTACTGTTCCGGATCGTAGTCGGCCGGGACGGAGAAATCGCGCGCCTTCTCCGTACGAAAACGGACGGTCCCCTGGACCCTGCCCACTCGAAAAGTGCGGATCCCCTGGCGTTTGTGGTCATAACCCACGACATACCATCGACCCTGGATGAGGAAGAGGTTGTACGGCTCGAACGTGCGTTCCTCGAGACTCCCATCGGCGGAAGGGTACTGGAAGCCTACCGTCTTACCCCGGTTTATCGCGTCCTGCAAACGGGCCAACTGCCTTCCCGCCCGCTGTGCGTCCTCGTCGGGGGCGAAAGCGATGGGCAATTGTTCGAGCACGTCTCGAACCGGGTCCGGCCTTCCATGGGAGATCGCCGTGAGGGCGAGACGCAGGGGCCGCGCATAGGCGAAGCGACCGTCGAGCGCGGCCAAGCCTACCGCGAGGGCGCGCAACTCGGCCGGCGTGAAGTCCACCTGGGGAAGACGGAAGTCTTCCGCGGGCAGGTAGTAGAGCTGTCCTTCGGTCATCTCCGGATCGGTCAAGCTCTTGATCTCTATCCCGATGTCGCTGAGATCCGAGCGGTCTCCGAAGAAACGCCGCGCGAACGTATCGTCGCTCATCTCCGCGTAACCCTCGACCGACTCTTGGATCTCGCGGGTCGTGAACGGGCGCGGCCGGCTCAAGAGGAACGAGATGAGCGACAACTGGCGTATGAGTTTGTCTTCATCGCGACTCATGCCTTTAGACTAGCGCAGAAGTGTGCGCACGGTCAGCGCCCGTCCGGGGCGGGTTCTACAATGGTTGCCAGCATGCACAGACGGCCGGACAGCAGTGGCGGGAAGTGTGGGCCGGGGCTCACCCTTGTCCTCGGCCCTCCGAACTCCGGCAAGATGGGCCACGCTCTCGACTGGTGGAGAGAGAAGCTTCCGCTTCGTCCGGTCGTCGTCGCGCCCACAGCGCCCGTTGCCCGGGAGCTCACGATGGAGATGGTCCGGCGGACGGGTGCCCTCTTTGGTCAGTGGCCCGCGCTGACTTTCGACGGCCTGGTAGGCGCCATCACCGGACGGTCCTCGAGGCGGCCGGGGGAGTTCGAGCGCAGGCTCATGATGGCCGGCCTCCTCCGGGAAGTCCCGCTGCGCTCATTGAACGCGACGGCTTCGCCTCCGGGGGCCGCCGCTGCGCTTGCTCGCTTGCTGCAGCAGTTGGGCGATAGCGGCAAAGATCCGGAGGAGTTGGACGGGATCCTTAGCTCCTGGGCACGTGAGGATCCGTCTGTTGCCGGACCGGCCACGGATGTCCGGTGTCTCTACCGAGCCTATCTGGATGCCTGTGCTATTTCGGGCCTGACCGACGGCCCCATGGCCGCCCGGGAGGCGGTGGCCCTGGCCGGGGGATGGACGAGGCCCGTGGTTCTGTACGGGTTCACGTCCTTCACCACGGTGCAGCAGACCCTCATAGAGACCCTGTCCGGGCCCGCCCCGGTCCTGATGGCCCTCTCATACGATGCGACCCGACCCATCAATCTCAGCACCTCAGCGGAAGTCGACGGTTGGAGGAACAGAGCCGGTCGCGTGGTCGAACTGCTCCCGCGGGTCCGGGCCTACTCTTCCCCCGCGATCGCCTATCTCGAGCGCCATTTCATGAGCGATCGGCCTCTACCCGAACCACCCAGACCTACGGCAGGTCCGGAAGGGGTGCGGTTCCTGCTCGCCTCCGGACAGCGCAACGAAGCCGAACTGGTCGCCCAGCACATCTCCGGTCTTCTGCGCCAAGGCTTCAGGCCGGGCCATATCGCCGTCATGGTGCGTCGGTTGCAGAACTGGAGAAGCCTGCTCAGGCAGGTGTTCGGATCGTGCGGCATCCCCTATCACATCGATGATGCGCGCACGCTTGGGGAGACGGGCTTTGGCCACGCGCTTCTGAGGGCTCTGCGTGGCGTGCTGCGTGATGATGCCGAGTCGCTCCTGGCCTACCTCCGCAGCCCCTATAGCGGGCTGACGCCGGAGATGGCCGCCGATGTGGAACTGCGCTACCGTCGGGACGGCCGCCGCGGGGCCGTCGCGCTGGCGGATATCGGAGACGGAATACGCCCCGGGTCGTGTGCGCCTCTGTGGGCCGCCATCGGTGACCGCGCCGGCGCACCGTCTGTCGATGCGACCGGAATGGAAGATGTCTGTTGGCGGATGCTGAACGCATCTGCCCAACACGGGGTCGTGGGTGATCGGGATTTCGAAGAGGATGCCCGCGCTTTCCGGGCGCTGGGCGGAGCAGCATCGGTCATGCGGGCGTCGGAGGCGACAGGCTTTGTCGGTGGTCCCCTTTCGGCCGAGGCGGTGCTTCAGGCGCTTGCCGGGGTCCCGATCCCGGGTAGTCGGATCGGCACCACGGACGCGGTGCAGATCCTCGACGTTCAGCGGGCCCGGGCGCGGCGGTTCGCCGTCGTCGCGGTGCTTGGACTGGTCGAAGGGGAGTTCCCGGGCCATTCGGACCCCCCGGCTCTTCTGACTCGAGGCCAGCGGACCCAGCTGGACTCGCTGGCGGGCGGCGGTCTTTTCGTCCCGGAGGCGAACCAAGAGGCCGCCCTGTTCGTGAGCGCCCTGTCCCGAGCCTGGCAACTGCTGCTTCTGAGCGCCCGGGATGCGGATGACGGCGGCGGTGAAGTCATGCCCTCTCGGTTCTGGTCGCTCTCGAGGGCACTTCTGGGAGCCGACAGGGGGGATTGCCAGACCCGTACTCTGGCCGAGGTGGTCTTCGGAGTCGAGGCGGCCCCTTCGCTGAGGCACTACCTGCGCGCATGCGCGGCTCAGGGCTGCTCTCCCCATCCTGGTGTCCGGCCCAGCGGACACGAGGGCCAGGCGCGCCCGTGGCGGCGTCCCCCGGCGCGCCTCACCGACCCGGCGATCCTCGAGGAGTTGGCGGAGACAGAGAGCTTCACCCCGTCCTCTCTCGAGGCCTACCTCAATTGCCCCTTTGCCTGGTTCGTGGACCGGGTGGTCGGAGTCGAGGAGCTGGAACCGGAGCTCGACGCGCGCTCCACGGGACAGCTGTTACACAGCGTCCTCAGTATCACGTATGGAGAGCTGGCCTCCCGTGATGCTCTCCCCGTCAATCCGGAGAGTCTGGCCGAAGCGGAACTTCTAGCCCGTGCAGTTGTCGAGCGCCTGGTGGGAGAGGAAGGATGTCCCGGCAACCCCGCGGAGAAAAAGCTGACCGCCTGGCGACTGAGGAAGATGGTCCGGCGTCTTCTTCAGATGGAGAGCGAAGCGGCAGGTGCGCTGATCACGCTGGAGACGGAGTCCACCGTAGGTGGCGAAGGGGGGATCGATATCGGTGGGCTCAGGATCCGGGGCCGCATCGACCGGATCGACGCCGATCCGGCGGGGCGCTCCCTCTTTGTCCTCGACTACAAGAGCGGGACCCTCCCCAATCCTTCCAGCATAGGGAGCCCACGGGCTTTGCAGCTGCCGCTCTACCTGATGGCGCTCGCTGCGGAGCGCCCCGCCGCGCGGGTCATCGGCGGAGCTTATCTGTCTCCGCTGGAGGAGCGGTGCTCGGGTCTGGTCCGGGCCGGCTCGGAACATCTTGTGGGCGCAGGTAGGCAAGGTTGTGGCGTGCTCGACCCGGATGCGGTGGAGATCCTGTATCAAGAGACCCGCGCCTTGTCATGCGAGGCCGCGGCAGGCATACGGGCCGGCTCGATCGCGCCCCGCCCCAACCGCGAGTGCCCACCCTGGTGCGGTCTGGGACCGGTCTGCCGTGCCCGCCGGGGAGGTTACCGACCGTGATCACGAGCGCGGAAAAGACCCTGTCGGAAGCCCAGAAGGCGGCGGTGCTCGACGACAGTGCTCGGATCCTGGTGGCGGCGGGCGCCGGTAGTGGCAAGACCCGGTTGTTGGTGGCGTACTTTGTGCGTGCGCTGGTCGACGAAGGGACCGCGCCGGAGCGCCTGATAGCCGTGACCTTCACCCGGAAGGCCGCTGCGGAACTGACCGCCCGTATCCGGGAGCGGCTGGAGGAACTCCGGCGCCCCGACTTGGCCCTCGCTTTGGACGAAGCCACGGTAGGTACCATCCACAGCCTCTGCGCGGGCCTGCTGAGGGAGCACCCGCTTGAAGCAGGGGTAGACCCGGGGTTCTCTATCCTCGAGGCGGAAGCAGCGGCCCTGGTCACAAGAGAAGTGCGCGACGAGATCTGGTACCAGGCCGTCGAGTCGGCGACAGAGGCCGAGCTGGACATCCTCGGCTCTCATACCACGCTTCTTCGCGAAGAGATCGTTCCTCTCTACGAGCGGCTACGCTGCGCCGGGGTGGAACATCCGCAGGTGACGATCCCCCCGGGCAGACCGGCCGAGGAGTCGCGCGCGAGGCTGGCGGAGACCGTCCGCGAAGCCCTGGATACCGGCGCGGCGGCGCCTCGCCGCACGAATTCTCTTGCCACCGACCTGGCGAGACTGGAGAGATGCTTGTCCTGGATAGAAGGGGCGGAGGCGGGACTGGACCCGGAGGATCAGCTGCGCCTGAGCGAGGGTTGCTTTCCGACCAGGCTGACGGCCTCCATGGAGCCCTACTTCGGGCCGGCCCGAGCGGCCCTCACTTCGTACCGCCGCTCCCTCGCGGAGCAGCAGCTTCGCCCGGTCGTCGCGGTCATGAACGATCTGCTTGCTCGGTTCGACCATTCCTACACGGCCTACAAGCGGGAACGGAGCCTGCTGGACTTCACCGACCTCGAATTGAACGCCCGGGCCTTGCTCCGCGAGGAGGGGGGAGCGACCGTGGTGACCAGCGGATCGGGGCTGTGGGTCATGGTCGACGAGTTCCAGGACACCAACGAGCTGCAGTGCTCCATCCTCGAGGGACTTGGGGCTTCGCGACTTCTCATGGTGGGAGACGAACGGCAGAGCATCTACCGTTTTCGCGGGGCCGACGTCGAGGTGTTCAAGCGCAGGGAAGCCGCGGCCGAGCTCCAGGACGGGGGGACTCGTGTTCGCCGGCTGGACGTCAACTACCGCAGCCGCCCGCAGATACTCTCCTTCGTCAACCGGCTGTTCGCAGACGAGAGCTTTTTCGGGCACCGGTTCGTCCCACTCGAGCACGGCCGCGACGAGCGCACCCATGACGAGCGCCCCCATGACGAGCACCCCCGCGCCGAGCACGGCCGCGCCGAGCACAAGTCCGGCGAACCCGCACTCGACGGGCAGGGCCACTATGGGCGCCGCCGGAGCGCCGCCGCGAGTTCCGGGGCCGAACGGCCGCCGGTCGCGGTGGAGGTCTTGGCGGTGGACCGTTTGGAGAGATCCGGGCCCGACTCACCGTCGCCCCTGATGCAGGAGGCCGAGGCGCAGGCCGTCGCCGCGTCCGTCCGAAAACTGCTGGACGAAGAAGGTTGGGAGCCCCGCGACGTCGTGGTGCTGACTCCGGCCCAGACGCACGTCGATCTGTACCAGCAGGCCCTCTTGGACCGCGGGGTAAGGGTCTACGTCGTAGGGGGCAAAGGCTATTACAGCCGGGATGAGATAGGTGATCTTGCCGCCTTGCTCGGACTTCTCGTCAATCCTCATGACGATCTGGGGCTGGTCACCGTTCTCAGGTCGCCTATCGTCGGGTTGTCCGACGACGGCCTCTATCTGCTCGGGCGCGAGGCCCGCAGAAAGAGGGCCCGATCCCTCTGGGAGGTGATCCGCGAGGGAGAGATCTCCGGCATGTGCCCGGCCGACCGAAAGGTCCTCCGCGAATTCGTAGGGCGACTCGGCGTTCTCAGGCATCGGGTCGGTAGGCCGGGACTGGCCCGCCTGATCGACGACGCGGTGAGCGACTGCGGCTACGATGTCTGTCTTCTGGCCTCCGAGGAAGGAAAACGGCGGTTCGCCAACGTGCGCAAGCTCATGCGCATCGCCGACGACTATGAAGCTCTGCAGGGTCCCGACCTGGCCGGCCTCGTGAACGCCCTCCAGTCCATGGGCGATCTGAGCGACAAGGAAGGTAGCGCTCCCACTCTGGCCGAGGGAGAGAACGTGGTGCGGATCATGACCGTGCACCAAGCCAAGGGTCTCGAGTTCCCGGTGGTCGTTCTGGCCGGGCTTGGCTCGGACGTGCCTCGGGGAGATCGTCCCCGATTCGTCTTCAGCGGCGACGGACGCATGGGGGTGTCTCTCAAGGGCTCCGGGCACAGGACGTATGAGGCGGGAGATCTCAGCTGGGGGCCCGCCGCGGAGATAGTCGCCGAAGAGGCCACCAAGGAACGGGAAGAAGATGTCCGGCTGCTCTACGTGGCCATGACTCGGGCGGAGGAGCGGCTGGTGCTCGTGGGAGCCAAGCCCGCCGGCAGGGGGTCGGGCGGTTGTCGCATAGGTCGGATGGCGATGGCCTTGGGCTTCGACACCCTGCCCGAAGCCGGCATGGTTGTGCCTGTCGAGGGACTCGATGCGGTGGTCGCCGGTACCAGCGTGTCTACCCCGGAGATCTCAGGTTCAGAGGGCACAGAGGGCACAGGGACCGGGGGAGAGCAGGAGCTTCCGGTCCCGCCCGACCGGGACGGGGTAGTGGGCTCGCTGGATGCCTGCCTCCAGTTCCCGGAATGCGAGTCACCGGCTATGGCTCCGCGACAGATCAGCTTCTCCGCGCTGGCTCTCTATCTGCGTTGTCCCAGGCGCTTCTATCTGGAGCGGATGCTTGGTCTTCAACTAGACCCCGTCGGCACGCCCGCTCCCACCCGAACCAGTCTAGACCCGTCCGGAGAGGACCCGGACGGCCGGGCGGAGGTTGCCGTCGCGCAAGACGATCTGATCGACGAGATAGAGACCCGTTCCGGTCGCACCATCGGTCTCATCGTGCACGCCTTGCTCGAGCGGCATGCGCTCGAGGCGCAATGCCCGGCACCCGGTGCGCTTTCCGGCGAGATCGACGATCTGACCCGGCAAACAGCCGCCGATATCGGCCTGTCGGAAGCCGAGCGAGTGCGCGTCCTCACTCTTACTCGGGCCTTCTGGCGTTCGCCCTTTGCGAGCGACCGTGCCCTTGCCGGTGCCGTCTCGGAAGCACCCTTCGCCTTTGCCCTTGGCGACACCATCGTATCCGGGGTGATGGACTTGACGTGGTCGGTAGAAGGTGCCCGGCACATCTTGGACTACAAGACCAACGCCCTCGATGGGCGGACGCCCGCCGAAGCGGCCGCCGGTTACGACCTACAGGGAGCGATCTATGCTCTTGCGGCACTACGGGCCGGCGCTGAGGCGGTGTCGATGGACTTCCTGTTCTTGGAGCGGCCCGACTCTCCGGTGCGCCTGTCATTCGACCGAGGCGAAGAGCCGCGGCTGGAGTCTATGGTGGAAGGGTTGCTCGACAAGATGAGGCAGGGTGACTTTCGAATGCAACCCGGGGAAGACTGCGCCCGTTGTTCGGTCGCTCCGGTCTGCGCCGGAATGGTCGGTTCCGCAGGTCATGGTATAGAATAAGCGACCGCGCCGGGCGGAAGGCCTGGGGGCGGGGTGTAGCGCA
>CAZCCL010000087.1:0-11431 GCA_964497095.1 uncultured Gaiellales bacterium | reverse complement strand
AGGAGCGGAGCTTTGTCCGTGGGAAAGGCGGCGCCTTGAAGATCCTGGGCCTGTGTTGCGGGAGGAAGAACGGCAACAGCGAGATCCTCGTCAAAGAAGCTTTGATGGGGGCAGAGGAAGTCGGTGCCGAGGTGGAGATCGTGCGCCTCCACGACCTGGAGATCCGTCCGTGCACCGGCTGTAACACCTGCGTCCTCAGCCTTTTCCAGGGCGGACCGGGCGAGTGTGTTATCGACGACGACCTGCCTTTCATCGACGAGAAGATCATGGAGTGTGACGGCCTGGTTTTGGGGGCGCCCGTCTACGAGAGAACTCCCCCCGGGATTCTCAAGACCCTGAATGACCGCATGGGCCCCTCTCATGACGTGGCCATGCGCCTGGACGCCAAGCGGATCCGGGAGGAGGTCGTGCCGAGCACCGGTACCCGTGCTCCTCAGGCCTTCGACCACGGCCCGGACGAGCGATCCTTCAAGCCGCGAGCCGCCTCCCTCATCGCGGTGGGCGGCAGTGACTGCGTGACGCTCGCCTTTCCTGTTATGCAGCTCTTCGTTCAGCCTTTGCAGATGACTATCGTCGACAAGCTGGTCTTTCCCTGGCAGGCGCCGCCACATGTGATCGTCATGAACGATGAGGCGCTCGCCCGGGCTAGACTCTCGGGGCGCCATGTAGCTGAAACCATGACCAGACCCATCAGGGAGGCCCGCTACATCGGGGAGCGGGGCATGTGCCCGGTCTGCCACTCGAGCGTCCTGGAGATGACGGGCAGCGTTTCATCAGCGATCTGTGCCGCCTGTGGTCTCAAAGGCGCCCTCGAGGTACAAGGTGATGAGGTCCGCTTCGTGGTAGGTGAAGAAGCAAGGAAGAAGTCGGACGTGCTGCTTTCCGGAAAGTTCGAGCACTCGGACGTCTTGAGGAACATCTTTGCCGAGTTTGCGGCAAGACCGGACCGGGACGAGATTCCCAGGAGGCTAAAGAAATACCGGTCCTACGGCGTCTATTCACGACCCGAAGGCAGGAATCCTCAGGATTCGGAGGAAAAGGACAAATGAAGATACTGGTGGCCAACATAAGCGCCGCTTCGAAGGACGGCGAGACGGGCCGCTTCCTGAGCGAGGTGATGGGACCCGTGCAGCTGAGGAACTTCCAGCTGACGGCTGCGGCTGATGATGAGTTCGTCTCTCGGTTTCCCACCACCGGGTTCAGCAACGCGGATTTCGCCGGCAATCGCTACGTCACAGCCATCAACCTGGAATCGGTGTACCACCAAGCCGTCCAAGCGGAAAAGGAAGGCTTCGACGGGGCCGTCATCACCTGCGTGTTCGATCCGGCTCTGGCGGAGACGAGACGGACGGTCGCCATCCCTGTGGTCGGTCTCGGTGAGGCCGCCTTGACCATGGCCTCTCTGATAGGCGATAGGGTCGGGCTGGTCAGCCCCACCCAGTTGCTTACCGATGCTCTTCTGGCAACAGTGGCGAGCTACGGCATGGCGGACCGCGTCGTAGGTGTGCGGGCCATGAACATCGCCTGGGACCAACAGGAGCTCGCCTATCTTGACAGTGCGGAGGTGATCGAAGATTTCTCCGGTGTGGCCCGAGAGCTCGTCAACGAAGGGGCAAACGTTCTTGCCCCTCTTTGTGGTCTACTCTCACCGCTTCTGCGCATGGCGCCGGGAGCTGAGGATCGATACCCCGGGGGAGTGGTCGAAGTCGAGGGTGTACCAGTGGTCGACGTCATGGGCTCGGCCACGGCCTTGCTCCGAGCGCTGTATGCGCTCAAGCGGGCGGGCGCAGGGTGGCGCAATCCCCGAGCATTCGAGGACCGACTACGGCCGCCGGATTCGACAGGACAGCCGCCACAGGAGGCACCAGGGTTCTGGGATCTCACGATCGGCTGAGAGGGGCAGCACGAGGGGCTCGCGCTCTTGTGTCCCTTGAGCTGAATCCCAAAGGTGTACGTGTTCGTGGCTACGCTGATTCGAGCGTAGCTCGGCGCCCACTTCCCACTTGACAAACTACCTATCGTACGGTAGTTTATTTAGGGCTTGACCCCAGGGCTTGACCGGCCCCGTTCAACTTTGTGGCGGCTTCTCAAGCCTTCTCCCCGCAATCGCCACCAGATTGGAAGCGGTCGATGAAGAAGTGGCACATGATCGTCGATGTTGCTCGCTGTCAAGGATGTAACAACTGCTTCTTGGCCTGCAAAGACGAACATGGCGGCAATGATTGGCCGGGGTACTCGCGGCCGCAGTCCTACCACGGAGAGCGCTGGATAGAGCTCCCCTGCAACGAACGGGGTCAGTACCCGCTCATCGACGTGGCCTATCGGCCGACTCTGTGCACCCACTGTGCGGACGCCCCGTGCGTGACCAGATCGGGCGGCGCGATCTATAAAAGGCCCGATGGCATCGTCCTGATCGACTATGCGAAAGCGGCCGGTCGGCGTGACCTGGTGGACGCCTGTCCCTACGGCATGATCTCTTGGAGCGAGGAAAGCTCCGCTCCCCAGAAATGCACCTTGTGCGCGCATCTATTGGACGACGGTTGGAGCCAACCCCGTTGCGTACAGGCCTGCGGCCCGGGCGCGCTGTCTTTCGTCCGCGGAGACGATGCCGGCTTCGCATCATTGGCTGCGGCTGGAGGCTTGGAGACGCTGTACTCGGGTGGCATTGAAGGTACCGGTGTCTGCTACAGGAACCTTGCTCGGTTCGACTGCTCCTTCATCGCCGGCAGCGTCGCCGTGCAGGAGGCAGGCGTCATCGATTGTGCCGCGGGGGCCATCGTGACCCTCACGAGAATCGGTGGGGCGACGGATGGCGATCCCCTCCTGACTGCCGTCACAGACGCGTTTGGTGACTTCAAACTCGACGGGCTGGATCCGGACGGTGGCGAATACCAGGTACAGGTTGCCTTCAACGACTTCGTTCCTGTTCGGGTGACCGCCGTGCTGGATCGCAGCGTCAACCTCGGCACGATCATGGTAGGAGGCAAGCGCTGATGTCGGCGGGCGTGATTGACAAGACGCGCTTCGCCGTCACCACCTGGGGCATGGCCCAACTCATGCGCATCCAGGCAAGAAGGTATCCCGAGGTCAGAGAGTGGCTAGGCCGGGAAGATCTCGTCGCCCAGGTCAAGATCCGCGACGATTCGCAGGGGCGGTACTACGTCTTCCACAGCGGAAAAGTAGCCTCGCGGCGGGGCATCCACCCCAAGCCGGACGTGCTCATGTCGTTCCAGGATGCAGCCGTAGCCGCCCGAATCTTGCGGCCAAAGCGCGACCAGTTGGAGTTTCTGAGCGCTGCCAAGACCTTCCAGTTGGAAGTATCGGGGACGGATCACCTGGTCACCTGGTTCACGACCACCCTCAGCAAGATGCTTTCGGCGGGCAACGAGTATGGCGTCAAGATGAAGGGCGGCGTCGTCCGCTACACGAACAACTCCAACGGCGGGCCTGTCTTCGTATACGTGAAAGACGGCAAGATCATCCGCATTACCCCGATCGAGTTCGACGAGTCCGATGCCAAGCCCTGGACGGTGCGGGCTCGGGGCAGAAAGTTCTCCCCCCCACACAAGACCACGGTCAGTCCTCACACGCTGAGCTGGAAGTCGCTCATCTACTCGCCCGACCGGCTGCTCTATCCTATGAAACGGATCGACTTCGATCCCAACGGCGAGCGTAACCCGCAGAATCGCGGAATTTCCGGCTATGAGCGCATCAGCTGGGAGGAAGCCCTGGACCTGGTGGCGGCGGAGATCAAGCGGGTGAAACGGGATCACGGCCCCGGGGCCATCATGAACGGCAGCGGCTCGCATCAGAACTGGGGTGCCATCGGCTACTGGCTTTCTGCACGCATTCGCTTCTTCAACTCCATCGGCTGGACCCCGATCGTGCACAATCCGGATAGCTGGGAGGGCTGGTACTGGGGCGCTATCCATCACTGGGGCCAGAGCACCCGCCTCGGTGGCGGCGAGACCTTCAGCACGGTGGAGGATTGCCTCCGGAACGCCGAGCTGATCGTGTTCTGGTCGAGCGACCCTGAGGCCACCAGCGGGGTCTATGGGGCCCAGGAGGGGACCATCCGCCGCCGCTGGCTCAAGGAGCTCGGCATCCCCATGGTCCACATCGACCCCTATTTCAACCATACGGCCGGCTGGTTGGGGGGCAAGTGGCTGGCCCCGCGACCGGGCACTGACAGCGCGATGGTCCTGGCCATCGCCTACGTGTGGATCACGGAGAACCTCTACGACAAGAAGTACGTCTTCGAGCGGACCGTGGGCTTCGACAAGTGGAAGGCATACGTCTTGGGCGAGGATGACGGTATTCCCAAGACCCCGGAGTGGCAGGAGCGCGAGACAGGCGTGCCGGCCAAGGACGTGCGCGCGTTGGCCCGGGAATGGGGCACCAAAAAGACCTACCTGTCCCCAGGCGGATACATCGGTTTCGGCGGCGCCTGCCGCACCGCGACCGGCACGGACTGGGCACGCGGCATGGTGTATCTCATGGCCATGCAGGGGTTGGGAAAACCGGGCATCAACATGGGTTGCCTGCAGCAGGGGGCACCCCTCGACACCCGCTTCTACTTCCCGGGCTACGCCGAGGGCGGCATGTCCGGAGACCTGGATGCCACCGGACTGTCGCTGCACATGTACCAGCGGATGCCGCAGCTGGTCAGCATGAACTCGGTCAAGCAGGCCGTGCCCCGGCTCAAGATCCCGGAAGCGATCATGGACGGCTACGCCGAGGGTTACTGGAGCGATGGCAAGACTATCGAGACGCAGTTCTCGCGCTTCGTCTATCCGGCCCCCGGTCACTCGCCGGTCAAGATGTACTACAAGTACGGCGGCTCTCACATCGGGACCATGGTCGACACCAACCGCTACGCGCGCATGTACGCCTCGGAGAACCTGGAGTTCGTGGTCAACCAGTCCATCTGGTTTGAGGGAGAGGCCAAATTCGCCGATGTCATCCTGCCGGCGTGTACCAACTTCGAGCGCTGGGACATAGGCGAGTTCGCCAACCCGGGTGGATACGCCGAGCACGCCTTCACCCAGTGCAACTACCGGGTGGCGGTCATGCAGCATAAATGCATCGAGCCGCTCGGCGAATCCAAGTCCGACTTCCAGATCTTCCTCGAGTTGGCCGAGCGGCTGGGTCTCGGGAACGCCTTCTCCGAGGGCAGCAGTGAGATCGAGTGGTGCCGACGGCTTTTCGAAGCCACCGATCTGCCGCGGGTCACCTCCTGGAAGAAGTTCCTGCGCAAAGGGTACTACGTGGTGCCCCCGTTGCCGGAGGGACTGCGTGATCCCGTTTCCTACCGGTGGTTTGCCGAGGATCGTCTCAAAGACGTGCCAGAGCTCAGTCCGCTGCCTGGCGACTACACGGAGGAATGGAGGCGCGGTCTACAGACCCAGTCGGGCAAACTGGAATTCGAGTCATCGAGCCTGAAGCGGTTCGACCCCGACGACCCCGAGCGACCGCCGGTGATGACCTACCGGGAGTCGTGGGAGGGCCCGCATACCGCGGAGCTATTCGAGAATTACCCGCTTCAACTGATCACCCCGCATCCGCGCTTCTCCTTCCACACCCATCATGACGGCAAGGACGGAGCTCTGAACGGCATTGCCGACCACCGGGTGCTCATCGACGGCTACTACTACTGGATCGCCCGTATCAATCCCGTCGACGCGGAAGCCCGGGGGATACGTCAGCACGACCTGATACGTCTGTTCAACGACCGTGGCGGCGTCATCTGCGCCGCGCAGATCACAGAGCGGGTGCGACCGGGACTGGTTCACTCCTATGAATCGTCGGCGGTCTACGACCCCATTGACGCTCCCGGCCGGTCGGACGACCGGGGTGGGTGCGTCAACATCCTCACCCCCAGTCGGATGCAGATCAAGAACTCCCATGCCACGGCGGCGAACTCCTGCTTGGTGCAGGTGGAGAAGTACGCGCGGGAGCGTCTAGCCGGTTGAGGTCCAGCCGGCTGCCGTCGGACGACGGAGGCCGCGGTACTCGGACCCCCTCCTTGGCCTCTGAGCCCGGCCTCTCGGCGGTCATTCTGCGGGTAGAGGAGGCGGATGGTGTGGGGCTATCCGTCCGGTGGTCGCCATCTGAGCGATGGGTTTGAGTCCGTGCCGTGCTTGACGGCCGACAGAGCGGCATATACAGTCTTTCTGACCTTCAGTCGAGAGAACCGGGGGACGCGACTTCCAATACTGCAATCTGATGGGGTGAACCCGTAGGGCACCGTTCCCACCGTCTGTCAAGGTCAGCCTCTTCCGCCGGCCGATCACAAAGGAGTGCCTTCCCCGTGACCACCACAATGACGACCGATGAGTTCCTGAGCCACAAGACACTCGCGCTTGTCCGTCTTTCCGCACAGACTCCCGTCATGGGAGCCAAGATGAACGAGGAATTGGCCCCGAAGGGCTACGACGTCTCCGTCGTCTATCTGAACGCTGCGGAGTCCGACGCGACGATCGAAGATGTGAAGGACACGGTCGAGGGCGCCATAATCGCTGTTCCCAAGAGCAGGTGCGAAGCTGCCGTGAGAGAGGCCATCGAAGCCGGCATTCCCCGCCTGTGGCTGCAAAGCGGTTGTGATTCCAAAGAGGCTCTGGCCTTGTGCGAAGAGAACGATGTCCCGGTCATCCATGGGGCGTGTGTCCTCATGTATGCGCAACCTGTGCAGTCGATTCACTCCTTCCATCGGGGGGTCTGGAAGGTATTCGGGCTGCTCAAGAAGTAGAAGATCGCTCAGGGTAGAGCGAGGTTCAGGGAGGAGCGCGCCAGTCCTCAGTTCATCACCATAGACTGTCCGCGCGGCTCATCATCCGGGGAGAGGGTCGCTTGCCTCGCCCTCTCCACGGTGGCAAGGAACCCTTCCCCTAGGCGACCTTAACCACAACGCCAACAGCCGCACGGCGGAGTGCAGCGGGCTTCTGGATGGAATCTCCCCTTCCGGCCGGGGCGTCTGGCGGGGGAGAGGGACAGGAGACGGTCCTCGGTTCCTCGCCCAGCACCGAACTGTTATACGCTGGAGTGCGATGGAACGGTCGACGCAAAGAATGGTGCTCCTGGTCGCGACGACGGCCGGCTTCCTCGGTACCTTCATGACCTCGTCCGTCAACATCGCCCTGCCGGTCATCGAAGAGCAATGGAACGTCTCGGCCGTCACGCTGAGCTGGATCTCGCTGTCGTACATATTGCCGGCGGCGGCATTCCTTATGCCTGCCGGCCGGCTTGCCGACCTCTACGGGCGCAAGCGGTCCTTCATTGTGGGGATGACCGCGTTCACCGTCATCACCTTGGCGGCCGCCATCGCACCTAACGCTTTCGTGCTGATCCTCCTCCGCCTGCTGCAGGGGCTCGCCATGTCGGTAATGCTGGCATGCACGGTGGCCATGGTGACCCTTGCCTATCCGCCCGAGACCCGAGGACGGGCGCTCGGCCTCCAGGTGGGGGGCGTCTATCTGGGACTCACTCTGGGGCCGGTGATCGGAGGCATCATCATCCATAATCTCGGGTGGAGGTACATCTTCATCTTCGTCGGTGTCGTCGCCGCCATCGATTGCCTGCTTGCGGTATGGCGGTTGCGCGGGGTCGAATGGCGTGAGCCCAAGCAGGCATCGTTCGACGTCGTCGGTTCCGTCATGTGGGCGGGCGCGCTCGCGGTGCTCCTCGTAGGTTTTTCGTTCCTGCCCGGCGCTCTCGGCTGGGTGCTCATCGTCGCTGGTGCCGCCGGTATCGCGGGCTTCGTCTGGTGGGAGACCCGAGTGCGCGACCCGGTCCTCAACGTCGACCTCATCCGCCGCAACCGGGTGTTCGCCTACTCCAACGCGGCCACGTTCATCAATTATGCGGCCACCTATGCGATGACCTTTCTGATGAGCCTGTATCTCCAGTACAACAAGGGTCTCGATCCGCAGGCCGCGGGGCTGGTCCTCGTCACCGGCACCATCGTGCAGACCGCATTCTCGCCGGTGTCGGGGCGCCTATCCGACCGGGTCCAGGCTCGCTACGTGTCCTCGGCCGGGATGGCCGTGTGCGTCCTCGGGCTTCTAGCCTTGGTCTTCCTGACCGAGACCACTCCCTACTGGTACATCATCGCGACCCTCTGCGTGATGGGCTTCGGCTTCGCCTTCTTCGCCACTCCGATCATCCACGCCATCATGGGCAGCGTGGACAGGCGGTACACCGGGGTGGCGTCGGCGACAATCGGCACGATGAGGCTGACCGGCCAGAACATCAGCATGGGTTTGGCCACACTGGTCCTGGCCGTCGTGGTCGGCCGCCACCCGATAGGGCCGGCCGACTACGGCCATGTGCTTACCAGCGTGCGCATCACCTTCGCCATCTTCACGGTGTTCTGCGTGGTCGGCGTCGCCGCTTCACTGGTGGGTCCGCGCCGCGATGCCGCGGCTCCGGAAGGTCGAGAGGAGACGTCTTCTTAGATGCCGGACGAGCCGATCGCCGTAATGGGTGCCGGATCGATGGGCACGATGCTCGGCGCGTGTCTCTCGCGAGCCGGCCTGTCGGTGGAACTGTTCGACACAAATCGGGAGCACGAAGAAGCCCTGAACGCCGGCGGGGCGGCGGTGGTGGGCACGGTCTCATGGAACGTGCCTGTCCGTGCCCTCTTGTTTAGATAGGGTCGCTGAGTTGCTTTCAGATCACGATGACGACGGACGGCGCGGTGGTCCCACCCAGGGTCTTGGTGGTCTTGCCCTCTGCCATTTGGCGCAACTCATCGAGAGGCCCAAAAGTCAGAGCGCCCACTGGACACGACTGGGCACAGGCGGGCTCTCGGCCGATCCCCACGCAGAAATCGCATTTCTGCATCGTGCCGTCCTTGCCGAAGAGAGGAACACCCCAGGGGCACGCCGATAGGCAATCTCCACAGCCGTTGCACTTGTCAGCGTCCACAACCACGATGCCGTCGTCGGGCCGTTTGCTGATAGCTTCGGTAGGACAAACCGCGGCGCAGGCCGGCTCGCGGCAATGCATGCAGGCGAGGGAGAAGAAGGTTCTGGTAAGCGCGGGGTACTCGCCCGTCCAGTCTTCGGTGAGTCTCCTCCATCTCACCCCGAGTTCTACGTCATTGGCGCTCTTGCAGGCCAGTTCGCAGGTCCGGCACTGGATGCACCGACTCGAGTCGTAGTAGAAGCCGTACTGATCCGACATGAGGTTCACGTGCACTTTCGTATTTCGACAAGAGTCTGTTTGGGCATGGCCGTCACCACCGGGTCGAAGGCTTTGTCCGGGTCGGTGCTGTAGAGCACGTTCACGTTCGCACCCCCGTCGAGCAGGGACGAGCCCGGCAGGCCGAGTTCGTCGCAGCCCTGCCACCACCCGTGGAGACCCATGACTGTATCCGGTCGTATCCCCGGGAAATAGAGGGCCTTCGCCTTGATCCAGCCGTGAGGTGATTCTACGATCACCCAGTCTCCGTCGTCGATCCCGCGGGCCTGGGCCGTATCCGGATGGACGTGCACCCACGGCTCCGGCTGGATCTCCCGCAGATAGGGGATGTTGCGCAACCAGCCATGGTTGTAGACGTCGGAGGTGTGTGTGTCGAAGAAGACCAGGGGATACTGCCCCAGGAGGTCGGGGGTCGCCGTAGGGCTCTCCGGCGGCTCGACCCACTCCGGCAGCGGGCTGAAGCCATTTTCCTCGAAGGAGGTGTTGTAGAGGGCCACCTTGCCCTGAGGGAGATAGGGAGCCTTGGAGACCCGCGGACTGGGGGTGGCGAAGATCTCGGCGTACTTCTCGTAGACCATCGGCTTGGGCTCATAGATGATGCCGTTAGGATGGGCTCTCAGTTCGGCCATGGTAAGGCCGAGGCTTTCTAGCTGGTAGTCCATGCACGCTTCCATGTCACCCTGCCAGAAATCGTCTCCGTAGCCCATTCTCACGGCCAGGTCCAGCCAGAACTCGTAGTCGGACTTGTAGTCGCCGAGCGGTTCGACCACCTGGTTTCTGGCCATGAGCCAGTTGCCCGCACCGGTCTGGGCCACCTCGAACGGATGGTCTGCTTCGTACATGGTGGCCACGGGGATCACGATGTCGGCCCAGGGCATGGACGAATTCTGCATCACATCGATGACCACGAAGAACTCCAGCTCTTTCAGCGCCTCCACCACTCTCTTGGAGCCACGGGTGATCACCGCCGGCTGGGTGCCGGGAGCGATAATGGTCTTGATGGGATAGGGCTCTCCGGTGAGGACGCTGTCGAGACAGCGATAGTAAGCTGAAGAGGTGCCTTCGAAGAAAGGCTGGAAGCATGGCGCTATCTCCGGGGCGACCAGCTGGTCCACCCACTCCTGGGTGTACCTCTCTCTCAGATGCACGGACTTGAGCGGGGGCATCGTGGTGCCCGCGGCGACGATGTTGCCGCCGGGCCTGTCGAGGTTCCCGGTGATGGCCATAAGAATGGCGACGGCGCGCACGGCATGATTGGAGGCGACCGTCTGATCGAAGGCATTGCCCGCCAGGATGCAGGCCGACCCCGCCCTCCCGTAGAGCCGAGCGACATCCCTGATCTGGCCCGCCGGCAGTCCGGTTATCGGCTCCGCCCACTCCGGAGGGTACTTCTGCACGTGAGCGGCGAGTTCATCGAAGCCGTAGCACCACTGAGAGACGAACTGCGCGTCGTAGAGCTCTTCGCTCACGATCACGTTCAGCATGGCTAGAGCCAGGGCTCCGTCGGTGCCGGGCCTGATGGGGAGCCAGATGTCGGCCTTTGCTGCGTCCGGCTGCATCTCGGGCTTGATGACCACGAGCCTGGCCCCTCGTTTCTGGGCGTCCAGGATCCTCCTGATGCCGCCCATGGGGGTGCCGCAATACACCGGATTCGCTCCCCAAACAAGAATCAGATCGGTGCGCTCATAATCCGGGCCCGCCACACCGATGGGGGGTGCTCCCAAGGTGTAGGCAAACCCAAGAGCCCGCTGGACGAAGCAGATACCGCTGTGGCCGAAGTTCGGGCTTCCATACGCGATCATGAAGCGGTAGATGTAGTCCTTGTAGCTCCGATGTTGCGGCGACAGGACGGCCAGCGACCGGGCTCCGTACTTCTCTTTCTGTTCCCGCAGCCTGGCGGCCACGATGTCGAGCGCTTCGTCCCAGGAGATCTTCTCGAATCGGCCCTCACCTTTCTCGCCGACGCGCTTCAGAGGGTACTTGAGCCGGTCCGGGGAATAGAGCCACTGCATGGAGGCGTAGGCCTTGGGACACAACTTGCCCCTGTTAACGGGGGATTCCTTCATGCCTTCGACCCGTACCAGTCTGCCGTCTCTCACATGACAGTCGAGACCGCATCCGGCCATGGGGCCGCACAGGGAACAGAAGGTTGGTACTACCTTCTCCCGATCCTCGCGAGGCTGCGCTGTTTCGCTTCCTATCACGACACCACTCTATCATCATGAGTCTG
>CAZCCL010000086.1:0-11451 GCA_964497095.1 uncultured Gaiellales bacterium | reverse complement strand
ATCGGAGCATCCGAACCTGCACATCATTTACATGACCAACTTCAAGTGCGGCCCGGATTCGTATATCAAGCACTACATGGGCGCCGCTTCGCCCGACCCCTTCCTGGTCCTGCAGTTCGACGAGCACACCAACGACGCCGGAGCCATGACGCGCTGCGAGGCCTATCTCGACAGCAAGGGGTTCCTGCGCTGGTGGGCCCGCGAGGACAGAGCCAAGCAGCCGGTGAGGGAGACCTAGATGGGTACGGAGACCATCACCAGGAGCGGCAACGGGAAGGGGAGCCGGGCGGCGGCCGAGTCGGCCTTGGGCGCGCTCCCGAAACCGATGGCCGCCCATGGAGCCGAGAGCAGCCCGATGGTCAGCGACGCCCAGGTGGATTTCAAGACCCGGGTGCTGTGGCTGTGTCGCATGCCCTACGGGGGCTCGCGCATGCTGGCCGCCGCCTTCCGATCGATCGGGTTCGACACCCGAGTGACGCCGGAGGAAGACGCCCGGACCCTGGAACTGGGGGGCAAATACACCTCGGGGGACGAGTGCTATCCCCAGCGCATCGTCCTAGGCGATTATATGAAGCTCATCGAGGACGAGAAGCTGGATCCCGGGAAGACCGCCTTCCTCCTCCCCACCGCGAACGGGCCCTGCCGCTTCGGCCAGTATGTGGCTTTGCTCCGCCGCATTCTCGACGACCAGGGTTACGAGGACGTTGCGATCCTCTCGTTCACCTCCGCCGACGGTTACGCGGGTGTCGGCGAACAAGCCCGGGAGCTCATACGCACCGCCTGGAGAGCCGTGCTGGTACAGGACATCCTCCTCAAGCTGCTCCTCAAGATCCGGCCCTACGAGGTCAACCCAGGCCAGACCGACAAGGTCTACCTGGAATGCCTAGACCTGATGTCCGAGATCGTCGCCCGCCAGGGCGTCACCAACAAGGAGCGCCTGGCCGACTTGAAGGCCGGTCTCCGGCGGGTCAAGAAGGCGTTCCTAGCTATCCCTGTCAAGGAAGAGGACCGACCTCTGATCGGAGTGGTGGGCGAGATCTTCTGCCGGCTCAACACCTTCGCGAACAACGAGCTCATCCGCCATATCGAGGCCCAAGGGGGAGAATGCTGGCTGGCCGGCGTCGGGGAGTGGGTGTGGTACACGAACGAGGAGGCCTTCCGCCGCCATCGCGAAGAGGGGCGGCGATTCACCAAGGACTGGCTGCGGACGTTCATCACCTCCCGTATCATGTACAGCGATGAGAAAGCCCTTGTGAAGCACTTCCACGACGTGTTCGCCGATCGTCCCGAACCGCACATCACCGAGATACTGGAGTACGCCCATCCCTACCTGCCCCAGGAGGGAGCCTTGGGAGAGATGGTGATTTCCACCGGCGGGGCGGTCTATCTCTATCACCAGGGGGCCGATGGAATAGTAGACATCAGCCCCTTTACCTGCATGAACGGCATCGTGACCGAGGCCATCTACCCCCGGGTGAGTCGTGACCACGACAGCATCCCGATCCGCGTGTTCTACTTCGACGGCACTCACAGCGACCTCGACCGCGACGTGGGCATCTTCCTCGAGCTGGCCAAGACGTACAAACGGCGCAAGAAGATCCCCCGCCCATAACGGCCCGCCCTTACGAGGCCATGCGAACGTGCCCCCCAGGTTCTAGCCGACCATGTTCTCCCGCTTAGGCGCGTTCGCGGTCCGCTATCGCTGGTTCATCATCGCCGGCTGGGTAGCTGCGGCATTGGTGCTGACCTTAGTAGCGCCCAACATCGACGACGTGGCCGTCAGCGACCAACGGGCTTTCCTTCCCGCGTCCGCGCCCAGTCTCGACGCCAACGAGACGGTCAAGAAGTACTTCCCCAACCAAGTCTCACCCTCGAGCGCGGTCCTGGTGGTCGACGCGGGCGCCGGCAAACGCGCGGACGAGGGCCCTGCCGCCGACTTCGTGGCCGAGATCACCGACTGGTTGGACGGCTCCGAGGCGCCCGCCGCCGTGGACCAGGTATGGTCTCCGATCCTGGGAGACGAGCAGGTCGCAGCCGGGCTGACCAGCGAGGACGGCCAGGTCGCCCTGGTCCTGGTGCGTTTCAACGCGATCGGGACGGAGCCGGTCACCGAGGAAGCCATGGCGGAGATGCAGGCGCGCATCGACCAGGCTCCCGGCGGTGTGCAGGTGTACATGACCGGGGACGGCCCCATCCTCGGAGCCTACGGGAGCAGCTCGAAAGGCAGCGTCGACTCCACCACGTGGATCACCATCCTGCTGGTGGTGGTCATATTGCTGGTCATCTACCGCTCACCGGTCAGTCCTTTCATCCCCTTGATCACCATCGCCCTCGCCTATCTCATCTCTCGAGGGATCGTGGCCCTCTTGGGGGCTCACGCGCTCACCATCTCCATGTATACGAACGTGTTCTTGACAGTAGTGCTGTTCGGGGCGGGAACCGACTACTGCTTGTTCCTCATCAGCCGCTTCCGCGAGGAGATGGTGGACGTGAGCACCTCCGCCTCTGCCGCCAAGACCACGGTACGCTCGGTAGGCGAGACCATCGCCTCGAGCGCGGGCACGGTGATAGTGGGCCTAGCCATGATGACCGCAACCGAGCTGGGTCTCTACAACACCAGCGGACCCAGCATCGCCATCGGAGTGGCCATAGCCCTCTTGGCCGGTCTTACCCTGACTCCAGCGATGCTGACCATACTGGGCGATCGCGCATTCTGGCCGCGCAAGGCCCGACACATGAAGGAAGCCGGTCTCTGGCACGCGTGGGCGGGCAAGGTGGTGAAAAGGCCCATCGTGGCCCTCCTGGTACCCGTGATCGTGCTCGTGCCCCTGGCTGTCTACGGTTTCGGGCTGGACCGCGACTTCGACCTGCTTGGCGACCTCCCCGAAGACAATCCGGCCCGCGTCGGTTTCGACGTGCTCGCCGCCCACCTCGGCCCCGGCGCCATGCAGCCCCTCAATGTGGTGGTCCTCGATCCCGACGGCTTCGATACGGGCCAAGGACTGGCGGATATGAAGGAATTGGAGTCCGTTCTCGCCTCCCTGCCCCATGTAACCACAGTTCGGAGCTTCACGGGATCGCTCCCCGACCAGAAGACCCTGAGCGTCGCCGACCAACTGCGGCTTCAGGCGCAGGCCGTGCGTGAGGGGATAGCGGACCTGGAGCAAGTCGTGGCCGCAGCAGACGGTGTGGGTCCAGGGCCGGGCTCAAACTCGGCGCCAGGCTCGGGCTCCGGGCAAGGCTCAAGCTCGGACCCCGGTTCAGGCACGGACGATCCGGCCGCGACACTCCAGGCTGCGAGTGAAGGGCTGACGAACCTCTACGGCTATCTGCTCCAGTTGGCCCAGAGCTATCCCGAGGTCCTGCAGGATGCGGGCTACTTGAAGGCCTTGGACGCTCTATCGGGGCTGGCCGCGATAGCCCAGGACTCGGAGGACTCGAGCGCGGGTGAGGCACCCTCCCTTGATGAGGCGGTCCTCGAGCAGGCACTCGCCCGACTCAGCGCGCTCGCCGACGGCCTGGAAGAACTCCAGACCACCTTCTCGGGCCGACCCGAGGCCATCCTCCTCCCCGACCTCTACTTGGATACCAATGAGGGCCTCAGAGCCCTGCGCGACTCCTACATCTCGACCGACGGCACCGCCACCCGTTTCCAGGTGGTCCTCGACGTCGGTCCCTACAGCCCGGAAGCCATCAGCACCGTACAGACGATGCGCGCGGCTTTGGCCGATACCGGGTTCCAGGGTTTCGTGGACGGGAGCTCGGCCGTACTTCTCGACCTGCAGGAGGCCTCGAACCGGGACATGACCCGGGCGATCATCTACGTTCTGAGCGGGATCTTCGTGGTCTTGATCATACTGCTGCGGGCCCTGATCGCGCCGATCTACCTCATCCTGACCATACTCCTTTCGTACACGGCCACGTTGGGCGTGGTGCGCCTGCTCTTCGTGGACATCCTGGGGGCCGCCGGAATCGTGTGGTGGGTGCCGATGTTCATGTTCGTCATGCTGGTGGCCCTGGGCATGGACTACAACATCTTCCTTATCGGACGCGTGAAGGAGGAAGTGGCCCCTCACGGGACCCGAGCCGGCACCCGGCTGGCTCTCGCCCGGACCGGGGGCATCATCACCTCGGCCGGGATCATCATGGCCGGGACCTTCGCCAGCATGCTGAGCGCCAGCATCCTGGGACTGCTTCAGATCGGGTTCGCCGTCGCATTCGGGGTCCTGCTGGACACGTTCGTGGTGCGCACCACCCTGGTGCCGGCCATCATCGTACTCCTAGGACGATGGAGCTGGTGGCCGCGCAGATGGAACCCTGAGGATCGCTCGGACTGAAGCTCATCAGACCGCCCGGGGTGAGACTCGAGCCCCTACCCCTCGATGTCGTAGACTGTCCGCATGATCACGCCCACGACGGTACGATAGGGATGAGTCGACCTTGAACAACGTGTGGCTTGCCCTCGGCCTGACCACGTTCGCCGGGCTCTCGACCGCCATCGGCAGTCTGATCGCTTTCACCGCGAAGAGGACGAACTACCGTTTCTTGTCTGTCGCTACGGGGTTCTCGGCAGGCGTGATGCTGTACGTATCGTTCGTGGAGATACTGCTCAAAGGGTCGAACGCCCTTTCGGAGAGCTATGGCGTCCGCTTGGGAAACTGGCTGGCGGTCGGCGCCTTCTTCGGGGGCATCTTCCTGATGGCCCTCATCGACGCCCTCATACCGGCGGCGGAGAACCCGCACGAGACCCATTCGGAGGCCGAGACGGCTCCCCTGCACGACCCCTCGGCCCCAATGCCCGATTTCGCTACGGCAGGAGCCGCGTCAACAGGCGGGCCCCACCAGGGAGGAGCCCACGACCACGCACGCGTGGACAGGAAGCTCATGCGGATGGGGCTGTTCACGGCGCTGGCCATCGGCATCCACAACTTCCCCGAGGGACTGGCCACGTTCCTGGCGGTGTTGCAGGACCCCACTCTGGGACTGGCCATCGCCGTCGCCATCGCCCTGCACAACATCCCCGAGGGGATAAGCGTGTCCGTTCCCATCTTCTACGCTACCGGCAACCGCAGAAAGGCCTTCGTCTACTCGGCGCTGAGCGGCCTGGCTGAGCCGGTGGGCGCCGGTATCGCCTATCTCGTCCTACGCGCCTTCGTGGGCTCGAACGGCGGGTCCTTCCCTCCCCAGGTCATGGGAATAGTCTTCGGCCTGGTGGCAGGCATCATGGTCTACATAAGCCTGGACGAACTCCTGCCCACAAGTCGGGCGTACGGCAAAGGCCACGACAGCCTCATCGGCCTGGTGGCAGGAATGGCGGTGATGGCGCTCAGCCTGCTCCTATTCAAGTAGAGCAGTCAGCCTTGGCGACACACCGTGTGCAGTAGGCGGCGCGCGTTCGGGTTTTGAGACTTCTGGTTTCGCCGGAGCGCCGCCGCGGTAACTCATATTGGAAGACTGCGCTCCACGGCGGGAGGTCGGATCTTGCAGAGACAAGAAGAGACCAGACGGCTGGTAGACGACTTGCTGCGCTCGCAACGCTTCGCCGTCCTTTCCACCGCTGCAGAGACGGGGCCGTATGCGAGTCTGATCGCATTCTGGGCGGCCGACGATCTGAGCTACGTGGTATTTGCCACCCTGCGGGCGACCCGGAAGTTCAACTACTTGGTGACGCATCCCCGGGTGGCTCTTCTTTTCGACAATCGCTCCAACCGCGATGTCGACGTGCGCCAAGCTATGGCCGTCACCGCCACTGGCACAGCCCGAGAGCTGGGTGAGGAGGGCGCTCGAGCTGCTGCATCAGAGGCATATCTGGCCAAACACCCCCATCTGGCGACATTCGTCGCTTCTCCTGGGTGCGCGTTCGTGCGGGTCGTAGTCGACACCTACTACGTGGTCACCCATTTTCAGAGCGTGGTAGAGCTGCACATGCCTCGCGCCGGACATGCAGGTTGAGGGAACGCCCGCGGCTGGGGACCCCTGGGTCCTTGATCTGCGCGAAGTCGACCCGGGGGATCTTGGCCGGGCGGGGGGGAAAGCCGTGGCGTTGGCGGCGCTTCAGCGAAGGGGCCTCCGAATCCCCGAAGGTCTCTGCGTACTCACGGCCGCGTACGACAGGTTCGTCGACACCACCGGTCTTCGGGCGGCGATCGCACTCGAGCTGGAGCGCAAGTCGTTCGAGGACATGCGCTGGGAAGAGGTCTGGGACGCCTCGCTCAGAATCCGCAACTTGTTCCTCCGAGCATCGCTGGAGCAAGGGCTGGCCGCCGGGTTGAGAGGGGCCCTGGGCCGGCGGTTCGGCGATGGACGGGCGGCCGTCGTCCGTTCCTCGGCCCCTGCCGAGGACACGGCAGCCACCTCGTTCGCCGGCCTCCACGAGTCCTACGTCAATGTGCAAGGCGTGCCCGCATTGCTCGATGCCGTGCGCCGGGTGTGGGCCTCCCTTTGGACCGACCGGGCCCTTCTCTATCGCAAAGAGCTGGGTCTCGACGTTCTCGCCAGCAACATGGCGGTGGTGGTGCAGGAGTTGATCTCGGGGGAAATCTCGGGAGTCGCGTTCTCGCAGAGCCCCCTGCAAGACTCTCAAGCTGTGGTGGAGGCTGTTTGGGGCCTGAACGAGGGCCTGGTCGACGGGGCCATCGAGCCGGACCGGTGGATAGTCGAGCGAGACACGGGGGTCCTGGTGGAGCATTTCGAGCCGATCCGTAGGCAGAAGGTCGTCTCGGCGGCCGCCGGCAACGGGGAGGGCGCCGGTGACGAGGCGGGCGACGGCGATGCAGAGAGCGACGGCGAGACGGGGGGCAGCGGCACCTCGGAAGGCTCCGGCCACGAGGGAGCCGATGCCGGCGGTCAAGCAGGTGGGACCCGCGTAGTGGCGCTGCCCCGAAGTGAGCAGGTCTCCCCTCCCCTGAGCGAGCCGACGCTCCGAGCGATCCTTGCCGCCGCCTTTGAGGTAGAGGACCATTTCGGCAGGCCTCAAGACATGGAATGGACAGTAGCTGGAGGCAACCTATGGATCCTTCAGTCGCGACCCGTCTCCACCATGGGAGCGACCCTTCAAGATGAGGCCGATGCCATCGCCCGCGAGCGGGCTCAAGAGGAAGCACGGCAGACATCCGGAGAGGCCGGCACGGCCGCGGACCGCGTCGCCCCGCGGGACGAGCGCCCCTGGTACATCAACCTCCACAAGAGCTTCAGTACGCTCCGCGAGCTACGACGCCAGGTGGAGGAGGTTGCGATCCCTCACATGAAGACGGAGGCGGACTCCCTGGCCAAGACGAATCTCGCCGCGTTGTCGGACGACGAACTGGCTGCGGAAGCGGCCCGGAGGAAAGAAGCCCTGGCCCGTTGGGAGGAGACGTACTACAGCGACTTCATCCCCCTGGCTCATGGAGTGCGCCTCTTCGGACAAGTCTACAACGACAGGATAAGGCCGGCGGATCCCTACGAGTTCGTCGATCTGCTCGCGGGATCCGGCCTGCTCAGCGTGAGTCGCAATGCCGCCCTCCGGGAGCTGGCGGCAAGGATAGCCCGGGAACCCACCGAACCGACGGCGGCGCTCGACGACTACCTCGACCGATTCGGATCGGGGCCGGGAACACCGGAGCCCGTCCGGGCCCGGGAGCGCGCACGATTGACGCTTCTGGCCGCCAAGATGGCTCGAAATGCCTCGGAAACGGCCTTTCCCCCGAAAACGGCCGCTCCCCCGGCGGGCGCGACTCCCCTCAGCTCCCCGAAGATGGCGGAGGCCCAAGCTCCCGACCGGGCTGAAGAGTACTTGAGCCACTTCCGCGGGGAAGAAAGGCGGTTCCAGGAGGACCTACTGGATCTGGCTCGGGCCAGCTACCGCCTGCGCGACGACGACAACTTCTATCTGGGCCGTTTTCGCCGGCTGGTGGAGGCCGCCCTGGCCGAGACTGAAGCCCGGGTGGGTGGGTCCACGCCGGATCGGGTGCGCGACGCGGGAGCGGACGGCGCGGCACTGTCGGAGTTCCGCGGGCAGCCGGCTGAAGGAGCCTCGGGGTCTGTAGAAGGCGAGAGCCCGCTCGCGCCGTCCCCTACTCCGCGATTCAAGGTGAGGCAGTTGGTGGGTCAACCGGCCGGCCCCGGACTGGCCGTCGGCCGGGCCCGGGTGTGCGTGGATGAGAACGACCTCTATGCCTTCACCCAAGGGGAGATACTGGTATGCGACAGTCTCGATCCCGGCATGACCTTTGTTGCACCGCTGGCTGTGGCGATAGTGGAGCGAAGGGGAGGGATGCTGGTCCACGGCGCGATCATCGCCCGAGAATACGGACTGCCTTGTGTCACCGGGGTCCCCGACGCCACCCAGGAGATCCACACCGGTGACCTCCTCACCGTCGATGGGTTCCTAGGGATAGTCGTGGTCGGGGGCACACCGCCTGGAAGCGTGGTGCCCGGCGAATCCTAACCTAGGTATAGAAGGGAGACACCTGTCTCAGCCAGTCGTCGGACGGTCTTTCGAGTATGAAGGTGCTCGCGAAGTCCACTCCGGGCTCGAGGAACGGGTACTTGCCGTACTTGGCCCAGGGTGGCTTGGTGTACTCCGGAGGTGACGCGATGACCGAATCGACCCAGCCGTTGCTGTTCTCGTACCACTGTTCCGACACCCGGTGCCAGTCGGCCGACATCGATGATCGCGGGTGAATAAATGCAGGCACTCCCCCTTGTAGACCCGCCCGGGGGGGAAGGACCCGGTAGCTGAAGAAGCGAGTGAGGCCGGGTTGCTGCGCGACCTCTGGGGCGTGGACGTTCAGATACCAGTCGTCGCCTTCTTCCAGGCTGACACCTTCCGGATACCTGATAACGATCACCCAGCGGAGTATGGTCTTCTCGTCCAAGGAGACCTCTCTGCCTTTGAAATCCTCGGTCGGCGTGACCGGGACGTTCACCATGATCACTCTGAGCGGAACCACCTCGTGCGTCATGGCCGCCAAGCCGCTCGGCTCGTCCGTCTCGCCCGCACTCACGTGTTCGTGGACTTTGTAGTTGAAGTACCCGTAGCCCTCTGCCCCCGGCGGCGGGGGAACGGCTCGAAAGCTCACGTAGCTCACGGGCCGGTTTCGCAGGACTTCCGGCACGTGGTATCGATAGAACCAGCGTTCGGCAGCCGGCAGATCGTTCGTGTCCAGAAGATGGTGAAGGATGATGGTCTTGATCATAGGGAGGCGTCTCCTCCAGTAGTCCCTGCTTCCTCGTCCAAGCTGTCACCAGGCCTCGAGCACGTCGAGATTCGAACCGACCCTGGCAGGATCGGGCGGCTCCGCACGATCCTTTCGGTCACTCCTCGAGTAGCCGGCTTTCGATGACCTGCTTCACGGAGAAATCGTGCAGTTGCAGGTAGTGTCGTAGGACCTCTTCGAACGCGCCCATCGGAGCCAGCCCCACCAGTTCACAGCCGGCCACCGCCACCCCGTAGCGGGAAGCCTCCGATCGCACTGTCTCGAGCACCCGGTGGATAGGGGTCTTCTCGTAGTTGAGGATGTCCATGGCCACCTGCACCTGCCCCTTGGCCTCCAGTGCCACCCCCATCGCTCGCAGGTATCGGTACCCGCCCCCTGAGAAGCGCACGGCCTCGGCGATGCGCCTCGCCACCGTGAGCTCGCTGGTGGCCAGATTGACGTTCAGAGCGATGAGGGGAAACCGAACTCCCACGATCGAGCCACCCGACTGAGCATTGAACTCCGCCGGGCCGGCGTCGGGAGCCCCTTCTGGAGTGGCGATTCTGGCGGCCAGACCCTCGTATTCACCTCGGCGCACATCCGGAAGCCACTGTCGCTCCGGCCGAGTAGCGGCCTCCTGGTAGTAGTAGACGGGAACGCCTTGTTCCCCGATCCACTCTCCGAGCCGTCGCGCCAGGACCACGGCCTCCTCGTCTGTGACCCCGCGCAAAGGCACGAACGGGATCACGTCCACGGCTCCCAAGCGCGGATGCGCTCCCTCGTGTTCCCGCATATCGATGACCGCGAAAGCCTCGCGGCACAGGGCCCGGGTGGCCGCCAAAACCGCCTCGGGCTCGCCTACGTAGGTCAGCACGGTCCTGTTGTGGTCGGGATCCGCGCTCCAGTCGAGCAACGCCACCCCTTGCGCTCCCTTCACCACTCCCACTATCCGGTTGAGGACGGCCGCGTCCCGCCCCTCGCTCACGTTGGGCACGCACTCGATCAGCCGCACGCCTACTCCTCTCCCGAAATGTCCCGCTTCAAGACCAGTTGCCCGTCTTTGAAGACGCTCCACACCGGGTTCATCCCGTAGCGATAAGGGATCTCAGCGTGTCGCGTGTGGTCTAGGATAAGAATGTCCGCCTTCTTCCCCACCTCCAGGCTCCCTACTTCGTCCTCCAGGGCAAGCGCCGCCGCCGCCTCGATAGTGAGGGCCCGGATCACCTCTTCCGCCGTCATCCTCAGCTGCGAACAGCCCATGGTCCCCATCAACCAGAGATTCTGAGTGGGGCTGGATCCGGGATTCAAGTCGGTGCTAAGCGCTACCCGCGCGCCGGCTTCCATGAGCCGTCGGGCGGGCGGGTACCCTCCCTCGCCAAGGAAGAAGGTGGCGCCGGGAAGAAGGACCGCGACCGGGACGCGCTTGTCCCCAGGCATGGCAGCAAGCGCAGCGATCCCCTCTTCGCTAACGTGGTCGAGGTGGTCCACCGAGACCGCCCCCAGTCCGGCCGCCATCTCTGTGCCACCCAGGTAACTGAGCTGGTCGGCGTGAAGCTTCGGGAGCAGTCCGTGCTCAAGGCCGGCTTCGAGCACGCGCCGGCATTGCTCGACCGAAAAGGCCCCCTGCTCGCAGAAAGCGTCACAGAATCGGGCCAGCTTGTGTTTGGCCGCGGCTGGGATCATCTTCTTCACGAGCATCTTCACGTAGTCGTCGGCCCGGCCGGCATACTCCACCGGCACGATATTCGCAGCTAGAAGAGTCGGCACTACGTCCACGACATGGGCCAGGCCGACGTCCCGGTACACCTCGAGAAGGCGCAGCTCCTGCTCGGTGGAGAGACCGTACCCGCTCTTGGCTTCGACGGTGGTCACCCCGTAGCGAAGAAACCGGTCGAGCCGCTTGCGGACCAGCGCGCGGAGCATGCCGTCCGATGCGGCCTGGGTGGCGTGGACAGTACTGGTGATCCCGCCGCCGGCCGCGGCGACCTCTTGGTAAGTCGCACCTGCCACCCTCATCTGGAACTCGTCGGCGCGGTCGGCGGCCCACGCAAGATGGGCATGGCACTCCACGGCGCCGGGCATGACCACCCGCCCGTCCGCATCCACCGTCTGTCCGCCTCGCACCAAGCGGACCTCTTCCATCAGCGCCGACCCTGGTCCTACCCATACCACTCGCCCATCGTGAGCGGCTACCGCGCCACCCGCGATGCTCCCCAAGATCGAGCGTCCATCGGGAGCCGCCTGCGCGCAGGTGAGCAATTCCCCTGCGTTC
>CAZCCL010000085.1:5656-11476 GCA_964497095.1 uncultured Gaiellales bacterium | reverse complement strand
CATGCCGGGCGCGACCTCGGAGATGATCGACTGGTGGTTCGCCTGGCACGGCCTGGAGGACCTGCGCTACAAGCTGTGGTATCCGGAGATGCACGTCTCCGCCCGCGTCGACCCGGAGGACCGGGCCAAGATCCTGGACGCGGACCGTCCGCTGCCGCTCAAGTTCCAGGGCATGACCCACCACGTGGTGGAGGACATCGGCGGGGGAGTGCTGAACGCCGTCGACATCAGCTTCCTCACCCCGGAGGACTTCGGCTTCGACATGTCCCGGTTCCATTCCCCCAACGCGGAGGCGCTGGCGGCCGCCAACGTGACGGCCCGAGGGGTCGACGACCCGGCCGAGGGCCCTGGTCTGCCGGTGGTCTTCGTCCACCTGGTGCGCAAGGTAGACGGCGGCATCGAGGTACGCAACCGCTTCTGGGTGGGCTATCAGATCGTGGACAAGAAGCCCACGCTCATGCTGCCCTCTGGCCTGCGCATACCGGAAGAAGCCGCCCAGGGCCTGTTCCTCCACGATGTTCAGGAGTTCGCGAACCTGGCGGCGATCCTCCCGCAGTTGTACAGGGAGATGCAGGGCACCGTGGAATGACTCCCGTGCAGCGGGCTGGGGATGGTGCCAGCCTACTCTCTGGGTCCTGACGGTGGTAATGTAAACGGACTTGCCGCCGGCATCTGCTGCCGACAAACCGAATGCCTGCAGGCGTTTCGGGAACGACCGACGCCACCGAGCGAGCATGTAAGCATGTAATAGAGTCGTGCCGAAGGGGGAAGCAAGTGAAAGTCAAAGCGGCGGTCCTTCGGGAAATCAACAAGGGCTACAGCATCGAGGAACTGGAGCTGGATGCGCCCAAAGAGGGTGAAGCCCTCGTCAAGTATGCCTACACCGGCTTCTGCCACAGCGACCTGAGCAACACCAAGGGCTTCACCAAGATGAAGCTGCCGATGGTCGCGGGACACGAGGCCGCCGGCATCGTGCAGGAGGTTGGCCCGGGAACGACCCGGGTGAAGCCGGGCGACCACGTGGCCAGCGCGTGGATGTGCCCGTGCGGCGACTGCCCGGAATGCCGCGAGGGCCTGGGCAACATCTGCTCCGGCACCTTCCCGCAGTTCGTTTCCGGCACCATGCTCGACGGCACCACGCGCTACAGGGACGCCAAGGGTGAACCCGTGCTGCACGGCAACTTCGTCTCTGGATTCTCGGATTATACGGTAGTCCCCGAAGGGGCCCTGATACCTGTCCCCAAAGAGTTCCCGCTGCAATGGGCGGCCCTCATGAGCTGCTGCGTGCCCACCGGATGGGGTACCGTCACGAAGCTCGCGAATGTGCAGCCCGGCGACGGCGTCGCCGTCTGGGGCCTTGGCGGCGTGGGGCAGAACGCGCTGCGGGCGGCCAAGATGCGCCAGGCCAACCCGCTCGTCGCCGTGGACCTGGAAGAGGCCCGACGCGAGAAAGCCATGAAGCTCGGGGCCACCCACTTCATCGACAACTCCAAGGAAGATCCGGTGCCGATCATCCAAGAACTGACCGGCGGAGGGGCCAACATCATCTTCGAGTGCAGCGGTGATCCCGGGGCGGTGGTCCAGTCCTATTGGGCGGTGCGTCCCGGTGGAAAACAGATGATTGTCGGCATCATGGGAGAGCACGAGGTGGCGGCCCTTCCGCTAACCTTCCTGGTCTTCGGCCAGAAGTCCATCATAGGTGGGCTGTACGGCTCGATCTCGACGAAGGACGACATCCCCAAGTACGTCGACTTGGCCATGAGCGGCGACATGATGCTCGACAGCATCATCGACGGCTACTTCAGGCTCGAAGAGCTCAACGACATCCGTGAGAGGATGGAACGGCGGGAGCTGAACGGCCGCTGGGTCTGCAAGTGGGATTGACGGAGCGGGATTCACGGAGGGAGATGTGGATACGATGAGCAACACCCCCGGGCTCGAGGTCACCTCGCCCGGTGCCGAGGAGCCGGCGATCCTCGAGGAGATCGAGGTCGAAGACCTGGCCGTGGACGGCATCTGTGGCGTCTACTGACAACCTCAGGCACGACCCTTCGCGAACGACCACGTATCTCGTATCGGACTGGGTCAGAGTACGGCGCGAGAGCTTCGGCTTGCTCTTCTACGACACCCGCTCCACCAGACTGACGTTCGTCCGCTCCGGAGACAGTCTGGCGCCTCCGCCCTTCACCGGTCCCGAGCGTGTCCTCCGGGTGTCACCGCCCGATGACGGACAGCGCCCGGCGATGGCGCGACTGCTCGAGAGTCTTGTCGCCAGAGGCCTGATCCATGCCTCCGAGGCTGACTAGCACCCGCCTCCGCGCGCCGGTCAACGTCACGTGGGAGATCACCGAGGCGTGTAACCTCCACTGCACCCATTGCCTGTCCGCCCACCTGCGGGCGGAAGAGCGCGGCGATGGATCAGGGCGTGACAAGACTCCTGGCGGAGGCGAGGACCGCGGCTTCGATCGAGGCGAAGGCCGAGGCGAGCTCGACCTCGGCCGGTGCCGGGCTCTCATCGACGAACTGGCGGAGATGGAGGTCTTCCAGGTCAACTTCGGAGGGGGAGAGCCCTTCTTGCGGGACGACTTCCTGGACATCCTCCGCTATGCTCAGTCTCGAGGCATCACCACCTGCGTGAGCACCAACGGCACCGTGCTGGACGACGCTCTCATCGACGAGCTATTGGGTATGGCGCCCGTCTATCTCCAGGTGAGTCTCGACGGCACGTGCGCCGAGACCAACGACGCCATCCGAGGCCGGGGCACCTTCGCCCGGGTGCTTGCGGCGATCGAATTGCTTTCCGAGCGGCGCTATCCCGACTTCAGTCTTAACATGGTGGTCACCCGCCTCAATGTGGGCGAGATCGCCGACTTCGATCATCTCGCCCGGCGTTACGGCGCCAAGACCCGTCTCTCTCGCTTCCGTCCTTCCGGCGCGGGCTGTGGCACCTGGGAGGGTTACCGGTTGACCCGGGGCCAACTCATCGCTCTGTCGGACTTCCTGGGGGATCACCCAGAGATCCTCACCGGCGATTCATTCTTCGCTCTCGCCCCGGACAGTCGTCGGGCCCTCGGGCTGAACATGTGCGGGGCGGCAAAGATGACCTGCGCCGTGACCGCGGATGGCAGTGTCTATCCGTGCGCCTTCCTTTCTGCGCCTGCCTTCCTCGCCGGCAACGTCACCGCCGAGCCGTTCTCGGCCATCTTCCACTCGTCGCCGGTGCTCGAGCGTTTCCGGGAGCTCGAGGTGGATTCGTGCCGCACCTGCGACCGCTTCTCCGTCTGTCACGGTGGCTGTCCGGCGATCGCGTTCTTCCTTACCGGCTCGCCGGACCATGCCGATCCCGAGTGCTTACGGGCGGTTCTGTCCGCCCAGGAGGCGATGCCGACCAAGGAGGTCGCCTAGACCATGCTCTTCCCCAACCTCTTCAGCCCTCTGCGGATCGGACGGGTGAACGTGCCCAACCGCATCTCCTTCTCCGCCCATCTGACGAACCTGGCGGACGGCGGACTCCCTACCGACCGGCTCACGCACTACCTGGAGGCTCGCGCTCGGGGCGGGACGGGTCTGATCATCACGGAAGAGCAGTCCGTCCACCCGACCGACCGGGCCTACGAGCATCTCATCGAGGCATTCAGACCGGAGGTCATTCCCCGCTACAAGCTCCTCACGCGGGCGGTGCACGCCTACGACACCCGGATCTTCGCCCAACTCAACCACAATGGCCAGCAGTGCAGCGGCAGCCTTTCCCGGCTTCCTGTCTGGGCCCCCTCGCCTATCCCAGACGTGCTCTACCGGGAGACGCCCAAGGCCATGGAGATCGAGGACATCCGGGAGGTGATCGACCACTTCGCCCTGTCCGCCATCCACGTCCGCGAGGGTGGGTTCGACGGGGTGGAGTTGCAGTTCGGTCACAGCTCCCTAGTCCGCCAGTTCATGTCGCCGCTCACCAACTTCCGCAGCGACGAGTACGGCGGCGACTTCGAGAACCGGATCCGGTTCGCCCTACAGGTGGTTGCAGCGGTTCGGGAGGCGGTGGGCCCCGACTTCACCCTGGGCGTGCGCCTCTGTGGCGATGAGCTCATCCCCGGAGGTCTCACCCTCGACGACGCCAAGCAGATCGCTCAGCGGCTCGAGGCCACGGGGCAACTGGACTACTTCAACCTCACCCTGGCCACCTTCTACAACCTCTATCTGGTCGGAGGCCCGATGCACATGCCTCTGGGCTATGCTGTCCCGCTGGCGGCCGGCATCAAGGAGGTGGCCACGCTCCCGGTGTTCGCCACCGGACGGATCAACGATCCGGCTCTGGCCGAGCGGGTGCTGGCGGAGGGGCAGGCCGACATGATCGGAGTGGTGCGAGGACAAATCGCCGATCCCGACTTTGCCCGCAAGGCCCGCGAGGGCCGGACGGAAGAGATCCGCTACTGCATCGCCTGCAACCAGAACTGCTACGGACGAGTGGGACTCAACAAGACCATCGGCTGCGTCCAGAACCCGTTCGTAGGCAGCGAGGACACCGAGGGAGAGCGCCACCTGCGCCCCGCGTTGCGTAAGAAGCGGGTCATGGTCGTCGGTGGGGGTCCGGCGGGCATGTGGGCGGCCAAGATCGCCACCTTGCGGGGACATCAGGTCACCCTGTATGAGAAGGCCCAGGAGCTCGGCGGCCAGGTGCTTCTGGCCGCGAAAGGAGCAGGTAGGGAGGAGTTCGGGGTCATCGTCCGCAACGAGCGCAATCAGCTGGCCCAGCTGAGGGTGCCCCTCGAGTTCGGCGTGGAGGTCACGGCGGAGCTCATCTTCGAGCAGCAGCCGGACGTGGTGATCGTGGCCACCGGATCACGTCCCAAGAGCTGCCCGGTGGCCGGCGCCGACGGCCCGGGCATCTTCAACGTGTGGCAGGTCCTTAAGGGAGAGGCCGAGCTGGGCGACAAGGTGCTCCTGATCGACTACGACGGCCATCACCAAGCTACTGCTACCGCCGAGTTTCTGGCCGAGCTTGGAAAGACCGTGCACATGGTGACCTCGAGCCTTTTCATCGGGGCCGACCTGGGGCCGTCGCAGGACCTCTATCTCACGCGGCAGCGGCTGCTCCAGAAAGGGGTCACCTTCACCCCGGACTTCGCGGTCATGGAGATCAAGGGCTTGGAAGTGCACGGCTTCAACGTCTACTCCAACGTATGGGACGTCTTCTCCGGCTACGACGGCATCGTCACCGCCATGGGCAACGATGCCTGCGACGGCCTCTACTTCACCCTCAAGGGGAAGGTGCCGGAGCTGTACCGCATCGGCGACTGCGTGGCGCCTCGCAAGGTGGATATGGCCATCCACGAAGGCTACATGGTCGGCAAGCGGGTGTGAGCGGGGGCGCCGACAATATGCGGCGCGCCGCCCCGAGCCCGGCCGTCCCGAGCCCGGCCGCCACCCCCGCCGGAAGTGGTGGGGGGGCGGGCACCGGTGAGGTGGGCGCCAGCGGTGGTCTCCTCGTGGTGGTGGAGCCACCGAGCGACCAAGACGGAAGGAGCGGCGCGGGTGATGTCGGCGGCGCGGGTGATGTCGGCGCGGTGCTGGTCGCCGAAGGGGCGCGGCTGGCCCTTGAGTTGGGGGCGGCTCCACACTTCGTCACGTGGCCGGCCGGGGAAGAAGCTGACCTCCAATCGGTCGCCGCGGCCCTTGCAGGCGTCGTCGAACGAGCGCGGCCGAGGGCGGTCATACTGGCAGACACCGATATCGGCCGTCAACTGGCGCCCATGCTGGCCCAGACACTAGATTCCGGGGCGATCGTGGGTTGTAGCGACGTACGCGTGTCCCGGGGCGGCGGCA
>CAZCCL010000085.1:0-5556 GCA_964497095.1 uncultured Gaiellales bacterium | reverse complement strand
GATTCCGGGGCGATCGTGGGTTGTAGCGACGTACGCGTGTCCCGGGGCGGCGGCAGAGTCAACGAGGGTGAGTGTCGTGCGGGCCGAGGGGCGGCGAGTGTCACGGAGCAAGGGGGCCTTGTTTTCGTGAAACCGGTCTTCGGGGGATGGTTGGAACGGGAGATCGAGCCGGCTACCGGAGCCGTTCCGGTCGTGATTCTGGACCTCGCGGGGAGGGAGGAGCCGGACTCCCTTCCGGACGGAGTGCCGGCTCTTGAGGTGCTGGAGATGGAACCCGTGGCGCAGTCGCGTGTCCGGCGTCTGGAGGTCATAGCTCCCGATGCACGATCCGTGGACCTGGTCCATGCCAGGCGCATCGTTGCCGCCGGCGCGGGGAGCGCGAGCGATGATCTTCTTGCCACGGTGAGCGAGCTGGCCGACCTGCTCGAGGGCTCGGTGGGGACCACGCGCCCGGTAGTCGACGATGGACGTCTCCCCAAAGAGCGTCTGATCGGACAGACGGGCAGGAGCGTGACTCCCGAGCTGTACCTCGCTCTCGGCATCTCGGGTTCGCCTCATCACCTGGCCGGGGTGCGGAAGGCCGAGCGAGTTCTCTCCGTCAATCGTGATGTCCGGGCTCCCATCTTCCAGTTCTCGGATGTCGGCTACGTCGCCGATCTGGAGCTGGTGCTGCCCGGCTTGGTGAAGATGATCAAGGAATGGCGGGATGCCCCCGAAAGCTCCGAATAGCCCCGGTGGCGACACATCTGTGGACGGCAGTGCATCCGCGGATCGCGGATCGGCCTCCGGCACCGGATCTGCCCCCGGCACCGGATCTGCCCCCGGCACCGGCCCCGCTCTCGAGACTAGATCCGCCGCGGGCCGGTTCGACGCCGTGGTCGTCGGGGCCGGCCCGGCGGGCACGAGTGCCGCACTGGGGTTGGCCCAACGAGGGGTCAAGGTCCTCCTGCTGGAGCGAGGCGAATACCCGGGTGCCAAGAACATGTTCGGCGGGATGATGGCCTACTGCCCGGCCCCGGAGCAGTTGGTACCCGACTTCTGGGAACGGGCTCCCTGGGAACGGGCTGTCACCAAGCGGGTGCTCTCCGTGGTGGGCGAGACCTCCTCCACCTCCTTGGTCTTCCATGCCGACTCCGGCTCCGACCGACCCTCGGCGGGTGCCGGCTCGAGCTCCGATCGAACCCTGACCGGTTTCACCCTCTTTCGCCCGCTTTTTGACCGCTGGTACGCGGAACAGGCGGTGGCTCGGGGAGTCACTTTGCTCACGAGCTGCCGGGTCGAGGGTCTGGTGATGCGGGACGGAGCGGTCTGCGGCGTGCGGGTGGCTGGAATCGACGATGTCGTGGAAGCTCCTCTCGTCGTAGCCTGCGATGGGACTCTTTCCTTCCTGGCCCAAGAGGCCGGTCTGCACGGGGGGTTCAAGCCGGAGCAGGTGGCTTTGGGGGTGCGGGCGCTCTACCGCTTGACCGAGGAAGAGATCAACGACCGTTTCGGCCTCAGCGGCCGGGAGGGCGCCACCCATGAGTTTCTGGGCTGCACGGAAGGGATCCGGGGAGGCGGCTTCATCTACACCCAGGCTGAGACCCTCTCGGTGGGCCTGGTATTGCATCTTGACTCCCTCAAAACGAGCGGGATCCCCCCTTACGAGCTGATGGAGCGCTTCATTGTCTCCAGTCCTGCGGCCCCGCTGCTAGGAGGGGCGCGGCTGGTCGAGTACTCGGCCCATCTTCTGCCCGAGGCCGGCGTGGGCATGGTGCCCCGGCTGTCCACGGCGGGGATGCTGGTTGCCGGTGACGCCGCCGGTCTTTGCTACACCAACGGGCTTACTCAAGAAGGGATGAACCTGGCTATCACCTCAGGCCTCCTAGCTGCTCATGTGGGAGCCGCCGCTCTTGCGGACAGGGACGTGTCGGCGACTCGTCTGGCCCGCTACGCGGCCGAGCTCAAGCAGAGCTTCGTCCTGCGCGACATGAAGACCTTCGGGCGGGCCGTGGACTTCCTGCACCAGGACCGGCTATTTGCCGAGTACCCACGAGTTGTGAACGCGCTTATGGAGGACCTCTATCGGTCCGACGGGAGTCCCAAGGAGAAGATCGGCCGCCTCAGCCGCCGGGCCGTCAAGGGCGAGGTGCCCCTGCGCCGGTTGCTCGCCGACCTCCTGAAAGGAGGGAGGGCATTCTTGTGATCGTGGACGATCTTTTCGATCTGGTGAGCTATCGCATCCACCCCGAGGCGCACATCCGCGTGAATCAAGACATCTGCCAGGGCTGCGTCCATCGCGCGTGCACGTTCGCCTGCCCGGCCCTTTGCTATACGTGGAGCGAGGAGCGGGCCCGGGTGGAGTTCGCCTACGAAGCCTGTCTCGAGTGCGGCACCTGTCTGCTCCTCTGCGACCGCGAAGCTCTCGACTGGCACTACCCCCAGGGAGGATACGGTGTGCGTTTCCGGCTCACCTAGACCCGCAAAGGTGGTCGCATGAAAGTGGTCGTCTTCCTGGAACTGGCTGCCGACGTGCGCATCCCCCCGGAGCTCGACGCGCGCAGTGGGCGTGTCCGGGAGGAATGGCTGGTTCGAGAGATCGATCCGGGCGGCGTGCGTGCCCTCGATCTGGCCCTGGGCGTGAAAGCGGCCTCGCCGCACACGGAGGTGACCGTGATCAACTGGGGACCGCCCGGCATCGAGCCCTGGCTACGGCAGGCCCTGGCCAGAGGCTGCGACCAGGCCGTGCGTGTCTGGGACGAGGACACCGCTGGAGCCGGCGCCGCAGGGAAGGCGGTCATCCTGGCGGCTGCCGCGGAGGCCGCAGGCTTCGACCTCATCCTCACCGGCGCCTCAGGTGTCATCAACAGCAGCGGTCAGTTGGGAGTGCTTGTTGCCGAGAACCTGCACCTACCGTGCGTCACCCAAGCGATCGAGTTCAGCCTTTCGGACGGCCAAGAGAGGATGGAGATCGACCGCAGCCTGGATCGGGGTTTTGGTGAGCGCGCGGAAGCATCACTCCCCCTGGTAGCGACCGTCGCTGCCGGTGGGCCCCCCGCTGATGCCGCAGCGCTGCCCGATATGGCGGTCGCCGCCCTTCTGGCTGCCCAAGGTCGCGAGATCATCGTCTGGGATCTGGCCGACCTGGGGGTGCCTCGCGAAAAGGTCCTGCGTGCCGACCAGCCCCTCCGATCCGGCCGTCCCCGGCCCCGTCGACCCCGACTCCATCATCTCGCAGCCCCCGACCCGGCGCTTCCAGCTTTCGACCGCATCCTCGAGCTCGTCCGCGGATCAGTGCAGACCCGTCAAGGCCGCGTCGTCCAGGAGTCTGCGGAAGCCATCGTGGAGGAGATCTTCACCGCTCTGAAGGATGAGGGCTGGCTGGATCACCTGAGGATTCCCAACCCCGGAGGCCGGTGAGCGGCGTTGATACCCCTGGAGTACCGGCTTCGTGGGTCGGTGCGCCTGGAGCCGAACGCAGACGGTACCTGGCGCGTAGTCTCCGAGTCGCCTCTCAGCGTGTTGACGGTCAACGCCGCGGCCAGGCGGCTCCTGGAGAGCGCCCGTTCCGGCGTGTGCATCACCGATATCGCCTCCGGGCTCGGTTTGCCTGAAGAGCGGGCCTTCGTTCTCTGCGAGTACTTTCGCAGCCGTGGGATCTTGGAGGTCCGGGAAAAACACCCTGATGCCGACATCGCGCCGTCGGTTACGGTCATCGTTCCCACCCGCGACCGCGCGGGCGACCTGGACGAGTGCTTGGGTGCGCTTGCTCGCCTTGAGTACCCACGCGACCGACTGGAGGTGATCGTCGTCGACGACGGTTCCACCGACTCCGAAGCAGTGGCAAGGGTCGTCTCCGATCACGGCGGCCGACTGTTGGCGAACGCGTGCAACAGAGGCCCGTCCTACTCGCGCAACCGAGCAGCCCGCGAAGCCGCGGGCAAGATACTCGCCCTCCTCGACAGCGACTGCGTGGCCGATCCGGGCTGGCTCCGGGAACTTACACCCTACTTCTCCTGGGAGCGGGTGGGGGCGGTCGGCGGACGCACCGTCGGCTATCACACCGAGTCTACGCTCGATCGATACGAGACGGTCTCTTCCCCGCTGGACATGGGGAAGCATCTGGTCGTCAAAGAACGAGGCACCGACACGTTCTACGTCCCGACGTGCAACCTTCTGGTGCGCCGCTCCTCGTACTCTGAGCTTGGGGGGCTGCGCGAAGACCTTTCCGTGGGTGAGGACGTGGACTTCTGCTGGCGCCTGCGGGCATCCGGCGATTATCTCGTGTATGCGCCCGAAGGGGTGGTTCGCCACAAGCACCGCAACCAGCTGGGGGCGATGCTTCGAAGACGAGCGGACTACGGAACCTCGGAAGCCACGCTTCACGCGCTGCATCGCGACAAGCGCAAGAGCTTCCCGCTGGCGCCGGCTCCCCTTGCGACCACGGCCCTGTTCTCGGCGGCTCTCGTCGGAAGGCGACCGGGATTGCTCCCGACCTGCTTGGCGCCGGTGCTTTGGGACGGGGTGCGACGCACGCAGCACCTGCAGCGGAGCCGGGTCGATCTGCCCGCGCGGCGAGTGTGGTCCTCAGTGTCCCGCGAACACCTGGCCATGCTCTACTTCGCCTACTTCCATCTCGTGCGGTACTACCTTGTGCCGTTGACGGCAGCCGGTCTGTTTGTCCCGGGCGTCCGGCTGCTCCCCGTCTTCGCCGCCCTTTACTCGGCGGCTGTCGACTACTCCACCAAGCGGCCTCGTCTCGACTTCCCTACATATCTCGGGTACTACGTGGCAGAACACGCCGCGTACCAAATAGGTGTGCTGGTGGGCTGCGTTCGGGCGCGGACGTTCCGGTCGTATCTACCCCTCCTGCAGCGGGTGCGCCACCCCGGGGATCGCCGATCACTACCCGCGAGGTCTGAGTTGTCGTCTTCGCGTGATGCGCGAGACTAGAACCGGTGGTTCTGGGGAAGAGGCAATCATGGAGCCGAGGTAACCAAAGGGCTGAGCGACCGATCGGTCGGAGTGCCTTTGTGCCATGGGCTCTTGGGAGACTCCGGTATCGCTAGGGAGGTTTGAAATGGGCCGACTGGTGGATGCGGGCGCGGCGGATGAGTTCGCCGACGGAACGATGCAGACGGTGGATGTTGAGGGCCGCAAGTTGCTCGTCGCCCGCGTGGGCGACTCCTACTACGCGGCGGACGGACGGTGCCCTCACATGGGGGGAAGATTGTCGGAGGGAAAGCTGGAGGGCACCGTGGTCACCTGTCCTCGGCATGGATCGCGCTTCGAACTGGCGGACGGGCGCGTGCTTCGGTGGACCGAATGGTCGGGCCTCACCCTTGCCTTGGCAAAGGTCTTCAAGTCGCCTCGCCCCTTGGGGACCTACGCGACACAGGTAGAGGCCGGCCGTCTGATGGTGGATCTTCCGAACGACGACTCCCGATAGACGGGCTTGGCCCGCGCGGGGCGTCGGCCGCCGCGTTCGTGGTCCGACCCGGGTATCATGGACAAAGCTGCGGAGCGGCGCTCGGTCTGGTGGCCGGCCCGGTCTTCAAAACCGGTGTTGGGCGGTAG
>CAZCCL010000084.1:0-11477 GCA_964497095.1 uncultured Gaiellales bacterium | reverse complement strand
GACAAGTGTACAGTGCTCAAGCGGACGAGCACCGGTCAAGGGCGCTCGAGAAGCCACTCTTGGCGTCGGCGCACGTTTATCAAGCAGCTCGCGACCACTATAGTGATGTGGCATCCCCGTCATACAAGCCGGCCGACAAATCCACCGAGAGGTAGGCTATGCCCCTGACGTCCGCATGAGCGACTCCAGTCGCATGCCCCGACTGTTCTACGGGTGGTACGTACTCGCCGCTTCGTTCGTCATCCTGTTCCTGAACGGCGGAGGCCGCCTCATCTTCGGCGTGATGGTAAAGCCGATGGCCGAAGAGTTCGGGTGGAGTCGCGGCGCCATATCGTCGGCCGTCTTCCTCAACATGGCCGTATATGCGCTGGCGACGATCGTCACCGGCCGTCTGTACGACCGCTTTGGGCCCAAGTGGGTGATCGCCGGGTCGACCGTCCTCTTCTCAGCGGGCTACACGCTCATGGCCACGATGGACTCCCTGTGGCAGTTCCTCCTCTACTACGGGATCGTGAGCGCGGCCGGTCTAGGAGGCGTCACCGTCCCCCTCTTCGGCTCGATCATCGGGAACTGGTTCGAGAGGCGACGAGGACTGGCCGTAAGCCTCGCGTTCGGCGGCGGCTGCCTGGGACAGTTCTTCCTGGTACCGGTCTTCTCCGATGTAGTCCTCAGCTCGGGCTGGCAAACCACGGTCCTCTGGATCGCCGCCCTCTCCCTGGCCGTCAATCTGCCCCTCGCCTTCTGGGTGGTCCGCGGGAATCCGAGGAGCCTCGGGCTCGAGCCCTACGGAGTCCCGCCCCCAAGCGAGCAGCACAACCAGCACTCGCGCCAACAGCTTTCCGAAGGCCTGACCCTCCCGGAGGCCATGCGCACCCGCTCCCTCTGGCTGTTCACGGTGGTCATGTTCGTCTGCGGCTCCGCGGATTTCCTCGTCACCACCCACCTGGTGGCCATGGTCACCGACTACGGCGTCTCCCCCGCAACCGGAGCCAACATGCTCGCCTGGCTCGGCCTGCTCAGCCTGGGCGGGGTCCTCCTGGCCGGCCCCGCCGCCGACGCGATCGGGAACAAACTCCCCATCGCCGTCACCTTCGTCTTCCGGATCGTCTTGTTCGCGATACTCTTCAGCTTCAAGAGTACAGCGTCCTTCTGGGTCTTCGCGCTGGGCTTCGGCTTCACCCTGTTGGTCACCGCCCCACTCACCCCGACACTGCTCGGCAAGCTGTACGGCGTGACCCATCTCGGCTTCATCTCCGGTTTCATCACGATGGTCCACACGTTCGGAGGCGGGGTATGGGCCTACGCGGGCGGGGTGATCTTCGATCGCACCGGGGACTACGACCTAGCGCTGATCATCTCGGCCGGTATGGCGGCGCTGGCCCTGGCATGCACGCTCTTCATACGCGAGGAGCGCCACCCGGTTCCTGCACGTCGACAGGGGCTGGATCGCGATCCCTTCGCTCCCACGACGTGAAGCCCAGCCGGTGACGGCCCCCCACTCTATGTCTCTCGTGTCCCCCCGTCCAGTCGCCCCCGATCTCCGTCGGCGCCTCCACTCCGAACCCCACTCTCAGGGCACGTCGCAGCGCTGCCGATATCGTTATCGGTTGCGCTGTGGTGGTCCAGCCCAATATGCTGGAGCAACCAAGTACAGGTTACCGATGAAGGGCCACTGTGTGAGAACGGCACGCCGAAACAACACCGCCCGAGCATCGATCTCCGGAGTAGCGATGCTCATGGCGATAGCGGTCACGTCGGTCCTCGCCTTAGGATGCGGGGAGGGAGCCTCTCTACCGCGGAGCCTATCTGCGGCGGTCACGCTCCCCGTCGCTACCACGTCCACCGCCGCCGCGTCCGCCGAGACTGTGGACGTCGCCCAAACGCGAGGCTCATCCTCCCTGCATGAAAGGGTCATGGCCGAGCAAAGCCGTCCGGCAGGCGCGGCGATCAAGGACCGCCCGACCACGACTTCTTCGTCGAGCCCGCCTGAGTCCACCACGACCACGTCCGCCGCTCCCTCGGTCGAACCGGACGTTACCACCGCAGTCGTCCTCACCGGGGGGCAAACGCCGCTCAAACGAGTGTGGAGCGGATCGGCGGAGCGGCTGGCCTACTACCTTCTCGAGGTATGTCCCTCGCCTCGCTTCACGGTCCCCACCCCGGTTCTGGCCGATTACTACGTGCGCTACTGCGCCGAAGCGGGACTTCGTGCCGACCTGCTCTGGGCACAGATGATCAAGGAGACCGGTTACGGCATGTACGGTGGGGCGGTGGTACCGGAGCAGAACAACTACGCGGGCATCGGAGCCACCGGCGGCGGCGAACCAGGCGCATGGTTCTCGACGGCCGAGGCAGGGGTCATGGCCCACGTGGCCCACATGGTGGCCTATGTCTACGCCTCGAGCCCGGTATCGTGGGCCGATGCGAACGCCGACCCGCGGTTCGACTTCGTCGACCCGCGCGGCGTCGCGTCCGTCCTTGCCGATCTCAACGGACGCTGGGCTGTTCCCGGCAGCGCCTACGGTGAGAGTATCGAGGAGATCGCCTGGGCCATCAATGCGGACTAGAACCGTCGAGTCCGCTATCCGCCGCACCGTACGTTGGGACCTCCTAGTCGCCCTCTCGGCCGGCGGGATTCATCGAAAAAGAAACCCGGCCGGGGCCGGGTAATGAGTAAGAAAGCCGGTGCGGCTAGTTGTTGATCTGCAGCTGCCACTCCAACGGATCGGCGCCCTCGTTCAGCCACTCTCCGGGAGCCGGCCGATGGACTTGGTCCCCACCTGCGAAAGCGACCGTCGGGACCAACAGCGACACTCCGAGTATGATCGCAGTTGCGAGCACGATGAGCCTTCTCTTCATGAATCCTCCTCCGTCCACCTCAGGTTTGACCCTCGTTGGAGGCCAAAGTAACGGGACAGCATAAGAAGGCCGTTAGATGAAGATGAGAAAACGCTTATCGGCGAGAGGTCTGTCCTTTCATGCGAGCGCAAGTACCGGTCACGCCCGATGCTGGGATACACCGAATTCGGCGGCCCCGGCGGTACTCCAGGGTTACGGACTACCGGACATCCACGCGGACCGCTGCATCCTCGATCGGCCGAGCGACGTGGCCGAGATTGCGGATCGGCTCGGTGCGCCTGATCACGTCGTCCTGCAGGCCCTTGTGGAGCTCGACGAAGTACGCGCTGAAACCGGCGATGCGGACCACCAGGTCCCTGTGGGCCTCGGGGTGGAGCTGTGCATCTCGAAGCGTAGCTAGATGCGACTTGCATTTAGCTGCCTTGGTACTATAATGGCGGGCGATGGTATTGGGCGAGCCGTGGAAGCCTGGGATGGAAACCCGGGCGCCATGGTCATGGAAGACAGATCCAACGCTCAGCCTAGTTGCCGGTGATGCAGAGTCTCAAAGTACAAGAAGGAGATGACGATGACGCTGCAAGCGGACGAGCTCCAGAGAATCGAACCGGACTCCGTCGTCGATGCGCGCGGTTGCGCGTGCCCAGGCCCGCTAATGGAGGCCAAGAAGGCCATAGGTAGCGTCAGCGTCGGTGGAATCGTCGAAGTGCGTTCCGAGGATCCCGGCTCACGCAACGATATCCCGCTCTGGGCCGACAAGGTTGGTCACGAGTGCCTCGGCTACTTACGATCCGAGGAGGAATACGACCGCATCTTCATACGCCGCGGCAAGTAACCAGCGGCCGGCAGCGTGAGTGCGGTTGTTCCGATGAACGCAGTGCCTCAAAACACGCAGCCCCCTATTCTGGTTCTCGTATCTACGTCTTGTGCCGACGTCGCTGCCGACGCAGTCGGTCAGGCTCGTCTGCATTACGCAGCGAACACGTACCTCTTGCGTGTGCCCGCGCCGGTGCTCTTTCCGGACCAGTTCTACTACGACTGTTTTGAAAAGGGTTTCGCCGGCATCATCGTCATGTCGTGCGGCCACGAATGCCCTTGGCCCGGGGCCTTCGAACGGCTCAGCAAGCGCATCGACCGCGTCAAACTCGGCCTCAAAGAGCGAGGCATCGATACCGCCCGTCTGCGACTCACGGCAATCTGCACCGTCTGCACGAAGGCCTATCTCAAGGAGATCACCGACATGAATGCGCGCGTCGGTGCCCAGGCATCCGCGGCCTCGGCCGCGGCCGCGGAGGGTGATGCGGCATGAAGACTGCGCGCTTTGACGCCTTGGTAGTCGGCGGCGGTATCGCCGGACTACAGACCGCTCTCGATCTTGCCGGCCGCGACCGCGAGGTTGCCATTGTCGAGCGCCGGCCCAGCATCGGGGGCGCCATGATCGGTCTCAGCAAGGTCTTTCCCACTCTTGATTGCTCGAGTTGCATCACAACGCCCAAGATGGCAGCTGCTGCGCACCATCCCAATATCACCATCTTCACCTATGCCGAGGTGGAGGATCTGACCCCGCATAATGAAGGCTATAGCGGCATCATAAGACGTAAGGCTCGTTTCGTTGATGAGGCGGCGTGCATCGGTTGCCGCCTGTGTGAGTACAGTTGCCCGGTCGAGGTACCGGACGAATTCGAAGAGGGCCTTGGTGCCCGGCGGGCCATCTACGTACCCTTCAGCAACGCCATACCGCAGGTAGCCCTCATCGACACGGAATCCTGTAATCTCTGCGGCCGGTGTGCGCAGGTCTGCCCAAAGGACTGCATTGTCTACGATCAGCAAGATGAACTGATCCGGGTAGACATCGCCCACGTCGTCGTGGCGACCGGTTGGCAACTGACTTCCGCGGACAGCAAGGCTGAGTACGGCTCCGGCAAGATCGCGAACGTCATCTCGCCTTTGAAGATGGAACGCATGCTGGCGCCGCATGGCCCTTATGGCCACGTGCTGCGTCCCGCAGACGGAAAAGAACCAGCATCCGTCGCTTGGGTACAGTGCGCCGGTTCGCGAGACAAGTCTCTAGGCGTGCCGTACTGCTCGCGTGTCTGCTGCATGTACGCTATCAAGCAGGCGATGCTTCTTAGCGGCATCCTTCCGTTCGCCGACCTCACCATCTACTACATGGATATCCGCGCCTTCGGCAAGGGATACGAGGAGTTCTACCGGTTGGCCAAGGCGATGGGTATCGAGTTCGTGAAGGCCAAGGTCGGTCGTTTGGTGGAAAGCTCAGACCGTTCCATCGACGTACACGTCGAGAACATCGACGACCGTGGGCAAGCGGAGGTGAAGAATCACGACATGGTCGTACTCTCTCTCGGCATGGCTCCAGCGCCCGGTGCGCGCGAGTTGTTGCCGCTCGAGACCGGCGAAGATGGGTTTGTCAACGTTCCGTATCCCAAAGATGCCCCGTGCCGCACGGCCCTTCCACACGTAACGGTAGCCGGCACAGCCACCGGTCCCATGGACATCGTCGATACCATCGCCGAAGCAAGTGCCGCGGCGATGGAGATATGTCGGGAGGGCAGCCTTGACTGAGCAATCTGAACAGCCCCAAATAGACGACGGCGAGCCCCGCGTTGGGGTGTATATCTGCTACTGCGGCGGAAATATCTCCGATGTGGTGGACGTCGAGGCCGTGGTTGCCGGGGTGGAGCAACTGTCCAACGTGGTTGTGGCCAGAGCCAACACGTTCATGTGCTCTGACCCGGGCCAGCAAATGATCATGGACGACATCGAGGCGGTTGGTGTCGATCGTGTGGTGATAGCAGCCTGTGCGCCGAATCTGCACGAGACCACATTCCGGGGCGTACTGGAACGAGCAGGGCTGAACCCCTACGTTTACGAGCATGTCAACATTCGCGAGCAGGTGAGCTGGTCGCACGGCGACCGGGCGGAGGCGACGGCCAAAGCAACGGCTCTCGTGACAGCGGCGGTCGCCAAGGCAAGGATGCTCCGCCCATTAGAGCCCGTGGTGATCCCTGCCGTGCGCGCAGTCGCGGTTGTCGGCGGAGGGGTGGCAGGCCTACGTGCAGCGTCAGATCTTGCCAAGACCGGACTGTCCGTCACTCTGGTTGAGAAGGAGTTGGCCCTGGGAGGCCGGGTTGCTCTGCTCGAGAAGCTCTTCCCGTACGAGGAGCCGGCCGAAGATATCCTATGCCGTCTGTGCAACGAAGTGCTGACGAGCCCACGCATCACTGTGCACACGGGCACCGTGGTCGAGAGCGTCGAGGGCTACGTCGGGGCGTTCTCATTGGCCCTGAAACAGTCTGCCCACGGGGTCACTATCGAAGCCACTCCCGGCCGAGAAACTCGGGACGTCGCCTCACTGGACTGGCGTTGCGAGCCGTTCCGCGGCTACGGGCCGGCGAATGCTTTTGAAGCTGAGACGGCGGCATCGAGCGAATCGGCCGAGCCGGCTCGTACGTTTCCGATGGATGCAGGGGCAATCGTGGTAGCCACAGGCGTCGACCTCTACGTACCGCCCGAGGGTGAGTACGGTTATGGCCGGCTGCCCCAGGTGGTGACACTGGCAGACTTCATCAAATGGCTCACCGAGCAGCCTGAGGGCGCGGCACCGACCTTCAATGGAAAGCCGGTGCGCGGCGTGGGGTTCATCCATTGCGTCGGTAGCCGGCAGGTGGAAGGCGTCCAAGAGCCGGGGGACAACGGACGTATCAACGAGCATTGTTCCCGTGTCTGCTGCACGGCTACGCTGCACGCTGTCTGCGAACTGCGTGCCAAGTTCCAGGAGGTCACGGCCTACGAGTTCTATCAGGACATCCGAGCCTACGGCCGCGGTCACGAAGAGTACTACGAGCGAGCGTCCAAGGCAGATGTCATCTTCCTCCGCTACGACGGGGCGCAACCACCGAAGGTAACGGAGGACGACAAAGGCGACTTTCCCGTCACGATAAGTTGCATCGACGGCCTGACGTGGGGCGAGGAGGTCGAGGTCGGGGTAGACATGGTAGTGCTGGCCGTCGGGATGAATCCGGCTGTGGTAGGAGGCCTGGCCACCAGCCTGAAACTTCCGGTCAGCGCCGACGGTTTCCTACAAGAGGTGCACCCCAAGCTGCGACCCGTCGAGCAAGCTGTCAAAGGTGTGCTGCTGGCGGGCGCCTGTCAGGCCCCCAAGGATACGACCGAGAGTTGCGCCTCTGCATCAGCCGCCGCCGGAAAAGCTTGCGCACTACTTGCAGGTGGGAGCGTGGAGCTCGATCCGTTCGTGGCTCACGTCGATGCCCTGCGGTGCATCGGCGATGCCGCTTGCCTGGAGGAATGTCCGGCCCCTGGGGCGATCACGATGGAAGAATACGATGACGGGACACGGAAGGCGATCGTGAACGCAGCCATCTGTGGCGGTTGCGGCGCCTGCGTCGCCGTTTGCCCCACCCGAGCCATCGATCTCAGCGGTTGGTCGTTGGACGCCTATGAAGCCATGGTCGACGCCCTCTTGGCATCACATGCAGAGGTAGGGGTGCGATGAGCGACGCCGGCGATTATACGAGAGCCTCGAGAGAGACTCTCAAAAGGCTTCGGGAAGAACGCTCCCAGCACGTGAAGGCGGCAAACGCAGCCAACGGCGTCGTACGGGCTGAGCGCAAGAGGATCGTCGCCGATCTGGCGGGCGGTCCAATGAGCGTACCGCAACTTGCCGCCGCCACGCAGCTGTCCACCGACCGCGTACTCTGGCACATCGCCGCGATGCGCAAGTATGGGCATGTCGCGGAAATGCCGGAAAGGGACGGTGACTACTACACCTACTCACTGGTACCCGAGGCGAGACCTGGCAGCAAGACGAAGGAGCGGAAGACTTCGGCCGCGGTAACCGACCAGACGGACAACGAAGGCGGGGAGGACTGAGAGACCATGACGCTGCGAGTCGATCCCACCCTTCTCAAGGAACTCGATGACTACGGCGCTGGAGACATGAGGGCCTGCTTCAACTGTGGGAACTGCACTGCCGTCTGCCCTCTCTCCGAGGGAGATACCTCCTTTCCTCGGCGCATGATCCGATACGTGCAGCTTGGTCAGCGAGACCACCTGGCAGCGCATTTGGAGCCCTGGCTCTGTTATTACTGTGGAGACTGCTCTGATACTTGTCCGCGGGAGGCCGAGCCCGGCGAGACGATGATGAGCCTCCGGCGTTGGCTGACGGCCAAATACGACTTCACAGGTATCTCCCGACACTTCTATCGGTCTTGGAAGACCGAGGTCATCGCTGTCCTGCTCTTGGCGCTTGTCACAGCGGTGGGGTTTCTGGCCGTCGGATTCTCGGTGGGTAGTATCAGCGAATACGGTGGACCGAACGCCTTCTTGCCCAGCTCCGGCGTGCATATCTTCGACTGGGCCATGGCCGGCATACTCCTTGTGCTTCTGCTGACGAACTGCGGCCGGATGTGGTACTTCACTATGGTGAAGGGGCGCAGTGAACCTCCCGGGATGGGATCCTATCTTCGTAAGGGATATGTTCTACCCTTGCATTTCCTTACACAGAAGCGCTTCGGGAAATGCTCCCGCAGAGGACCGTGGCTCATCCATCTTCCCCTAATGCTCAGCTACATGATCATGTTGGTGCTTATCATGTTCTTTCTGGCCCAGATGTGGTCCGGGCCGAGCATCGATTGGCGGGTCCACGTGTTCGGGTACATCGCGACGATCGGCCTTCTGGGGGCGGTGGGATTCGCCATACGTGCCCGCATCAAGAAGACCGAACCCCAGAGCAAGTTCTCTCACGAAAGCGACTGGATATTCCTCATACTGCTGTTCGTGGTCGCCTTCACCGGCATCCTCCAGCACGTGCTGCACCGGGGCGGCCTCGACATGGCAGCCAACATAACGTACGTCGTGCACCTCATGGGCGTCGTCCCTATGCTGGTGCTCGAAGTGCCTTTCAGCAAATGGGCGCATCTCGCCTATCGACCGTTGGCAGTGTATTTCGCCGAGGTCCAGGCCGACGCGGCACAGGTACACGAGAGGGCGGCCGCCAAGCCGATGGGCGAGCCTCAAGCGGGCTAGCCGAAAAGGAGGCGACGTTTGCGCCGTGTCCATATGCGAGCGAGGAACCAGGCGGCTGCCTCCGACCAGCGCCTTAAGTCCTGTTGGCCGAGCCAGGTAACCGACCGAGTGAGGAGGGTACTATGACCGATGCAGGCTGCGAGAAGGTCACAATCATCGCCACCCACGGACCCGAGGACCCGGAGCGGGCCACTTTTCCCTTCATGATGGCCAACGCCGCGCTGGTCATGGAGTGCGAGGCAGTGGTCGTCCTCCAGGGCACCGCCGTGTTGCTGGCCCAGAAGGGAGTCTACGAGCATGTCTTTGCGGCGGGCCTTCCTCCTTTGGCGGAGCTGATGGAATCGTTTCTCAAAGAGGGAGGCAAGCTGCTTGTCTGCAGTCCGTGTGTGAAGGAGCGGCAGATCGGCATCGAGCTCTTGATCGAAGGCGCTGAGCTCATCGCAGGAGCACGGGTGATCAAGGAAACCACCGAATCGAAGGCTACTCTTAACTACTGAGCGATCCTGCCGGACCGACATTCCGCGCGCAGGCCCCACAGAGCGCATTCGCAATGAGCTCTCAGGGTCTTAGGCATATCTACGGGCCCGTACCTTCCCGGCGCCTCGGACGCTCTTTGGGGATCGACCTGGTTCCCCTCAAGACCTGTACCTATGACTGCGTGTACTGCCAGTTGGGGCGAACCACCGCGAAAACCGTCGAGCGGACCGCGTTTGTCACCGCGGAAGAGATCCTCACCGAGGTCGAGCGCATACTCGAACCCGATCCGCCCACATTTGACGTTGTCGGTATTGCCGGTTCGGGTGAGCCCACGCTCAATCTCGACATTGGTCGGGTGATAGACGGGATCAAGGGCATGACCGATGTCCCGGTAGCAGTGTTGACCAATGGCTCGCTGCTGTGGATGCCAGAAGTGCAGGATGCGCTGATGAGTTCGGACATTGTCCTTCCCTCGCTCGACGCCGGCGATGCCGAGGTGTTCGCATACGTGAACCGACCACACCCTGAGATAGGATTCGAACAGATGGTGGAGGGCATCGCCTCGTTCACCAGCCGTTACCCAGGCGAGGTCTGGCTCGAGGTTCTTCTGCTTGCCGGCGTGACCGGGATTCCAGCTGAGGCCGGTAAGATCGCCGCCCTTGCCGAGCGGATCGGACCGGCATGCGTGCAGCTCAACACCGTGTGCCGTCCCCCGGCAGAGCAGTCCGCACTTGCGGTTCCGCCGAGTGAGATGGAAGCCTTGAGAACTCTCTTTTCCGGAGAGGTGGAGATTGTCAGCCATGTTCAGCAGGAGCTGACCGCCACCCCGGAGCCTGGTGAAACCCCCGGCGCAGACGTTCTCGCGCTGCTTTGGAGGCGGCCGTGCACGGCCGAGGATGTCGCGGATGGCTTGGGTCTACACATCAACGAAGCCCTGAAGCAGCTGGGCGCTCTTGTGCAGGCCGGGGAGGTCACGACTACCGTCGTGGGTAGCCGCACGTTCTATGCCGCGGTCGGAAGGGATGGGAAGCCAGCGGCGTCTTCGTCCCCGCCGGTCTGCTGATCGGTATGGGAATCGGCTGGCTGCTCGGATACCTGGTCGCGGGTCTGTTCATAGGATTGGGCGCGGGCCTGCTGCTGATGGCCATGATGCACGCTGCCACCGGCAAGTAGCGCAAGGGCATCGACTGCGAACGCACTGAACGCTCTGGGGTCAGAGGCCGTGCGTATAGCTAGCGCCTCGGCCTCAGGCGATTCAGGAGCGAGCCTAGACGGCCCGGCTCACTTTGGTCGGCGCGGAGAAGCGGATGAGGCACGTACCGGCTTTCCGAGAAGCGCAGTGTCGCCGGCCAAGCATGTTTCGCCAATGGCTGCCCGCCGATGCGTCGAGCCACCAGGCCCACGTATCCGAGATAACGGCCGCCATCTGCCTTCAGCACGTCGCGGTACCAGGCCGCAGAGTACGTCGCCACTGCCCAGTCAAGCCAAAGTCGCCACCCATCCGGCATGTCCCCGCCAAAGGAGATGTCGAAGAGTCCCGTCTTCCTCACATGCTCCCGCCACCATGCGGAGGTGTGGAGCGTCCAGTAATCCCCGGTCCAGAGCCGCTCCAGATGATCCGGGACATGCCCCCCGAACTCCTGCGTCAAGCCGGCAGACACAAAAGCCAACATGCCCTCGTTCCGGATGAAGTGCGAAAGGTAGTTCAGGTACAGATCGTCCGTCCCGAAGTAGTTGAAAGAATCGATGCAGACGACCACGTCGAAAAACTCCCCGGCAAAAGGCAGCTGACGGGCGTCCGCGTGGATCGGGATCACTCGATCCGACACACCCGCGTCCTCTATGCGAAGCCGGTTCTCGTCCGCGCCTGTCCAAAGGTCGACCGCCCAGACCTCGACGCCGAACTCGCGCGCCAAGAAGACGGAGGACTTCGCCTTTCCGCAGCCTAGATCGAGCACGCGCATCCCAGGCTGCAACTTGATGTGTCCGGTCAGCCACTCGGTGAGCCAGAGCGGATGAGCGCCCATCGGATTCTCCATGATCCACTCCGGGTCGTACTGGTTGGATCTAGGGAATCT
>CAZCCL010000083.1:0-11509 GCA_964497095.1 uncultured Gaiellales bacterium | reverse complement strand
CGACAGAAGTTCCTTCGACCCCATCGTCGTTCGCTTCACAACCTCCATGGTGATGTCTCAGGCGGCCGAGATTCTCGCCTATGGAACAGCGGTGCGGCTGCAGCAGTCGGCTTCCAACATAGCGATCGGCCCTTGACAACCCGCTTACATGAACCTATCAATAGGTCGAGTTTCCAAGTGATGGAGGCGAAAGTGGCCGACAATAAGTACGGAAAGTACATCTTGACTGAACCCTGGGGAATCCCTAACCGGGCGAATCCGGACCCTGAGCAGCCGATCTATATCGGAATCAATCAGGAGGCCCCTGCAGAGGGATGGGATGAGCCCTTCACACAGGTACTGCGCCCGATCTACCGGCCGTACCTCATGATACCCAAACCGCACAGCCATAACTGCGCTGAGTTCCTCTACTTTGTCGGCGGCAACCCCATGGATTTCAGGGATTTCGGGGCGGAGATCGAGTTCATTATGGGCGAGGGCGAGGACGCCGAGACCTATACCATCACCAGCACCACCTGGGTATACGTCCCTAAGGGTTTGCCGCACTGCCCGCTCAACTTCAAAAGGGTGGACCGGCCGATCATGTTCAGGCACGTCATGTTTGCTCCCGGATACGGGTCAACCACCAGCTTCAACCCGGACCAGAGTTGACCCGGACCAGCCTTTGCCTGGGAGCCCGGTGCCGGGCGAGCGCAGGAGGGCGATCCAACCCCTCTCCCCGAGCGCGCACCGACAGGAGTCCATAAGGTGAACGAGACCTCCTTCACGGATATCGCCATTGTGGCCTGCGGCACCATGACCATGGAGCTGCGCGCACTGAGAGAGTCCGGGTTTCTGGACACCGAACATCTGCTGTTCACGAGCCCGGGTCTTCACCAAGATCCTCGCGAACTCGAACGACAGCTCCTACAGCGGATAGACCAGGCGAAGCAAAGGGCCGACAAGGTGCTCGTCGTCTTTGGTGGCAAGTTCTGCTACGTCAATGCGGACGCGCCCCTGCGCACCATGAGCAAGATCATCGAAGAGCAGGGGCCTCGCGTGGCGAGGATCGAAGCCACCCATTGCATGGACATGCTGGCCGGCGAAGACGAGCGAGAGGCAATCGCCCAAGAGGTAGCCGGCGGGGAGAAGGTCTGGTGGATGACCCCTGGTTGGGTCAAGTACCGCCATGAGGTCTTCAAGGGTTGGGACCAGGCACGGGCGAATGAGAACTTCCCCAAACATGAAGGCGGGGCGATAGTCCTGGATCCGCTTGGGTACCTGGATCAGTACGCGGTGGAGGAACCGGAGAAACTGCTGGAGTACTTCGATTGGATGGGCATCCCGATCCAGGCATATCCGGTCACGTTGGACCGCTTCAAGTCCCTGCTCCTGGATCAGGTGCGAGAACTGGACCGCCGGTAGGACCACCTTGTCGCCCCGGGGGCCGTGCGGTCTTCCGGCCGGTGGGCGCTGATACAGGCAGCCACGAGCACTGCGCGTTAGAAGCCGCTCGGCGAAGCGGCAATCAGACGAATGGTCCCCGTGCCGCTGCGTTCATCTCCTCGCCGGCAGCGCTCATCGTCGACTCTTGCTCATGGACGACAACCCGGTTTCGCCCACATGATTTCGCCTGATAGAGAGCATCATCAGCGGCCCGAAGCACCCCGTCGATGAGTCCCCCTCGTGTTACTGCCCCTCCGATGCTTACCGCCACGTTGACCTCGTTGCCTTCGGCGACGATTGGCGCACTGCAGATAGCGAGGCGGATGCGCTCGAGAACCCCTTCCGTCTCGTCGCTGTCAGCTCCCGGCACCACGACCAAGAATTCCTCACCACCGAAGCGCCCCAGAGCGTCGTATGCTCGCATTGCGCGCATGGATCGACTGACAAACTCTCGAAGGACGTCGTCTCCCGTCGCGTGACCAAACGTGTCATTCACGAGCTTGAAGCGGTCGATATCAATGAGGCCGACTCCCAGAAGACTTCCTTGGCGCTCCGTCCGCGCCATCTCTTCCTCCAGCCGCTCGAGTATGGCGCGCCGATTCATGCACCCGGTCAGAGAGTCGATTCGCGCCTGGATTTCCAGAGTGCGCTGGGTCCCAAGCAATTCTCTGTTGAGCTCCACGAATCTTCGTCCCACCTCCAAGCGAGCTCGAAGCTCTCCCCGATCGAAGGGCTTTCCTACGTAGTCGTTTGCGCCGGCGTTCAACCCTTCGACAATATCGCTCTTCCCATCTCTGGCGCTCAGAAGAATGATGTATGGAGGAGCGGGCAACCCGAGTGCTCGCACCCGGCGACACACCTCAAGACCGTCCAGATCCGGCATCATCCAATCGAGAATGACGATAGGGGGTGCTTCGTCAAGTTGTAACCACCCCCAAGCCTCCTCGCCGTTGCAGGTGACGACGACCTCGTAGCCCCAGCTCGAAAGGACGCGCTCAAGGAGGTTTCTTGAAACAGGATCGTCTTCAGCGATGAGCGCTTGCACGGCTGTCACCCGTCAGTGGTCGTGAGGCCTTTCTCGAGGCGTACGAATGCAGCCTGGACTTCTCGCACCGAGTCTTGGAGGTCTCGTTGCTCGCCTTCTCCGGCCAGTATTTCCAGGGTGGCCGCGGTTTTGCTGAGGGGCTTCGCGCCCACGCTTGCCGATGCACCCTTCAGAGTGTGAGCGTTTTGCCGTAGAAGCGCGACATCGCCGTCTCGGACCGCCTGCTTCAAACCGGCCACCTGCCCCCGAGCTTCTTCTAGGAACTCGGCGAGGATATCGGCTGCAGCCCGCTCATCACCATCGAGGAGTTCAAGGAGGACGGTCCTGTCGAAACTCGGTTCTTCTTGGGCGGACTTGGCTGGTTTAGGCGTGGCGGGTTCGCTTCGGGCCTGCTTCGAGCCGCTCGTGCCTGCCGGGAGGTCAAGCCACTTGTCCAACACCGCCGCGAGGTCTGCCGGCTTGATGGGCTTGGCAAGATAGTCGTCCATGCCGGCGTCGAGACATTCCTGTTTGTCGCGGACCATCGCGTGAGCGGTGAGGGCTATTACGGGTACCCTCGGATTGCGGACATCAGACGCGCCCGCCCGTATTTGTCTGGTCGCCTCCAGGCCGTCCATCTCAGGCATCTGAACGTCCATGAGCACCAAATCGTAGTTCGCTTCGCGTAAGGCTTCGACAGCCTCAGTCCCATCGCTCACCACATCGGCGCGATACCCCAGCCTCTCCAAGGTCTTGAGTGCCACTTTCTGGTTGATCGGGTTATCTTCCGCCAAGAGGATCTTCGCCCTTCGCCCCAACCGCTCGGCCAGCGTGTGCCGGGTGATTATCGGAACCGATGAGCGTTCGTGTCTTGCGTTCCCGACCGCCCTTCCAGCGACGGCGGCCAGACAGTCATAGAACTGTGATTGCCGGACCGGTTTGACCAGATAAGCCGCAAAACCCATCTTCTCCAAGCGCGCTGCATCCCCCCGGATTCCGCCTGAGGTCATCATGACCAGGGCGGTTTTGCCGAGATCCGGGTGGGAGACAATTTGGCCCCCGAGCATCTCCCCATCGACCTCGGGCATATGCATGTCGAGGACGGCAATCTGGAATGGATCACCTGCGGAGACGGCCTCACGGAGCGCCGCAAGCGCGGCCGCTGCGCTCGCCACCTCTTGGTGCCGGCACCCCCAAGACTCAAGCATGCCGGCAAGAGCCTTGCGGTTGGTCTCGTTGTCATCGACGGCCAGAACGCGCAGGCCCGCTATGTCGGCAAACTCGTCTTCGTCAAGGGCCGATCCGGCGCCAGCCTTGCCCAGAACCACGTTGAACCAGAAGGTCGAGCCCATTCCAGGCCGGCTGTCGGCCCCTATGGTGCCGCCCATCATCTCAACCAGTGCCTTCGCAATAGAGAGACCGAGACCGGTCCCGCCGTGTTTCCTAGTCGTGGAGGGATCCGCCTGCGTGAACGGCTGGAACAACTCTTCCAGTCGCTCAGGGCTGATACCCATGCCGGTATCACGGACGACGAACTTCACTATCTGGGAGCTTTCGTTCTCGGCTTCTAGGAGCACGTGAATGCTGACCTCGCCTTTTTCCGTGAATTTCACCGCGTTCCCGGCAAGGTTCGTGAGTACCTGGCGCAACCTTCCTGGATCTCCGTGGAGCCTCGAGGCGACGTTCGGCTCCACCAAGGTGGCAAGTTCAATCCCCTTTTCCCAGGCTCGAAATGCCAGCGCCGCAGTAAGGTCCTCGAGCGTGGTCCGCAAGTCGAAATCGGTGGTCTCTATCTCGAGCTTCCCGGCCTCGATCTTCGAAAAGTCGAGCACATCACCGATGACCGCGAGCAGCGCATCGGCGCTCGAACGGGCCATCTCCGCCAAGTCCCGCTGCTCTTCGTCGAGTTCGGTGCCTAGAAGCAGGTCCAGCATTCCCGTGACCCCGTTCAATGGGGTCCGAATCTCGTGGCTCATGTTGGCCACAAAGAGGCTCTTAGCCTGACTCGCCTGTTGGGCTTCGCGAGCGAGATTGTTGGCTCGACGAACCGCGAGTTCGAGCTCACGGTTCGCGGCCTCGGCAGCTTCTTTGGCCCGGCGAACGTCCTCCTCCTGCCGCCGGCGCTCGCTGATGTCGCGCCCGAAGGCGAAGTTGTATTCCCGCCCGTCGCACACAACGTGGTTGACCGTCAACTCCACGGGGAAGACCTCTCCGTCTTTGGCCTTGTGAACCGACTCCATGACGATGGAGCCGCGCTCCCTGATCAGTCGCCAGTGTTCTTCCCACCGCACCGGCGACTGCGAGGGGTCCAGATCGAAAATGGTCATCTGAAGCAACTCCTCCCGCGAATAGCCGTGTCGCCGGCAGACGGAATCGCTGACGTAGAGGATCTTGCCCTCGGAATCAAGCCAATGGATGAGATCGGCTGCCTGGTCTATGGAAAGCTTGGTGAGACGAAGCATTTGCTCGGTCAGCTTGCGCTCGCTTATGTCACGAATGAAGGCGAAGTTGTACTCTCTGCCCTCGTGAAGAACGTAGTTGGCCGCTACTTCAACAGGGAAGACCTCTCCCTCTTTGGTACGGTGGGCAGTCTCGATGGTAAGGGATCCTGCAGCCTTCATCTCCGCCCATCTGGCCGCCCAGGCTTCCTTTGTCATGGTCGCGTGGACGTCAAAGATGGTCCTGTTGAGCATTTCCTCACGGCTATAGCCATAGCGGGTACAGGCGGCCTCGTTCACGTAGAGAAACCGGCCTTCAGGACTCACCCAGCACACGCACTCCGCGGCTCGATCGACCGATATCTGGGTTAGCCTTAACGTCGCCTCAGCCCTTTTGCGCTCGGTGATGTCGTTGAATATGAGAAGAAGCGTGGGCTCCCCTGCCAGTTTCACTCGCACCATCTGGAAGAAAAGCCAGGAGGTTTTCCCGGCCGTCGAGGTGAACAGCTCCTCCCACGACACCCCATGGCCGCTCACCATCGTCTCCCGGGCCTGCTCCAGAAGACGAGAGGTCTTCCAGGAGGTGATCTCGTGATAGTTCTGGCTGAGAAGCACCGTGCGCGGTACGCCGAGCAGCTCGGCCGCCGCCTCGTTCGCCGACCGACACTGGCCGTCGGCTGAGTAGGTGATCACACCGTCCGGGAGGACAGCCAGGAGCGCCCGGCTAAACGCGGATGTCTCACTTGCTTGTTCCACCACTTGGGCCACAGCCGCCTTCCCGCCTCTGAGATTGCTGACTACTTCGCGCCACGAGCTTCGCACGAAACTTCCAGCGCAATGCTTCATATCGACAGCAAAAGGCCCGCGCATGAATGAGAAGAACGGATGGAACTTCCTGATTCCATGCGGGCGACAACCTCGCGTTTCGCTGTAGATCCCACTGGTGCGCAGCCCAGTGGGAAACGGGCAACTCGAGAATCCTCGCGATCGCCTCCTCACGATGTAGGGCCGGACATGGGCGGAAGCGTCAAGTGCATCAGCCACGGCCACGATCCATGCAGGAGGGGGATTGCCTCGCTGGCCAGGCCTTGAGACTAGCCATGGCCATCTCAATGTTCGTGGTGAGCTATGCCCGGCAACTTAAGTCTTCCTGCCGGTCGGCCGATAACACGCGCGACGATCGAGGCGTGGACGAACTCTCGGTGTCGCGCCAGACCGCCGACCGCTCATCAAGCGGCATCCATGAGAGAATCGGGCACCGCCGAGGGTCAGGGGTGACCATGCGCGTTGTGGCCAACACCGAGGGTCATCATGCCGGCACAGACCCCCCGGCAGAGACGCTGCCGGGACGTCCCTGGCTTCTAACCACGCTGCTGGCTTCTGGCCTCTGCGTTGCCTACCTCATCGCGGTCTTCATCAACTGGGGAGAGGGGGCCGACCGTTCGCTCTATGCCAACCTGGGGATGATCCCCATCGGACTGGCGGCCACCCTTCTAGCGTTAAGCGCATCAAAGACCCAGCCGGACCGCCGGTCTCAGTGGGCCTGGCGTTTGCTGAGTGCTGCGCTGGCCTGCTTCTGGGCGGGCGACGCCCTGTTCTTCGTCTACCAGAACGTCCTCGGCAGCTCACCTTTCCCCTCTTTGGCCGATACCGGCTACCTCGCGTATTACCCGCTGGTGCTCGCCGGGCTGCTGTGCTTTCCCAGCCTGCCCACCAGTGGCCTGCGGCGGGTGGTCGTCTATCTGGGCTGCTTCCTGGTGGTGTTGGGCGGGGCGGTTGTCATACTCTGCTTGTTCCTGCTCCCCACGCTCCAGTCGAGCCGTGACGACCTCTTCGCCTACTCCTTGTCCGTCGGCTACCCCGTGGGCGATCTCCTTCTTCTTGCTGGGATAGCCTGGGTGCTGCTGCGAAAGGTGTCAGGGCACCCTTGGAGTCTCTGGCTGCTCAGCGCGGGACTGATCGTCGGGCTTGTGGCTGACGTCACCTATGGATATCAGAGCATCCAGGGCACGTTCCAGTCCGGGGGGTTCTCCGACGCCGGCTACATGCTGTCCTGGGCTCTCTTCGCCTGGGCGGGCTATGCGCAGGTAGCGCGCCGACAAGAGCGCGCCGAAGGTCACCGAACCACCCGAGCCGATGAACATTGACCTCCGGCAGCCGGCCGGAACGCGGGCTATCAACTCCTCTCTCTCTTCGGAGTGCGGCTTCAGCGCTCTAGAGATGCTCGTGATCGTCGTTATCGTCTGCGTACTGGTCGCGATCGGGGTCCCGGCGCTTCATTCCCGGGCCAAGGCCTCGGTCCTCGATGCCAACTTGCAGAGCCTGGGGGAGGTGGTAAACGAGCAGGTCATGGAGGGTTACTCCCCAGAGTACCGGCCGTCGGGGGAGGGAGATCCCGAAAGATACTTGAGCACCCATCTCGAGGAGAGCCTGACCAGTGCAGGGAAGGCGGGTTACGCGAACCCCACTGTGGGCTCAGAAAGGGGCCGGGGCATCCTCAGCAGCAGGTCTGTTCCCGCGGACTCTCAGTCGGTGCCTCCGGCGGTCTTCATAACCGACTCCCCTCAGTGTCAATATCTCTCGTTCAATGCCCTGACCGACGCCAGCCGCCGTCTGCTGGCGGGCGCCCTGGTCATCGCCTTCAATGCTCAGGCGCGAGTCGTGGATGTCTTCTACGTAGATGAGCACGGCCGGAAGTCTGCCGATGTGGTCACCATTCCCACAGGTTAGGCAACTGTCAGTGCCTCCTGGCCAGAAACGCCAGGAGGCACTGATAATTCGGCTCAGTCGAACGCACTCTCCGGTTTCCACACCGTCCAGACCTTGCCCACCAAGCTGGGACCTGGAGTGAGGGTAGGTTTGCCCGGCTGCCAGCCGGACGGAGTCACCTCACCGGTAGCCACTACATGCTGGAAGGCTTTTATCTGGCGGATGAGTTCTGCAACGTTGCGGCCCACTTCGGCAGTGAGCACCTCCATCGCCCGGATGGTACCCTCGGGATCGATGATGAACCGGCCCCGGATGTCCACGCCCGCGGACTCATCGTATATGCCGTAGACCTCGCCGACATTGCCCCCCGGATCGGTGAGCAAGGGGAACGGGACTCCTCCTTTGACCATCTTGGAAAGCTCCTCCTCCTGCCAGATCTTGTGGGAGAAGCGGGAATCAACGCTCATGGCCAGGACTTCGACGTCCATGGCCTTGAGTTCGGGATACTTGACGGCGACCGCCGACAATTCGGTCGGTCAGACAAAGGTGAAGTCGCCCGGATAGAAGCAGAGCACGAGCCATTTCCCCTTGTAGTCGGAGAGCTTCACGTTCTTGAAGCCCCCTTCGACGTAGGCGTTGACTTCGAAATCCGGGGCAGGATGACCAACACGCGCTAGCACTTTCTGCGCCTCCTCCTCAGCCGCCGGGGCTGGACTCGACGTTGCCGTTCCTTTGCTCGAAGGAATACCGAGCACGCCTCCTGCCGGTTTGACACAACCGTCTTTTGGTTCAGCCATAGCGCTCCTTTCTACCTCAGGTCGACTGGCAAAGTCTGGGGCTGGCGCGATCCGCTTCGCTCTTTTCGCGCGTTCGCTTGGGAACCCAGCTAACTCTATTGTAATCCCTGATCCGGTAGATGCAAAAACCATATAGATGCTAATATGCCTCCGAGTGAATCTCTTTCCTCAAGCTTCAAGAGTGTCGGAAATCGGGTTCAGCAACCACTTTGGGCGGTGCCGTGGAGCGCCGGAGCAGGTGGCGGGATGTACGCGGGCGCTCCATCCTGCCGTGGGGACCGACGTGTCGGCATGGTCAAGGTGGCGGAAGTATTGGCGGCGGAGGATGATTGGAGCCTCATTTCGCTAGGTGAACGGGCCCTTCTTAACGCAGCTCAATTCTTGAAGCCGGATTGGCCGGGTTGAGCTGTTTCCACCTGTCTGTGTCGTCGAAATGCTTCGTCGACCATCGCGGCCAACTTTGAGGAGAAATCAGAACCAGGAGGTGTCTTCATGCACGCAACCATTCAGAAGCCGATTGAAGAGATTCTGGCGTTCCTCGAGCCCGAAGAGCGAGTGTTCGTCGTCGGCTGCGGTAACTGCGCAGCCAAATGCCATTCTGGTGGAGAGCCCGAGACCAAGGAGATGGCGGAGCGGCTCAAGGAAAGAGAGGTTGATGTTGCCGGGTGGGCCTGTACTGATAGCGGAGTGAGCCTGTGCAAGCTGGCAGTAGCAAAGAAGATCTTGAATGAGGATCATCGGGCCGAGACCGAGCAGGCAGACTCGTTCCTGATCCTCGCTTGTGGGCAGGGTATCCACACCGTCTTGGACGCAACCGAAGGAGGCATGGTCCATCCCGGTTGCGACACCATCTTCGGAGGCGAGACCGTTAACGACAATCTCATCACCGAATACTGTTCTCTTTGCGGTGAATGTATCGTTGAGCACACGGGTGGGCTGTGCCCGGTCACGCTGTGCGCCAAGAGCCTCCTCAACGGCCCTTGTGGAGGAGCCACCGATGGCAAGTGCGAGGTTGACAGGAACCGCGACTGCGGCTGGCAACTCATCTATGACCGGCTGAAAGATCTTGGGCGTTTGGAGGATATGGAGGTCTACAGATCGCCCAAGAACAACTCCCGATGGAGCCGGCCGCGCTCCCTCACCGTCGGCGAAGGCGAAGCAACCTTCCGGTCCCTCTCTGGTGAACGAAAGGTTGCCAGCCGCGGCTGAACCAACGCCCAATTCAACCAAGGAGCAGAATTCGGGATGAGCAAACTACGAGAAGCCTTGGAAGGCGGGAGATTTGTCGTCACCGGAGAGATCGGACCTCCCAAAGGCGTCAACTTGGACCAGTGTCTGCATGATGCTGAGATGATGCGGAATCACGTGACCGCCATCAACGTCACCGACCTGCAGAGCGCAGTCGTGCGCGTCGGTTCGCTGGCTGTTTCTGCCCGACTGGCCGAACGTGGTCTTGAGCCGGTCTATCAGCTTACCTGCCGCGACCGGAACCGCCTGGCCCTTCAGTCCGATCTTCTGAGCGCCGGGGCACTGGGCGTGGAGAACGTTCTGTGTCTCACCGGTGACCACCCCATCCTGGGCGACCACGCCGAAGCCAAGCCGGTCTATGACCTGGACTCCGTTCAACTGCTCATGACAGCCAGCACCCTGAATCAGGGTCACGATATGGCCGGTCACGAGCTGGAGAGCGTCCCCAACTTCTACCTGGGAGCGGTGGTGACACCAGGTGCGGAGCCCTTGGAGCCCCAGATCATAAAGATGAAAAAGAAGATCGAGGCTGGAGCCAGATTCTTTCAGACTCAGGCTGTCTATGAGGCGGAGAAGTATGAGCGCTTCGCAAATCAGATTCAGGGACTAGATGTACCAGTTATTGCCGGAATCGTGGTACTCAAGAGTGCCGCCATGGCCAAGTTCATGGACGCGAATGTGGCCGGAATCAGCGTGCCACAGAGCATCATTCAAGAACTGGAAGCCACTGCGAAGGAAGATCGGAAGAAGAAGGCCGTGGAAATCAGCGCGCGGCTTATCCGGCAGTTCAAACCATACTGCCAGGGGATTCACATCATGCCCCTGGGGTGGGACGAACTCGTGCCGGAAATCGTGGACGCAGCGGGACTGGGTGCTGATGCGGAATCGTGAGCAGAAGGGGGCACGGCCGAAAGTGTGACCCGTCCCTTTGCCGTTATCGAGTTTGCCACCCAGTTGCCCCCGAACTCGCCCGAAAGATGCGAAAGCCCGGCCTTCTCGGCCGGGCTCCACACCAAGAAACCCCTTCTGCAAACAAGCGGGGCGATTCGAGCCCCCGCTACCGCTTGCACGGGGTATCGCAGGTTGCACTCAGTCTTCTGCTTATCTATACTACATAGTAATGGTTTCCAAAATAGCCCGCGTGCCGGAATGACCGTTCCGCAAAGCGAAGTGGAGCGTCGCGTTTCCCTGTTTGCGCAGGCATCGCGAGAGAGCGGGCTGCGGCTGACCCATCAGCGGCTCGAAGTGGCCCGAGAGATCGCCGGGAGTGATATGCATCCCAATGTAGAGGCGATCTATTGTGGAGTGAGAGAACGGGTGCCGACCATCTCCCTCGACACGGTGTATCGGACGCTTGGGGCGCTCGAGAGACTGGGGCTCATCAACAGGATCGACGTCATGGCCGGGCCTGCGCGATACGATGCCAATCTCGAGCGCCATCATCACTTCATCTGCGCCCGTTGTGGCCTCATTCGCGACCTCCCCAGCACCTCCTATGAGGGATTGGAGGTTCCGGAGGCGGCCACCAACCTAGGCGAGGTCGAGTCGATCACTGTCCAATTGCGCGGCCTGTGCAAGGAATGCCAAGAACAGTAGGATCACGAGGAACACAAGGAGAACGGAGATGAGCGAAGACAGCAAGAGCCCGGCAACGGGCAGGACAAGCAAACCCTCCGCCGGCGGGGGCCCGTCTATCCGGGACTGGTGGCCGAACCAGTTGAACCTCAAGATCCTTCATCAGAATTCTCACATGACCAATCCAATGGGCGAGGAGTTCAACTACGCCGAGGAATTCAAGAAACTCGACCTGGAGGCCGTGAAGAAGGACCTCTATGCGCTGATGACCGACTCGCAGGACTGGTGGCCGG
>CAZCCL010000082.1:0-11705 GCA_964497095.1 uncultured Gaiellales bacterium | reverse complement strand
GATGGGATTGCGTCCCCCATTAAGCTGGGTGACCGCCTGGCGGCCGCCGTGATTGAGCTGGATGGAGGCCAGCGCTCCCTGACTCTTGATCACCTCCGCCACCGAGGTAAGGGCCGGGATGTAGAAGTCGCTGCCCAGGTTGAGTTGGGTGGGCTGAGTGATGGCCCGATCGGAATCGATGGCGGTCTCGAGCACGGTGATGATGCCCGCGCCGCCCCTGGCTTGGACCCGGTAGAACTCGACCAACTCACGAGAAACGGATTGATCGGCGTGAGCGATGCAGGTGAGTGTAGGAGCGGCTTCGATGCGGTTCTTCGCCGTAAGCGAGCCGATCTTGATCGGCTCGGCCAAGGACTCCCAGGCTGCCATCTTGGATCCCCCTTCTCGCGCTTTCCCGGCGCTCAACACTAGAGACCATCTATCGACTGAGCACTTGCTCAGTCGATACACCAAGCGTAGTCTTAGCCCAGCACCGTGTCAAGACGATGCGGCCTTGGAGAGGATGACCCGTTGGCGAACAAAAACGGCAGGCCCAGGACTCTCCCTCCTCAAGAGAGGCGCAGGCAGATCGTCGATGCCGTGCTGCAGGTGGTCTCGGAATACGGCGTACCCGGAGCTACCACCGCCCGCATCGCTAAGGCTGCCGGGGTCGCGGAGGGTACCCTCTACCTGTACTTCGGAAGTCGCACGGGGATGCTGATGGCGGCTTTGGACGCCATCCTCGGCCAGATGCTCGAACTGGTCCGAGCATCGGCGGAGCAGGACCCCGTGGAACGGCTGAAGGACATCGCCAGGCGCCACTCCGACCTCATGTCTACCGAGCGGGGCGGGTTTGCAGTCCCTTGGGTGGAGTTCATAGCCGCCGGGCCCCAGGTGGGGTTACGAGAAGCCATAGCCGAGATACAGAAACGCGCGTTCGAAGCACTTCGGGACATCGTCGAGGAAGGCAAGGCCGTCGGACGCATCCGCGCCGACGAAGACTCCGATCAGCTCGCTTGGTGCTGGCTCTCTTTCGCCTGGGCGGAGACGATGGGCTGTCTCATGGGCTTGAACGAATTCCTGGAACGGAGGCCCTCCTACCAAATGTTGGAAGCCGTGCTGGACGCAGCCCAGCCGCCGCCGGACGGCAAGAACCCGCGATCCGGGCGGAGGGCGCCCTAGTGCCTCCAGCGACAGGTGTCGCGTACCTCACAGAACTCGCAGGGCGTCCGCACCTCGGCCGATGGGTATTCGGGGCCGATCCCCACCATGATCGAAGCCGATTTCTGCGGTACAAGCATGCCTGAGTCGGTGACCGTGACCCCGATCGCTCCGGTGTCGAGGAGGCCGCACACCAGCTTCTGCTCTTCGATGTCCCATCCCGCCAGCTGACCGGGAGCCAGCTCCGCTCCCACGCCCCAGCTTCTTCGGGCGGCCTCCTCCTCTATCATCAGATGGGCCTTCTGGATCAGCGTTCCGACCGCGAAGACCCCCGCCTCCCCCAGCACGAAGCTCTCGAGCGCCCTGCCCGCGGCCCCCAACTCGCGAGCCTGCTCTTCTAACCGAGGGCCGATGGTGACGACGCTGAGAAAAGCCTCCCGGGCTGCCGCCATCAGATCGGCATGCCTTCCCAGGCTGAAGAGCACCCCGCCCACCTGCACCCGCCGATCCTCCACGTCCTCCACGGAGAGCCATTCATAGGACATCGAGGGAAGGATCAACCGACGCGTTTCCTCGACGCTCCAGCGAGCCACCTCCCTGACCCCGGAGCGACGGAACGCCTCTCCCTGGGCCTCCAGGAATCCCCCGACTTCGAGTTCAAGTTCTATCTCGGTGAGAACAGTCATCCCCGCTGAGCAGCCGGTCCCTCCTGGGTCGCCGAGCGCATGGAACGATCGGAAAGGATCATCCTGCCGATGGCCGCCGCCTGAAAGAGAACGGGTGACTCCTTCACCTGACGAAGGTCGTGAACTCGTCCACGCCAATGCGGGTCCGCGGGAACCGGTTGATCGGTGCCTCCCAGTCGGGGTGGCCGAGGGCGATCGCTATGACGAAGCTCTTGTCTTCGGTGCCTGGGATCACCTTCCGCAGCAGGTCGGGGTAACGGACCAACGAGCCCGCGATGCACGTGCCCAGACCGCGGACGTGGGCTGCGAGCGCGATCGACTGGGCGAACAGGCCGGCGTCGAAGCAGCCGTAGGGGACTCCGATGTCTTTCGGCATGGCCAAGACCAGAAGGAGAGGCGCTCCGTAGACCTCAGCCGCCGCGACCATGGGAGGAAGCGGCGGGACCTGGAGCGGTATGCCCATCTTCGCCTCCTCTTCGGCGATGAAGGAGGCCCTGGTCTGGAAGAGATCGTCCTGCCTGGCCTGAAGGAGCGGGGGCAGTGCCTGGCTGCTGCCCAGGTCCGGCGCAGGCGGGACCTCGGACAGGGCGTATTCACGGAGGTCGGCCTTGAACTGCCGGAACGGCTCTCCAGAGAGCACGTAGACATGGGTAGACTGAGTGTTCGTAGCCGAAGGCGCCCACCTTGCCTCGGCCAGTATCTCGCGCACGAGGTCGTCGGAGACCGGCTGGGGCAGATATCTTCGGATGGCCCGCCTTTCCAGGAGAGCCGTGTTGGCTGGAGCGCTCATTCGTCTTACCTCCATTTCGAACTCTTGCTCAAGGCTGAAAACCGTTCTCACATGTTACAGGACCGGCCCAGAAGGACGGGGGGGAAGGGTCCCACAACGGAAGACCTCAGCCGGCCGGCGGAGCCACGACAGCCGGGTCGTTGAAGCAGTCTTGCGCTCCCCGGAACGGAGTCCCAGCGGGGGCCTTCGAAGCATCGCCGTGTCCCGCGGGATCGGGCCCCCTGGCCGTCCCTCGGACGACTTGGTCCAAGGACCGACTGGTATACTGTGGCCAACTTCACCCGTATTCTCCGGCTGCGCGCGCACGCCCGGTAAGGAGGCGCGAACCATGGCTTTCAACGATGACGTTTTTCCTCCGGACGATCTCTGCGAGATCTGTGGGGCCCGGTTGGATGACGAGATCGTGATCCAGGAGTTCGCCGATGGGAGTCTGGCCCGCTTGTGTAGCGAATGCGCAGCCGGCGCCACTCTCGCGACCGAACAACACTTGGGGCATGATCCAATTGGACCGGCCCCAGAGAGCCGAGCTCTCGCCGAGACGGATCCGCTGGAGAGGACGAGGGAACTCCTCACCCCGGTCGTCGACCTCATCGGCCTGCAGAGAGAGATGCAGGCTGCCCTCGAGCGGTTGGCCGCCTCGCTGGAGACGTTCGCCGCCGGAGTGCTCACCGAGAACCTGGACAAGACGGCCACTGTCGAAGACCGGGTGCAGAGCCTCGAGCGCGAGCTGGAGGCGACCCGGGCCCGCCTTAGGGAGGCGGAAGCGCTGCTGAGCGCGGACTCCCTCACCGCGGCCGGCGGCGGGACGCCGCCGGAGAGGGCTGACCTTGTTGCCAGCGAGATTGCTCTCGCCGCCGCGAGCGTCGAAGCCGCCGCGACCTACGAAGCCGCTTCGACAGGTGCGGGCTTCCCGGACGCCGAAGCCACCCCCTCTGTCGAAGCCACCCCCGCGGCCGAGGAGGTCCCGGGAGTCGAACCCGCTTTGCCGTCCGGGGAGGCTTCCGTTGAAGCCGCGCCGATGACCGTGCCCATCGAGACACCCCCTCCCCCGGAGTCTGGACCGGAAGCGATCCCGGCGGGGTCTCACGGGGAGGGTGCCGAATCGGCATGGCCCACAGACGCCGCCGTGGCCGAGGTACCGGTCATCGCCGGCGCGCCCACGACCCCGCCGCCTACGGAACCAGAGGGGGCGAGGCACGGCTTCCGGATAGAAGAGGTGCAGGCGGCCCAGCGCTACTTCAACGAGAGCCCGTTCACCGGCAAGACCCGGGAGGTGCGGAACAGCCTAGGAAAGCCACGCGCCAACGTCAGCCGGGCTGCGGGTCCCGAGCCCCGAGCTTTCGTCACCATCGCCTGGGACATCGTCTGGTACCAATACCTCGTGGACATGCGTCTCGACATCCCCAGCGACCAGCGGGTCGTGCTCCATCGTGAGGGCATGGACCTGGATGAGTTGTCCCATCAGTTCAAAGAGAAGAACGCCACCATCGACGACAACGGCCGGCTCGACGCCTCAGAGTTGGAGGTCAAGCTGCTCAGCGACCCCACCACCCTCATCACCGAGATGACACCGGACGCCGAGAGGGCCTTGGAGGATGCCACCGAGGAGATCTGGGACCAACACACGGCCCCGGAGTTCAACTGGGATGACTGAGAGGAGCGCCGAGATGCTGAGCGTGCAGGCGTCGATAGGCCCGGCATACGTGCTCAAGCCGCCCTTCGGGAGCGATCTTCTCAAGGAACTCGAAGACTTCGTCCGCGCCAAGGGGATCAACCTGGCCTGGCTGTCAGGGGTAGGCGCCGTGTCCCGCGCTACCATCCGCTACTACGACCAGCCGAAGCAGGAATGGATCGACCTGGAATTCGACCAACGTATGGAAGTGGCGGGCATGATGGGCAACGTATCGTTGATGAACGGGGAGCCCATCGTCCATGTGCACATCGCTGTCGCTGATGAGCAGGGCCGGTGTTTCGGCGGCCACCTGGGGCACAACACCCAGGTCTTCAACCTGGAGATCCTGCTGACGACTTTGTCGGGGCCCCCGGTCACCCGCAAGCTGGACCCGCAGACGGGACTCACCCTCTGGCACTGACCCGGTTACGTCACCACCAGGATGGGCCGGTGGCAGCGCAGGCAGCGGTCCGCCTCGGCGGTCACCTGCTCCAGCGTGTAGCCCAGTTCTGCCGGGGCGAAGGTGTGCTTGCGCACTTCGGGTGGCAGTATGGGCATCTTCTGACGCTCTCCGTAGTCGACGCATTCCGAGAGAGGTTCCGCGCTCTTCTGAGCCCCCAGATAGACGGCCAGACGGCGGGTCTTGTCCTCGATATCCTCCACCACCGGCTCGCCCCGCAGGTACTTGTCGATGTACTTCGCCGCCACCTTGCCCGCGTTGATCGCCTCGATCACCGTCCCGCCACCGCTCACCGCGTCGCCGCCCACGAACACACCGGGTTTGGTGGTCATGAGGGTGTAAGGATCGCACTCCATATAGCCGTATTTGTTTAGCTCGATCGCTTCGTCCCCGGCGAAGGGGGCAAAATCTGGCTTTTGTCCTACCGCGGCGATGATGCTGTCGGCAGTGAGCACGAACGGGGCCATGTCGGTCGGAACAGGCCTCCGCCTCCCGCTTTCGTCCGGCTCACCCAGCTCCATCTGCTGGCAGACCAATGCCGAAACCCCCTCTCCTTCCACGCCTTGGCACTCCATAGGCGCGGCCAGGTAGTGGAACACGATCCCCTCTTCCTCCGCCTCTTCGATCTCCCAGACGTTGGCCGGCATCTCGTCGCGCGTACGGCGATAGACCACGGTCACATTCTTTGCGCCCAGGCGAACGGCGGTACGGGCCGCGTCCATGGCCGAGTTGCCGCCGCCCAGTACCAGGACGTCGCTGCCGATATCCACCTCTTCGTGCAGAGCCACCTTGCGCAGGAACTCGATGGCGTCCATTGAGCCCGGCAGATCCTCGCCCGGGATACCAAGCGGCCGGCCTAGGTGGGCACCGACGGCCACGAAGGTGGCCTCGAAGCCCTGAGCCTCGAGGTCGTCCCAGCTGATGTCGCGGCCCAGGCGGGTGTTGTACCGGATCTCGACGCCCTCTTGCTCTATGAGCTCCGTCTCCCGGCGGATGACATGACGAGGCAGCCGGTACTCGGGAATGCCCACGTGCACCATACCCCCAGGCACGGGCAGGTCCTCGAAGATCACCGGCTTGTAGCCGCGGCGGGCGAGGAAGTAGCCTGCAGAGAGCCCGGCCGGCCCGGCCCCGATGACGGCCACCTTCTTGCCGCAAGCCGCCTGCTTGTCGTCGAGCCGGCAACTGACCTCGACGGGCCGCTGGCTCATCTGGACGGTGGTCAACTCGCTCACCTCGTGCGGGCCACCCGCGATAAGGGCCGCGCCACCCGCGGCCTCCACTACCTCCGGCTCAGCACCGGCCGTCGGGTCTGCCAGGCAACCCGAGACACAGCGGTCGTCGACCAGGTCCTCGGCCCGATCGGCACACCAACGCTTGATGTTGTTGATGGCCACCGGCTTGCCGGTAGGCGCCAAGGTGCAGTTGTCCTCGCACGGGTGCGGACAGGTCCGACCGATGATGGCAGGCAACGGGTTGTCACGCTTGACGATGGTCGTAGCCAGATGCGGATGCTCCTCCAGAGCCTGGAAGATGTAGGCGGCGCAATCCACTGTCGATGGGCAGGTGGAGCGACAGGGGGCCGCAACCCAGCCGTGGGTGATCTCGGGCTCACAGGTGGCCCCGCCGGCGTGCTCCAAGAAATGCTCGGCTCCAAGGTCGAGCAAGGCCAAGATGGGATCGCGGATGGTGTTGGCTATCCCGCACCAGGCGGAGTCGTCGATGCACTCCGCCAGATGGCGTATCTGGCCGACGGTCTCCTCCCCACCTTCGCCGGCGGCCAGCTTGTCGAACAGCTCCCGCATGACGTCCACACCGATACGACACGGCCCACACCGGCCGCAGGACTCCTCCTGGATGAGACGCAGGTACTGGCGGGCCATATCGACCACGCATACGTCGCCGGTCACCACCACCCCCCGCCAGGAGACCACCGCTTTCACATCCTGCATGTCGGCCTGTTGGAGACGGTCTAGGACCTGCTCCGCCTCCGGACCCTGGTATCTCTCGGAGAGGATCGCGACGGGACCTACATTCGTCACTGCTGGCGTTTGGGCCGTTCCCACCAAAGCCTCCTTGACAATATTGGCGGCCGCCACCCGTCATCGTGGCGGCAAACGATCTGGCATGGAACCTGATGATATCGCATCGAGTGGCGGGTCGCCCATTCGGACCCGATGACCTTTCCCGCCACCCTGCCCCCCTGATCATCCGCTTGTCGCGTGCTCGATCGGGACGGACGCGGGCGGCCATCGGCTGTACAATCAACCCACTGGGGCGGCAGGCCGCTCCGACATCGATGACGAGGAGAGCAAATGGAGCGGCTTTGGGCTCCATGGAGACTGGAGTACATAACCCAGGAGAAGTCAGAGGGCTGCATCTTCTGTGAGAAGCCCCTCAACGGTGACGACCGGGCTGTCTACATCGTGCGCCGGAGCTCTCGGGCTTTCGTGATGCTGAACGCCTTCCCGTACAACAACGGTCACATCATGGTCGCGCCCTACGCCCACGTGGCCGACCTCGAGGAATTGCCGGCCGAGACCCTGCACGAGATGATGGACCTCACCCAGCAGTGCACCCGGGCTCTCAAGCTCGCGTTCACTCCCGACGGTCTCAATCTCGGCTTCAACCTTGGAGCGGCGGCCGGGGCCGGCATCAAGGACCACCTCCACCTGCACCTGGTCCCCCGCTGGCAGGGTGACACCAACTTCATGCCGGTGCTTGCCGACGTCCGGGTCATCCCTCAGTCGCTGGAGCAGTCGTACGAACTTCTGGCGGAGGCCTTCGAACGGCTGGGAAGGGGCGCCTAGCCCACGTGCCCGGAACCGGGCGCTGTGCGCCGCCGCCGAACGTATCACCTTCCCTCGGGGCTTGAACGCAGCCTCACAGCGCACTGACCATCCGGTTCACATCAGCGGCGGCCTCGGACCCGCTCCGACCGCCAGCGCGGTTCTGACCGGCGGTGTCCCTTGTGCGCCGATCAAGATCTGATGCCGCTAAGAGGAAAACCGATGCCGCGGTACCTCGATGGGCACCTCACCCTTCACACTGGAGACGATCTCCCAAGCTTTGTCGATGTCAGCTTCGGAACCTTCCAGGAATAGGACGACCGCACCTTCGCTCCCACCGATGCCACCGCTCGCCACGTGCCGGACCCTGACCCCCGCCAGGATACCCAGAGCCTGGATCTCGGTGACTACGAGGCCAGAGGATACCGGGAAGAGCCACACGTTCTCGCCCATGCTGCGGTAGAGCGTGAGCTGACCCCATCCAACCGCGGCTTCGGGTACCGAGGGCACCAGTTTCTCCAGACCCACGGGGAAGATGACAGGTAGCCCCCGCACGGCGACGAAGCTGATGAGCGCCCCGATCGTCCCCGCCTGGGGATTACTGGCAAGGACGCCCACATTCCCTTGGGGATCAACGGCGTTGGCGCCTTTGACCACCGCATCACCCTTCTCGAAGGTGTCGAGGAACGGCAGCGCTTCCATATCCACCCGCTTGCCCTTGACGAAGAAGCGTGCGACCTCCCGGTCGTCTTTGTGGCTGGTGGTGAGCAGCCCGTCCGCCACCATGCCGATGCAATACGTATAGGGTGGAAGCTTCTCACCGGTCAACTCCTCCAGCACCAGGGCACTTGTGGAGCAGGTCGATATGGAAAGCCTACCGTTGGCGTAGGCGTTCTTGATCTCGGGCAGGCCGGCCACCGTCTTCGCCAGCAAGCGCTTCGTCTCGGACGGATTCAACACGATCGTGGCCTGTTTGACACTCGACGGGTCAGTGGGTGCGTACTCGACCGGATAGAACATGTTCCACCACCTTGTGTCTGGAGTCATCGAGTCTACGACGCCAAAGCATACCGCGCCCGGCCGGCTTGAGGCCGACGGTGGGAGCGAGATCCGGTCCTGCAGCCGTGCCCCGGAACCTTCCCACTTCGCCCCGAGGCTACCCGGAGGCTCCTTCCAGCCGTAGTAATTCGGCTAGAGCCCGCTCCCCGACTTCGAGCTGTTCGGCGGTAGGCTCGCTGGTGGTAAGAAGTCTCTGGATGGTGCGGCCGGGCAGTAGTAGCAGTCTAGCCAGTATCGAATCGCCGTGCCTGGTAGCCCAGCGCAGGGCTTCCAAGGCCAGGCCCAGGCTGACCGCTCCGGCCACCGCCGAAGCTGCGGGGGATTTCCGGTTGGAGCCACCACGTGCGAGCAGGTTGGTGGCCACGGTCGCCAACAGATAGGGGCCCACCAGGTTCGAGCCGCAGCGATCATGCTCCTTGGCGGCAAGGGCAGAATCCGAGACGGTCGGTCCTGCCAGACTTGACGGCGCGGTCTCCCTGTCATGCGCCTCGCGCCCGTCTGCCGAGACGGGCAGAGCGGCTTCCGAACCCGGCCCGTAGCGTGGGAATCCAAGCGGCCGCGAAGGCCCGTGCGAGCGTAGCGCCGCTTCTCGTCCGCCGATCACTTTGTGCTCCGCCCCGTGATACCCGGAGATAGGCGAGTTCTTCAAAGCCAGCACGGCCGGAACAAAGGCCGCGAGCGCCATCCCCGTCTCCTGCACCAGTGCCGATTTGGGCGCCAGAGCCTTCACGGCCGATGTGGCCGCGGCGGCCCCGACCAGCGCACCCGCCACCCGGCCGCCCTGCAAGGGGAGTTCTGCCTGCGGAAGTTGGATCTTCACCTGCGCCAAGACCAGCAGACTCTCGCCGAACCGCCCCAGACCCCTGAGCAAGGGCACGCCCTCACCGCCTTCGACGCCACGCCCGACTCGCCGGCCCCCCTCGCGGACCTCAAGGCTCCCTCGACCTGATTGAACACCCCCGCCGCTACCGGGCAAGCGGGGCTTACGGCCGGAGGCCACGCTTATGCCCCCGCCGACATTTCGGACGGCGGCGGCCCAATGCCGCTCCGACACCAGCACCACGCCGTTCTTGAGGGCGATCCCACCCATTCTCGGCAGCTCTGGCCTCGATTTCCTGCTCATTCGTCCTCCCCCGCCCCAGCCGGTGCCGGGGTCAAGTCCTCGCCGGCGCCGTTCGCAGTCGCGGCGGCGGCCGCCCAAGCCATGCCATTGCTGGTATACAGTCCGAGCGCCGCCTCTGCAGCGGCCTCCCTTGCCTCGGAGCGCCTCGCGCCCGAGGCCACCGCCGCGGCTCGGACCACTCTTGCCCGCCGCTCCGCCGCAATACGATAAGGCAAGTAGAAGGCCAGCGTCAGCCCGATGCCCACCAGCCCCGCAAGCAAGAAGAGCCGGGTGATCCCCAGAGTCGCGCCCAGCACTCCACCCAAAAGGAAGCCGGCGGTGATCCCCATCTGACCGAATCCGGCCCGCACCGCAATCAGACGGCCCTTGTCCCCCGCTGCCGGCGTCTGCTGGAACATGGTTATGGAGGGCACGAAGATGCCCACGTTTGCCATCCCGGCCAGACCCATCAGCGCCACTGACAGATAGAAGAGCTCGCTGAAGCTCACCCCCACCAGGCAGATCCCCATGGCTACCAGCGAAAAGGCAACATAACGGTTCTTGTCTCCCCGGAGCGACATGCGGCTGAAGATCAGCCCGCCCACGATCAGGCCGGAAGCAGTCAGTATCTCCAGAATGGCCAGCCCCGCTGCCCCTCGATCGAACACGTCCAGAGCCAGACCGTAGGAGTTGGGCACACTCATCATCACAGCAGCCGAGGCGATGGTGGCAAAGAGCAGATTCACGCGCAGCCCCGGCTGAAGCCACAGACGACCCAGCACTCTGGGAGCTTCAGCGATGAGAGGCAGCAGTCGTGGAGCCGGCCCCATCCTGGGCAATGCCTTGGGAAGCCCCACCAGGAGCAGAGCCGACACCAGATAGCTCGCCGCATCGAACATGAACGTCAGCGTGTAGCCCACGTATGTCACCAGCACGCCGCCCGCCAGGAAGCCGAACAGCTCGGCTCCATCCCGGGAAACGCTAAGGTAGGAGTTGGCCTTCACCAGATGCTCACCATCGACCAATTCCCCTACCAGTTTGATCTGTCCGGGATTGAACATAGCGGAGCAGACCCCGATGAGCGCGGCCACCACGTAGATCAGCCCCACCGCCTTTGTCGCCAGGAAAGGCATAGAGAAGATGAGCACCGCTCGAGCGAGATCGGAGAGCACCATGACAATCTTGGCGCTGAAACGGTCGAGCAACGCTCCACCAATGAAGCTTGTCACCACCAGGGGGAAGGTGGAGGCAGCCATTACCCCACCCATGTGCAGCACGGACCCGGTGAGCTGATAGACCATGAAGGCGAGGGCCACGGTAGACATCGAGGTCCCGAGGCTGGAAAGGGCCTGTGCGACCAGGATGCGCCCAAGCACGCGAAAACGCATGGTCCTCCCACTGTAGGCGACATTCCAACAAATCTGGATTCGCCCGCCGGAGCGGGAATCCTGGAGTCTCAGCGCGGCTGCCCCGCCGGAAAAGCCTTGCCGGATGTACCCCACCCGGGTCTACGCGGCCGCTCCGTCCGCCTCGCTCTCGGCCTCCGGGGGCAACTCTCGTTCCCGGAGGAATTTGACCTTCTGGAATTCCAGAAGGAAGTCTACCTTCTCGCCCCGACGATAGTCGTCGTCGTTGGATTCCAACAGTCGGAGGAAGCAATCCACCACCGCCGGGTCGAACTGAGTACCCTTGTTCTTGATCAGTTCTGAAATCGCCACCTCAGTGGAAAGCTTGCTTCTGTACGGGCGGTCACTGACCATCGCCGAGTAGCTGTCGGCAACGCAGATGATCCGGCTGATGAACGGGATCTCTTCACCGGCCAAGCCCACCGGATAGCCTTTGCCGTCGTAGCGCTCGTGATGGTAGAGAACGACTTTGGCCAACTCCCGGAACTCTCCGATCTTGCTCAGGATGTTTGCTCCATCCCGTGAGTGGTTCTCCACCATGGCTCTGCCGATGGCATCCAGTTTGCCCGAGGACTTGAGCGCATCGTCCAACATAACGATC
>CAZCCL010000081.1:0-11793 GCA_964497095.1 uncultured Gaiellales bacterium | reverse complement strand
ATGGATATCAGCAAACCCAGCTAGGCGAAGCGCCCTGGCAGGCATGGAGGTACCTTGCCGGCCTCCTCCTTCTGCGAGGCGGGCGTAGAACTACTTTGCCACACTTGAGCACCTGTTTGCCATGGCCGTGGCAGTGAGTGCCGCGGCCGGAGGCGAGGACAGGAGGGTAGTGTGCGACCTTCGGGTTATGAGCACGATAGGTTCTACTTTGCCCGCCCTTCGATGCTCGAGCGAACATCGGCGGATATCGCAGTACCCTGCACCAGGCCGACGCTGGCCGACGAGAGACCAAGAATGTGAACTCTCCCGCCCAGGACCCTTCGAGAGATCGACCAAAGAAGACCCCGATGAGTCGCGGGGACTGCAAGAAGCCCTCTCTAGCCGACCCGAATCGGGACAGCCGTGTTGACCTTTCCGTCTGCCTACTTCAACGGAACCACGGGTAGGAGCAGATGTGACGGATGCTCCGCGTCATGAAAGACATTGTGGAGCACGGTCTTGCTCGAGCACACGTGGTTGGGGATGTACTCCACCGAGGTCTCACCGGCGACGCCCTCCGCTAGGTCCAGGCTGGTCATCTCTAGGCAGATGCGGTGGCCCTCCTTGAAGAGATTGGCGGTTGACAGGATCTCCACCTGGTACTCGTTCACCTCGCCCGGTACCACCGGCTGGATGGTCTCGGGGCTGAGGTAGTGCCAGGGCTTCCAGGGCTTGGAGCGCTCCGGATCGAGCGCACGATGCGACGCCTTCAGCCAGCCACGGGTCAGTTCCCGCTCCGGCAGGTCCTTGGGCACCTCGCGTTCCCCGGGCCGGGCTGATCTTACCGACACGTCCGGGCCTACGTCCTTGAGAATGATTATCCAGTTGGTGTCGTCCTCGTCCAGCGAAGCCCAGAACTTGAGGGAGAGGGGGCCGACCACCAGGGTGTCTTCGGCGAGAGGCTCGGTCATGTAGCGCAGCCGCTCGATCTTGTTGGTCTGTGTGGGTGGCATCTGCACGAACGCATCCGGCGGCTCGTTGATGAACGTCTGCGTCGCCGGCAAATGACCCTTGATATCGAGCTTCTCCCAGCTATGGAGGTAGTACTTGGTCCACTGGGTCTCGGGCACGGGCCAGCTGTCGAACGTACGCCATCTGTTCTCGCCCATGACCCAGACCTTGACGGCCGGGTCGTTCTCGACCCCGTTGTCGATCCCTTTCAGCCAGTGGTCATACCAGCGGATGATCTCGTCATGCCACTCGTGGAAGGGACGCTCGGCGTGGGCCGGGGGCGTGACGAACAAGTGCTTGTGGGGCGCGTCGATTCCAGAGAAGAAGTGCTGCGCTCCTTGCCAGTGCATCTTGTAGGTGTAGGCGCCCTCAAAAGCCCCGGTCACGAAGGGGATCGTGATCTTCTTCAGCATCTCCTCCGTGCGTTCGATCGTCCCCGGGCGCTCGAAGGGAAAGAGCAGTGGATAGAACATCCCCGGGTCCCGTTGCCCGCGTAGAGTGACGCCGTCCCGCATGGGCACGGACAGGTCGTACTCCTTGATCATCGCGCGTCGTAGTAGGTGCGCTCTGCGGGCATGACTCTCCTCCAATTACTAGGGCTGCAAAGGGTAAGTCTCGACAGGCACATCCTCTGTAGAGACGGTCATGTCTCCATCTCTGTCTTCGAGCAGGATCCACTTGAGCCACTTGGCGTCATCGCGCTCAGGAAAGTCCTCGCGCAGGTGCCACCCCCGCGACTCCTTTCGGGCAAGGGACGCCCGGTAGTACATCTCTGCGCAGAGGACCATGGCCCGGGCCTCGTAAGCCGCGGCTAGGTGGTGCGGGTCTTCGGCCGCGAGGTCGGAGATGCGCTCCCCGGCCTGTAGGACCAGGTCAAGTGCCTCCTCCATCCGCTCTTTCTTCTTGTAGATCGAATAGCCGACCGGTGCCACAGCGGCCTGAACCTCCCGCACGAGGTCGATAGGCTTAACGCCCTGGTGCCGGTGTAGCGGGGCGAAGATCTGGTCTTTGAGAGCGGCAGCCAGGTCGGCGTCGGGCCGCCCGACGGGAACGTTGGCGGCGTAGTCGAGGATGGCCGCCGCGGCCCGGATACCCATCCAGGTTGACGAAGTGAGGGCCTTGCCGCGGATCCGCCCGGGAGAAGCGGGGACGGCGCCGGCCATAGCCGACCCGCTCGTCGCTGTGTTACCCACGGCGTAGAGACCAGGCACCGTGGTCGCCATACGGTGGTCCACCCGTACCGGCGAGAGCTCGCCCAGCATCCCGGGGAAGACCTCGGACACCGGACCGCGCCCGTCGGCTTCTGCCGTTTTGGAGAGGAGCCGCCCCCAGAACGCCTCGGCCTTCGGGCGGTTCCATAGCTCAGGTGCATCGTCGCCGTGGCCGCCCTTCTCCGTGTGCCTGGTGGTGTGCTGAAGCAGCCAGTTCTCGTCATTGCGGGTCACCAGCGGACCATTGCCCGCCAGCATCTCCCGGTACCATACGGCGCCGGCCATGGGGTCTACATCGGGCTCGAACCCCCGCCGCCAAGTGGACAGAAACTCGCCCTTGCTGTTGTAGAGCGCATCCTCGGCACCCAGGATGGGCTCTTTGCTGCGTTTGTTCACAAGCTGCATGAAGGCGCCGAACTCCGCGTTTCGCATCTGGGCTCCGGCTCGGTAGGCCGCGGCTATCCCGTCTCCCCGGGCTCCGCTCCACATGGAGAGGATGCGGTAGCTCTGGCCACCGGTGGCGAGAATGACGGCTCTCGACCGAAAGAGGCGGCACGACCCGTCGAGCATGCTGAAGCCGATGGCTCCCACGGCGCGCTCGCCTTCCTTGAGCACGTCGGCCACCATGGTCTTGTCGAGGAACTGGACGCCGAGCCTTTTGGCGTAACGCTGGACTCTCATCTGGGTGTCGAGCTCGGCCGCGGTGAGTCTCCAGGGTAGGCCGGGCTTGAAGGTATCGGCGGCCAGACTACCGTCGGCGTTGCGGCAGAATGTGTGGCACCAGGAGTCGAGCTTCTCGATGGTAGCCAGGGATTCGGACACGAACGTGCGGAGGAGTTCCTGGTCTTCCAGGAACATCCCTATGTTCTGGGTGTGGTAATCGAGAAACCGGTCGACCGGATCGTCCGGGCCAAGGAACATGAAGACCCCTGCTCCCTTGTTAGCCTGACCCGCCCAGCCGCTGAAGTTCTTATCGACCACCAACACGCGGGTCGCGGGAGATTTCTCCTTGGTCGCGATCGCTGCCGCCAGTCCGGCTATCCCGCCGCCAACCACGAGGATGTCGGTCTCGAGAACCGTCCCGAGCTCGTCGAAGGCGCTCATGCCGGATACCGGAACTCATGCTCGAGGACCGACGGGAACGGCTTGTCCCAATCGACCACCACGCTGATCGCGTCCACCGGGCAGTTGAGCTCGCACAGGTTGCACTGAACGCAATCCTCTGGATAGGCCACAATCGGCCGCTTTGCGCTCTCGTCCCAGCGGAGCACGTCGACGAAACAAGCCCTATAACAGATCTTGCAGCCGTTACAGGCCTCAAGATCCACACCAATCATATTCATCCTCTCATGCACCTGCTTTCTTTGAGGACGGCCTGAGAACATGCTCGCTGTTGCCGTGTTTCCGACCGCAAGAAAGACCGATTATCTTCTTAGTCATGGCCGCCCCTGGTCTTTGTTGATCCTTCAGTCGGGCCCACCGCCGCGTGGGTGAAGCATCGAGTCGGCGCCCCGCGAGGCGCTGGGGCCGGCGGCAACGCCACCGGCCCCAGCGCCACTCGGTTGGGATCAGCCCCTTCCGCGAGGAGAGACGGAGTTGCCGGTCCCAAATCGCCCAGCTAGTTGATGGTGCCCACCAATTCGAACTGACCGTTCTTAACCTGCCACTCCACCATCTGGCCGTGGATGCCCATCGAGGTAGCATCAGGAGTGAAAGTCACGAGGCCTTCGAGCGTGGGCAGATCCGTCAGGTTGATGAGGGCCTGCTGCACCTTGGCTTTGTCGTCGGCACCGCCGGCCTCATTCATGGCCGCCACGATGACGGTCACCATATCGGCGCCGGCGGCCGCGAAGAAGTCCGGGGGTTCGTTGTACTTGGCCATGTATGCCTGACTGAAGTCGACCTGCACGGACTTCACTGCCCAGCTGTCGGGCAGCGCTTGCGGGTTCACAATCCCACCGGAGTCCATCACGAAGGCTCCCTCAACTGCCTGCGGGCCCATTGCGAAGATGGCCGGGTGAGCGCAGGCAGTGCCGGCCAGGACCGGAATGGTGACACTGAGCCCCCGCAGTCCACTGTAGAGCGGCGGGAAGGCGAGCGGGTTGACGTAAAGGACGATGGCATCCGGGTTCAGGTTGTTGATCTGCTCCATTATCTTGTTGAGGATGGGCTGGAAGTCCTGCTGGTCCAGCCCAAAGGTATCGGCCATCTTGGTGAAGGTGTAGCCATTGGCAGGGGCGTTCTGCTCGACCACGGCCAGGGTCTCCTGGTCGATAGAGAGTACGTCGGCCAACCCCAGTACGTTCTTCCACCCGCTGGCTTTGATGACCTTGTCGACCGCGTCCGCCTGCGGCGGCGGCCCGGCCGCGGTCATAACGCTCCACTGATACTGAACACCGGCCAGTTGGTCGAGGGTGGCCGGCCCGTCACCCACCATCGGCGTCTGGGTCTGCTCGGCGATCTGGCGGGCTGGTTCCTGCATAAACTGCGCGAATGGCCCGATGGTGGCGAACACCTGGTCTTCTTGGATCAGCTTGTTGAGGTTGGCGATGGCGGTGGGGACGTCCGACTTGTCATCATACTCGATGAGCTCGAGAGGACGGCCGTTGACGCCGCCGTTGGCGTTCACGGTCTCGATCTGCAGGTTGACGCCTTTTTCAACGGAGGCGCCCGGAGCAGCCGCCGCTCCGGTCAGGCTGTTGGAGAGACCGATCTTGATGGGCTCCCCGGTGGCCGGCCCGGCCGTGGTGGTCTCCGTGCTCGGGGCGGCTGTGGTCTCCGTGCTCGGGGCGGCTGTGGTCTCCGTGCTGGGAGCCGCCGTGGTGGTGGTGGTCTCTTCTCCACCGCAGGCGACCGCCATCACGGCGACTGCGAGCAGCAGGACGAGAAGACCGGCTAACAGGTGACGCTTTTTCATCCCTTCCTCCCTTGCGAACGTTGTTTCTCCGTTGCTTGCCCTACCCTGTAGGTGCCTGAAAGCGTGCCTCAGCTCCGGGCCACGCCCAGATAGCTGGCCTGCACGCGATCATCCGACTTAAGAGTGTCCGCGAGACCGGACACGACCACAGAACCGGTCTGCAAGACCACAGCGCGATGCGCCATGGAGAGCGCCATCTCCGCGCTCTGTTCCACCATCAGCATGGTGAGACCTTGTTTGTTCAACTGAGCGAGAGCCTCGAAGATCCGCTCCACAGCTTGAGGGGCGAGACCCATCGACGGCTCGTCGAGTAGCAGCAATCTCGGCCTGCCGACAAGCGCCCGGCCGATGGCCAACATCTGCTGCTCTCCCCCCGATAGCGTGCCGGCCGGCTGCCTGCGACGCTCCGCCAGAACCGGGAAGAGCTCGTAAACATAAGCGATATCGTCGTTCAGACTGTCTCGCCAATCCTTGCGACCCGAACTGCCCACCACCAGGTTGTCCTGCACCGAAAGCTCGCGGAAGAGCCGCCTTCCCTCCGGCACCTGGCACAGCCCCCGGGCGGTAATCTTCGCTGGAGGAAGATGGGTGATGTCCGCGCCTTCGTAGACGACCGAGCCGGCTCTAGGTCTAAGCAGGCCGGAGACGGTATGGAGCAGAGTACTCTTGCCGGCGCCGTTGGCCCCCAGGACCGCCACCACTTCGCCCTTTGGAACACCGAACGAGACTCCGTGTAGCGCCTGGATAGAGCCATAAGTAGTGCTGAGGTCCTTGATGGTGAGGAGATCCTCGGGCTCCGGACACGCGCCCGAGGTGAGGTCGCGGGTCTCGCACAGGTCGGCCGCCCGGGCGTGTCTGACTCCCAGGTAAGCCTCGATGACTGCAGGGTTCTGCCGGACCGCCTCGGGCCGCCCTTCGGCGATCAGAGCACCATAGTCGAGGACGTAGACCTTTTCAGAGATCCCCATCACCAACTCGACGTCGTGTTCGACCAGCAGCACGGTCACCCCCGAGTCGCGAATGTCGCGGATACGTGCGACGAGGTCGGCTCTCTCCGCCACGTTCATTCCGGCTGCAGGCTCGTCGAGTAGCAGAAGGCGGGGCTCGGAGGCGAGGGCTCGTGCAATCTCGACCAGACGTTGCGAACCGTAAGGGAGACTGGCGGCAGGGAGATAGGCCTTCTCTTCCAGTCCGACCGCAGCCAGCGCCTGGGCCGCGCGCTCGCGGGACCTCTTTTCTTCTCGGCGCTGACGAGGAAGCCCCAAGCCCCCGGCCCAGAGGCCGGATCGCTCATGCCGGTGGCAGCCCACCAGGACGTTCTCCAGCACCGTCATGTTGACATAGATACGTAGGTTCTGAAAAGTACGCGCCATGCCGAGGCGAGCGGTGTCGGCCGGGGACGTCTTGGTGACGTCCTTTCCGTCGAAGCGGACCGTGCCGCCGGAGAGCTTCTGCAGGCGAGTCACAGCGTTGAAGAGTGTCGTCTTGCCCGCCCCGTTGGGGCCGATAAGCGCCACGATGTCGCCCTCACCCACCTGGAGGGACACCTTTTCGACAGCTTTGAGCCCGCCGAAATGGACGGAGAGGTCCTCCACCTCAAGAAGCGGGCCGCCCGCGCTCTCCATCGCCCGGCGCCCAGCGGAAGCCTCGGACCCTTGCCCAGTCGCGGCGCTTTCCCCGGTGGAGGTCTCAGGGCCAATATCCGGCGAGACGGCAAGAGGAAGCCCGACTGAGGTCTCGCACTGACCCACAGGCCGGTCCTCCTCGGCGGCCACCAGACACTGGGCAGGCTCACGAAGCTTCTCCCGAAGGACGAATGCCTTCAGGCGGGCTCGCTGGCCGGGCTGTAGCGCCAGTCCAGCCGGTAAGAAGATCAGGAGCAGGATCATGATGACCGAATAGATGATCCCGCTGTACTCCTGAACGCTCGTGAACCCGTTGATGACCCAAGTCATCAAGACCGCACCGATGACCGCGCCCCATGCCGATCCTCCCCCGATCAACATCATGACAATGGGAAGGATGGCGGCTGTGAAGGTGAAGGAACTTGGAGTGACGGCCATGGTGACGAACGCATAGAGCCCGCCGGCCAACCCGCAGATGACCGCACTCGTCACAAACGCGAGCAGTTTCCAGTTGGCCGTCCGCACACCGAGAGTCGAAGAGGCGATCTCACTGGTTGCCAATCCGCGGAGCGCTCTCCCCACGCGATACTTGAGAGCACGGTCGACGAACAGCACGACGACTACGGCCACGACCCAGATGAGGTAGTACTGGCGCAGGTTGGTGTTGAAGTCGAACCCGAAGATGTTGAGGGTCGGGATCGGAGCGAGACCCGTGGTGGAGCCGGTGACAGTACGGAACTGGGTGACCAGGACCAAGAAGATCTGCCCCAGCCCGATGGTGGCCAACGCCAGGTAGAAATAACGCAGCTTGAGTACCGGCCGGCCTACGATTAGGGCGATCACACCTGGGACCAGCGCCCCGACGATCATAGCCGGGAACGTGGGAACTGAAAGCTTCATGGAGAGCAGCGCAGCCGTGTAGGCGCCCATCCCATAGAATGCCGAGTGTCCGAAGGAGAGTTGCCCGGCCTGTCCCAGGATAATGACCACCGCGACGGTGATGATCGCCCACAAACCGCCCGTGGTCATGATTCTCATGGCGTAGCCGCTTTGATAGAGGATCGGCCAGACCAGCAGAATGACGACGAGAAGGGTTTTGAAGACCAGCCCTTTGCTCCTGTTCCACGAGTAGCGGCCGGGGGAGCTCCCCGCGACCTGCAGATCCTCCATCACGCCTCACCTTCGCCCGAAGGTATACCAAGGAGCCCGGTGGGCCTGAAATAGAGGACCAGGATAAGGATGGCGTAGGCGATCGCGTCCTGGTACCCGGCCGGGAGAAACCCGGTGACGAGCGACTGGATGATGCCCAGCGCGAGACCGCCTACGACCGCCCCGGAACTCGATCCCCAACCGCCCAGGATGGCCGCCACAAACCCGCTGAGCGCGTAGATGCCTCCGGACAAGTAGTTGGTCGAACTGATAGGAGTAATGGCGATGCCGCCAAGGGCCCCGATGGCCGCTGATATGCCGAACGCCAGGAGAATCATCCGCCCGATACTGACCCCAGAGAGACTCGCTGCTTCAGGATCATTGGAGGTGGCAGTCATCTGCTTGCCGACGCGGGTGCGGCTGTTCAGAAGATACAGGCCGATGAGCACGAGTATCATCAGACCGATCACCCAGAGACTCTGAGGAAACACGGCCACCTTTCCGACGAACAACGCCTTATCGCCCGTGAAGGCCGGAACGCTTTTCCCGTATCCACCCCAGCGCAGAAGCGCGAAGTTCTCGAAAAGGATGCTGAGGGCCATGGTGGCGAGGATGATGGATACCAGGGAGATCTTGACCAGAGGCCGGAGCACGAGCAGGTACATCACTATCGCAATCATCACCACCGCGACGATGGCAAGGACCGCGGAGAGCCAGTAGGGCAGGCCGATCTCGCTCAAAAACGAGTAGGTGAAGAAAGCGCCGAACATGACGAAGGCGCCCTGCGCCATGTTCACGATGCGAGAGGTCCGATAGATCGTCACGTAGCCGAGAGCTATCAGCGAGTAGATGCTACCCAGGGTGACGCCGGTCACCAGTAGTTGAATCCACTTCGCCAATGACTCCCCCCTCCCGGATGCCTCTAGGTCCCGGCCGGGACCCCGGGAGCATAGGCGCCATCCTATAGGACAGGCCCCCATCTGTCAACGACTCTTGTTGCTGTGCTAAGTTGTGAAGCATCACTGTATCGGCGGCGGCCCTACCGGAAGATTGGCCAATCAGGCCGGCCCTCTGCCAATTATGGTGACGAAGGCCGCCGGGACAGCACCGGGGCAAAAAGAAGGAGCCGACACATCTCCGAAGCGCTGACAATATCTGCCCTCGAGAGGGAGTCAGGTGTCCCTCGGAGCACCATCCACTTCTATGTTCGCGAAGGGCTGCTCCCCCGGCCCCAAAAGACCGCAGTCAGCCGGGCTCTTTACACGCGAGACCACGCACGGCTGCTGAAGCGGATTGCAGAGCTGAAGAAGACCGGCCGCTCATTGGCAGAGATCAAGCTGGAACTGAGGACGGAGTTGGCCGAGGCGAGCGCAAACGACGTGGATCTTGCCGCCCAGGAAAGCGAGCGGATCCACCGCGCCATCCTACGGGTGGCCACCGAGGAGTTTGCGGCCAAGGGGTACAAGGAGACCCATGTCGCCACGATCATCCGCAAGCTGGGGATCACCTCGCAGACCTTCTACAGCCACTTCCCCAGCAAGCTACAGTTGTTCGTGGAGTCATTCCGGACGTTCCTCACCTGGAACCTTGCCTTTGTCGAACCCAAAGTGAAGGAGTCGGACGATCCAGGTGAGAGGCTGCTGTGGCGCCTCTTGGCCGACCACCGAGCCACCCAGTTTGGCTCTCAGGTAATGGAGCAGATCAACTGCGAGGCTTCACTGGCCGAAGCCGAACGGCACAGACTCTCGGAGCAGGCCTGGGAGGAAGTCGTTACCACAATCGCCGGGGAGTTCGAGAGTGCAAGACAACTGGGGTCTCCCCCTCCGCCCATATCCCTCGACCTTCTTTGCTACAGCCTGCTCGGAGCCCACCACGCTGCAAGCATGAGGGCGTCTTGGGACAAGCGATTCACCAAGGCTGACGCCGTGAGACTTCACCTCTGGCTTTGGCTGGCCGCTCTGGCAGCCATGAGCAGAGAAGTGGACATAGATGCCCGAATCGCGAGATATGAAGATCTGATAGAGGAAGTGGCCGTCCGCGAACCCGAGACACCGCCGCCGGTCGATGAGTAGAGGCCAAAGCAGAAACCGGCCACGGAGTTTAGGTCCTCAAATAGAGAGCCCCGGGGCATCAAGCGGGCACTGGAGCCGGTGTCGCCCAGGTACCGGAACCGCGTCCCGAAAGTGTCACGCACCTACCGAAGCCAACGTGCCAAGTATGTGCCGGGACCGCACACCGGGACCGCACACTCTTTCGTGGGCAAACCGTGGGCAAGCTTATGGGCAGAACCCCAATAAGGGACCACAAAGCGGCTGAGGAAGAAGATGCTCCTCTCCCCGCACTTGAGCCCGGGGGAGAATTCGAACCCGCACGGGCATAGCCCTACGGTGTTTAAGTCGCCCGAAACTCGTTTGGTGCAGGGCTGAGAGAGTTCCCGGGAGTGTCTGATCAGAGCGACCGTCGCGGTGAGCGACAACGGGGCCACGCCCATCGAGGGGCTCGACGGGGTCCGGTGAATGATCGAGACCTTCTACTGATCAGTCACGACGCGAGAGCCCTCAAGGGGACGGCCATGTAGTGAAGCAGGCCTTACGGCGGCTTTACCTGTGGAGGCCTATCCTGCCTTGACTAGGAGAAGTAGTGACTCGCAGCATCTGTGATGCTGAGAAGAATCGAGCAAGAGTAGGAGGAGATGTTGAGCGATACAGACGATACCACCACTGCCGCGGCGACGGAGACGCCCGCGCAGACCCCTCAGCCGGCCGAGGTACCCCCGACCGGGAACAGTCAGCGTACCGCCGGCTGGTTCAGCAGGGGCTGGCGCTATGGCGTTGCCGCAGCGGTGATAGTCGTGGTGGCCGGTGCTTTCTTCACGATCGGCTGGTTCACATCCACGCGTGAAGATCATGGCGACGCCACCAGGGCGAAAGAGATCAGCCAGCAGATGAACCTGCGTGAGCGGGGCTTCCAGCAAGGCGGGAACGACCAGCAGGGTCCCGGTCAGCGGCAACGGCAGTGCTATCCCGAAGGACAATCCCCATCGGGCGGCCAGCCCAGCCCGCAGGCCCCGTCTAACCCGCAGGCCCCGTCCAGTCAGCAAGGCTACCTCGGGGTAGGGGTAGCGACCGTTACCCCGGCGCTACAACAGCAATATGGTCTCTCCGGCGCGAGCGGGGCTCTGGTTACTTCCATCGATCGCACCGGACCGGCTCTCCAGGCAGGCATCCGGCAAGGTGACATCATCACCAACATCGACGGGACGTCGGTGGCCACGCAAGAAGACGTCGTCAACCTTGTGGCGACGAAGAACGCAGGAGACAGTGTCTCGGTGCTCATCGACCGCGATGGTCAGAGCCTGACCTTCCAGGTGACGCTGGCGGCAAGACCGGCCACCGTTTCTGGATAGCGCCACCGGCTTGAAGGACCCGGAGTGAGCCGGCAGGCTCGCCGGCGACATGACCAACCAGAAAGCCCCGCCTATGCGGGGCTTTCTCTCTAGGTGCGCCTGACAGGATGTGGGTGCTGGGCAACCAACTGACGCCGCGGCGCTTAGCTCACGGCTTCCTTAGGACTGCGAAATACAACGCTATAAACACCAAGACAATGCCGATATTCACTATCAGCCGTATCCAGAAGTGATTCCTAAGGAACAGTAGATCCACACTAACGATAACGGCGATCATTAGCACAACGCCAATCAGCGCAGGGACATTCATTCGCAATCCAATCACCCGTTCACATATGTCAGCAGTCGCCTATTCATGAATCTGCCGGATCTTCCTTTGGATCCCTTGGGCCGTTCCTGTTCTCGACAGCCACAGGGGCTCACCACCCAGGAGGGCTGCGATCGAGAGCTGGGCACTGCCTGGGCTCAGTGTGAAGATGTAGGTCAGACTGTAGA
>CAZCCL010000080.1:11658-11936 GCA_964497095.1 uncultured Gaiellales bacterium | reverse complement strand
GAGCGGCGCGCGGGCGGCGAGTCCAGCCTGATCAAGGGTCCCCATCGGTGCTCACCTCCTTCGGCCTGCCGGATCATTCTGCCAGAACCTCTCGTCCCAGAAAATCTCCAGGAGACCCCTGCCCCCTGCGAGCCGTCCCGGCGACCTGATAGCCTAGGAGCATGCTCCCGCCGCTTCTGATAGTCAATCCGGCTTGTGGGGCGCGCAGCACGGCGCGTAGCCTCCCCCGGATCCTGGCGAGAGTCGGAGAGGTGCTCGGCGACGTGCCCCTCGGTCTG
>CAZCCL010000080.1:0-11648 GCA_964497095.1 uncultured Gaiellales bacterium | reverse complement strand
CCTCCCGCCGAGGACACGCGCGCGAGCTGGCCCAGGAGGCCGCTTACGAGGGCTACCCGCTTATCGTAGCGGTAGGGGGCGACGGTACCTTCAGCGAGGTCGCCAATGGGGTGCTGTCCTTGGCGGATCGGTCGCCTGTTGACGAAGGCGCGCGGGGTGACCAGACCGCGGTAATCGCCGCCACCTCCGCCACCTCCGCCACCGCCACCGACCCCGTCGCCGACCAGGCGGCGATCGTGGGGGCAGTGTCGACCGAATCAACCGACGGTCCGGCGGTCGGCCTCATCAACGTAGGCACGGGCGGCGATTTCCGCCGCAGCCTGGGGATCGAGGCCGGTGTGGACCACTGTCTGAAGGCGCTGACCTCGGGACGCGAGCGTATGGTGGATGTGGGTCGAGCATCATTCCTGGCTTTGGATGGCAGACCGGTCGAGCAGTATTTCGTCAACGTCTTGTCGGCCGGCCTGGGCGGCCTGGTCGACCGCTACATCGATCGGATGCCCACCTTCCTTGGAGGACGCATCGGTTACTATCTGGCCGCGTTGGGAGCCGTGATCGTGAGCAAGGAACAGCCACTGCGGGCGCAGATCAGGTGGGAGGGGCAGACGCGAGAGGAGCTCATCCCCGCTTATCTGGTGGCGATCTGCAACGGCCGATGGTTCGGCGGCGGCATGGACGTCGCCCCGATGGCCTCTCCTGACGATGGACGCCTGGAAGTGGTGACCGTGACAGCGCGCAGTAAGCCCTATTTGGCCGACCGAGTCCGAGGCGTCTACAGCGGACGCCACCTGGAAGAGCCCACCGTGCACCACTTCCCCTGCGAAGGTTTGGAGCTACGCCTGGAGGAGGAAGCGGCCGAGCGCCGCTTCCTCCTCGACGTCGATGGGGAAGCACTCGGCTCGCTCCCGCTCCGCGTCGAAGTCATACCGAGGCGGTTGCGGGTGCGGGCGTGAACGTTCGCGTCAATCCACTCTCACGTGGCTTCTGAGGTTTGACCGTGCGTGATGAGGTAGTCGAACTGCTCATCTGTCCCCACTGCGAGGGTGGCCTGTCCTCGGCCGGCCCCACGCTGCGATGCAGCGCAGGCCACTCGTTCGACGTAGCCCGCCACGGATACGTGAACCTGCTACCCGGGGGCCGCCGCCCGCGAACCGGGGACACCGCCTCCATGGTACGGGCCCGCCAGGCCTTCTTGGAAGGAGGCCACTTCGCCGGACTCCGGGATGCCATAATCGAGACGGCGGCGCGCGCCCTCCCCAAAGGGCCCTCAGACCAGGGCCCCGCTCCAGGCTGCGTCGTCGAGGTGGGTGCAGGGACCGGCTACTACCTTGCCGGAGTGCTCGACCGCCTGCCCGATCGCGTGGGGCTGGCCCTCGATGTCTCCAAGTTCGCCCTGCGGCGCGCGGCCCGCGCCCATGACCGATTGGGCGCAGTAGCTTGCGATACCTGGCAGAGACTTCCGGTGCGCGATCACTGCGCGGCCCTCATCCTCGACATCTTCGCGCCACGCAACCCCTCTGAGTTCCGGCGACTCCTCGAACCAGAGGGCCGGCTCGTCGTGGTCACTCCCGGCGAGCGCCACCTGTGTGAGCTGGTCCCTGCCCTCGGTCTGCTGGAAGTGGACGAGCGCAAGCACGAGCGCCTCGAGGCCAAGCTTGCCGAGGACTTCGTCCCCGCGGGGTCCGTGTGTCGCGACGAGTTCTTGGTGCTCACTCCCGCCGAGATCGCGGTACTGGTCGAGATGGGACCCAGCGCCTTTCACGTTCAGGCCGAAGAGATCGCCCGGAGAGCAGCCCTACTGGCCGAGAGAGTGACCGTCACCATATCGGTCAACATAACGGTCTATCGAGCCGCGTGACGGCTTCCGTACGGGGCTAGCACACCCTCGTCTCGAGATAGTTGAGGGCATGGTGGACGCACGTTGCGCCCCGAGAGCAGGCGGTCACCACCTGCTTCAAAGCGGTGTCGGACACGTCGCCCGCAGCATAGAGACCAGTATGAGAGCTCAGACCGTTGTGGTCGACCCTGACGAAGCCCAGCGCGTCGAGCTCACAAAGCTCGGCGACCAGCGCGCTCTGCGCGTCGATCCCTACGAACTCGAACACTCCGTCCACAGGCAGGATCTCCTCGCGGCCGTCTCCCTTGGAGCGCAGGCGAACGCCCGTGAGCTTCCCCTCCTCGCCAAGGATCTCTTCGATCGCGAACGAGAGGTGCATGATGATCTTCGGATCGAAGAAGCACTGCTCGGCGAGACAGGGCGTAGCGCGGAAGGCGTCCCGTCGATGGATAAGGTGGACCTCGCTGGCAAGCTTGGCGAGATAGAGCGCCTCTTGGGTAGCCGAGTCTCCGCCACCGACGACCGCCACCACTTTGTCGCGGTACAAAGGTCCGTCGCAGGTCGCACACCAGGACACCCCGCGGCCGGTGAACTCCGCCTCTCCCGGGATTCCCAGCTTCCTGGGAATGGCTCCGGTGGCCAATATGACCGTGCAGGCCTCGACCTCCTCACCGTCGACCGTGAGGACGAAATCACATCCGTCGGGACGGATCGCCTCCACCGGGGAGAGAGTCCGGAACTCGGCGCCTGCGATCTGCGCCTGTTTCAGCATTAGCTCGGCCAGGTCGTAGCCGGTGATGCCGTCGGGGAAGCCCGGGTAGTTCTCCACCCAGGAAGCCGAAGTGATCTGTCCTCCAGTGAGACCGGTCTCGAAGACCACCGTCCGGGCCCGGCCTCTCGCGCCGTAGATGGCCGCCGTGAGCCCGGCAGGTCCGCCCCCCACGATCGCGATGTCTATCTTGTCCGCCACGCTGCCCTCCCTGTGCGCATCGGCTGGTGTGCCTGCCTATTATGCCCGGCTGTGGCCAAGTCTACCCCTGACGGAGCGCGTGTGTGAGACGCGTTCCCCGGTCGGCCTGCTAACATCACCCGCATGTGCAACCTCATGGAAAGGAGCCTTTCATGGCCGACGGACCGTTCCGCATGATCGTGCGGCAGGGCATCAACCCCGGGAAGCTCGAAGAATTCAAGAAGATGACGGAGGGATTGACCGCGGGAGTCGAAGCGAACGAGCCGACCACGCTCGGATACGAGTGGTTCATCTCCGAGGATGGCGCCAGTTGCTACCTGATCGAGTCGTACGGTAATGCGGAAGCGTTCCTGCTCCATTTTCAGGGCCTGGGTTCCAAGCTCCACGACATGCTGGAGATCTCACCGCTCGAGGAGATGGTCGTAGTCGGCGATCCCGGTCCCCAGGTCAAGGAGATGCTGGCCGGTCTGGGGGCCAAGTTCTACTCACCACACGTCGGGGTGGCACGCTAGGGCGTCCCGAGCCCGCACCGGACTGATACCGGTAGGCTCGGCGCCCGACGGAGGCGGCGCCTGGCGGACGCGGCGCCTGGCGGACGCGGCGCCTGGCGGGCCCGGCGGCGCTGCAGACCACGGTCAGCGGGCGGTGATCGTCACGCCGCGCAGTTCGACCGCCTTGTCGCCGATGTTGATCGTGAGGACGAAAGGCCCGCGGACGATACCGTTGGCGATGATGGCGCTCGTGGAGCCATCGGTCGCCTTGAGTCGGGCCCAGTAGCCGGTTCCGCTGTCGACGACCCCGTCGTAGTCACCGGGAGCGATGTCCTCGCCCACGAGATACACCCCGTCCCCGAACACGCCGCTGGGCTGGCGGGCACCGGGGCCGGTCGTCGTACCGGCCTGGCCGTTCGCCGTGGCTTCCTCCAGCTCGGCTCTCAAGGCCTGGTTCGCCCGATAGTAGGCCCAGTTGCGGTCCTCCGATTGGGCAAGGGCTTTCTGCAGTTGGCTGAGCTGATCCCGGGTCTCAGCGAGCAGCGCCTCGTCGCCGGCGGTCTGCCCACGCGCCACGAAGAACCCGATCATGACTCCCACCAGCAAGATGACAAGAGCGGCCGTCACTTGCAGCGCCAGGGAGCGCTTACCCCGGCGACGGCCGTCCCCGGGGGGCGCATAGCCGCCCTCAGGGTGAGCAGTGAGTTCCGGGGGGGTACCAGGTCGTGCAGACGCGGGCGACTGCTCTGAGTTCGGTCCGAGGCTTGTCTCCCGGGGAGGCGTCGGGGGAGTCCGTTGAGGGCGCGTCGCGGGAGGACCTGCCGGCGACCCCGATGGGGAGGGCGCCGCTTTCCTTTGCTCGGGGGTGTCCAACTCCCATTCGTCCATGGCAGCGGCTATCCTATCAGTATGGCGCGAAAACGTCGGGCATGGATCCTCATCCCAGCCGTGATAGTCGCTCTCGCGGTCATCGGCCTGCTGATATCGAGCTTCCAGAGGGAAGCCGGCCTCATCAAGCCCGGTGAGACGGGGCGTGCGGCCGTTGCCGCAGCCGTCCAGGCACAGCAGGCCCTTGAGGCTGCGTCCGACCCGGCCGGCTACGCGGACTTCAGCACCGCCCTTCTGGTGGCCGTTGTTGCGCACAAGAACATGCCCGTCACCAATCCCGCGGAGACACGCCTCGACAGCCTGCTCGGCCGCATCCTCGATTGCCTCACCGCCGCCCGCGAAGCCTGGCAGGCGGAGCTAGACGGCGCCTGGGATCCCGAGACCCAGGGTCGATCCATGTACTGGCGCGCCCTCCATCCTGCGTTCGAGCCGCCCACCGGGCGCGCTCTCACCGCCGCCGATGTGCGCGCCCTCTGCGCCGCCCAGACGTCCGAGCTCATCGACCAGGCGATCGACCTGGCCGGTTGACAGAAGGCGGGCCTGTCTCATCCAGCCGGGCTATGAAGCTTAGGAGCGCCCGGTTGAAGGCCTCCGCCTGCTCCAAGTTGGAAAGATGGGGGGCCGATCTCAGTACCACCAGCTCGGACCCGCGGATCTGCCGGTGTATGGACTCTGCCGCGCCGACCGGCGCACCCGGGTCGTCTTCGCCCACGACCACAAGGGTGGGCATCGAGACCTCCCGCAGTCTATCCAGGGCATCGTGTGTCTTCACGGCCTGCGCGCAGCCGATGTAGCCGCGAGGATCGGTGGCGCGGATCATGGTCCGCACGGGCTCCACCACCTCGGGGTGTACCTCGACAAAGGCCGGCGTGAACCAGCGCTCGATCGTGGCCTGCACGTGGGGTGCCATCCCCTCCTCAGCCGCGACGGCGATCCGCTCGTCCCACATGCCCTCGGCCTCAGAACTCGTTTCAGAATGACCTTTCGCCAGCAGGGTGAGATTGGCACGCCAGAGGCAAGGACGCAAGAAGCGGGCGTAGCGGAGCTACGGACGCGACGAAAGGACGAAGCGTCCGGCCGCCAAGCGCGGCCTCGGTGGCCGCCATGTCATTCTGAAACGAGTTATTAGGCGCCGTTCGAGCCGACGTGTCACAGAGCGCCAGGCTGAACAGACGCTCGGGGTAGGCGAGAGCGAACCACCGCCCGATCATCCCACCCAGGGAGAGCCCGACCAAATGAGTGCGCTCGATGCCTGCAGCGTCCAGGAGAGCGCGGACGTCTTCCACCATCTCCACGAAAGTGCAGGGTCCGGCGGGGGACCGCTTAGGTCGTACTCGACGGCGAGGTTGTTCGCGATGGTTCTCATTCCCAGCCGATTCTACCCGCAAGCGGTCTGCTACAATGCCCCCGCTCTTGCCAGACCGTGCACAAGGAGGGGCCTTTCGTGCTGGCGACAGAGACCGCCGAACTGGTTCCCGTGCTGCAGACGGCCATCGGCCCGGTGGTCATGATATCGGGTGTAGGTCTGCTCCTGCTGACCATGACCAACCGGCTGGGCCGAGTGGTCGACCGCTCTCGCATCCTGGCTCATCAGGTGAGAGAGGTCCCCGATGAGGCCAAGCCGCCCATCCGAGCGCAGCTACGCATCTTGAAACACCGGGCGGAGCTCATACGCCGGGCTATCGCGCTGGCGGCTTTCTGCGTGCTCTTCGCCGCCATCCTCATCATATGCCTCTTCGTCACTGCGCTGTTCAACGTGGACGTCCCCTGGTTGGTTGCGGCGCTTTTCATCCTGAGCATGGCCTCCCTCATCGCCTCCATGGTCTACTTCATCAGAGACGTCAACCGGGCCCTGGTGGCGACCAGGCTCGAGGTCGGCGAAGACTGGGAAGAATGACGAAGGAGCCCCAGGCCGGGCGCGTCGGACCGCGGACCGACCGGAGAGTTCTCGGCCGCACGCGTCGGATCCGCGGGATCGCGGCCGATCCGGCGGCGGGCGCCTAGCCCCCCGGGCTGTCGACGTCGGCGACCGCGATCCGGCGGGGCCCGGGGATCAGCATCGGCGTCCGTTCCCTGTACTCGCCATAGCCTTCCCGAGTGGCCAAGGCCCGTCTCTCCATCATGGGCACGCTCACGAACACGAAGAGCAACGTTACGGACACCGCTCCGACCACGGTCCACCACCAGCGAAGACCGGCCGCAAGCGCGAACAGCCACAGTCCCCACCAGGTGGCTATCTCCCCCAGGTAGTTCGGATGGCGGCTGTAGGCCCAAAGGCCGCTCGCGATGCAACGCCCCTGGTTAAGCGGGTCCCGCCTGAAGACACGCAGTTGTTCATCGGCGACGAAGGCAACGACTATCGCCCCCATCAGCACCATGATCGCCACAGCATCCAGCCAACCCAGGCCTGCCCCATCCGGCCTCGAGACCGCGTACAGCGGAAGGCAACCTAGGTACACGATGATGGTGGGGACAAGGTGTATGCCCACGAAGCTCACCGGCCAATATGCTCGGCCGGCGCTGACGCGAAAAGCCCGGTAGCGGAAATCCTCCTTGGACAGCCCGGGCCAATCGCGGTAGAAGTTGCTGGTCAGCCGGACCGAATAGAGGAACACGAGCACGGTCACGATGAGCTGTCGCGCGCTCAACTGATCCCGGCCCGCTACCAGATAGTACAGGGCTATCGCCAAAGGCTGCAGACTCCAGTAGGGATCATAGACGCTCGAATTGTCGACGGCTACCGAGACGACGAAGACCACCACCGTCGCCGTCAGGGTACCGAGGCCGAGGACGGCAAGCGGGGGGCCCAGGTCTACAGCCTGGACCACCAACGCGGAGATGCCCAGAGCGACGGCATAGGTGGCCAGGCTGATCGACCGGCTCAGCGTTCTCTCTATGCGCGCTTTCTCTTTCACGACCCGCCCAGGATACTCGACGGCCGCGACTCTCGTCCGCTCTTTTCGCTATGCTGAGCCATATGGACCTCTCCCGCTTCGAGACGATGGACGCCGCCGAGTTGCGAAGCTATCTCGCCTTCATCCTCTGGCACTATCGGGTGATGGACAGCTTCTGGTTCCTGTACGTGGCCGAAGAGCACGGCCAGGCTATCGCCGAGCACTTGAACGAGCGCGTGTGGGCCCGGGTGTCCGGTCTGGCCGCCCGTGACCTGATCACCCGCTTCACCATCACCGAACAGGGTCTCGAGGGGTTCGTCAAAGTCTTGCCCCTGTATCCCTGGACCTTGTTGATCGGGTACCAGATAGAGGAGTCCCCCGAAGAGGTCGTGCTGACGGTGCCCTGCTGCGCGACCCAAGAGGCCCGGCGCCGCCGGGGGCTCGAAGAGTATATCTGCGCCGAAATGCACCGCCAGGAATTCCTGGGCATAGCGGCCGAGGTCGACCCCCGGATCCAAGTAGACTGTGAGTTCGCCCCTCCCGAGGAACGGCCGGCCGGATTGGACTGCCGCTGGCGTTTCAGGCTCGGCCCCCTGCCGGCTGAGAACCAGTCGGCCGCCGAGGACACAGCGTAGGGAGGCAGAAGACCGCAGGCCTCGACGGGCTCCCGGGCTCGGCCCGCGGGTTGGATGAGCCTTAAGAGTCAAGGGTACGCCGGTCGCTTCGCCCCTTCAGCATGAGGATGTGCACGGTCACTCCCACAGCCACCGCGAACATGACGGCTCGCACCCACCACTGCGGCACGAACAAGATGGCGCTCAGCGTGATCACTCCCCAGAGTAGGATCAGAGCCGGGACCTTGACCCTCCACGAGATCCCCCGGCCGTGCAGGTAGTCGTCGAGGTATCGCCCGAAGAGGCGGTTGGTCACCAACCAACGGTAGCTGCGTTCGGAGCTCCGCCCGTAGCAGATCGCCGCCAGCAGCAAGAACGGCGTGGTGGGGAGAACCGGGATCAGGACGCCCACCATTCCCAAAGCCAGGAACAGCGACCCGGCCGCGATCAGCCCGATACGGCGGGCGCGACGCCCGAGAGTGGGACCAGACGGGGTGCGGGTCTCCATTGCCTCAGCTTACCAATGTCGCTCCGACTCGGCGATGGACCGGGAGGTGCGAGATCCAGGGATGCGATACCTAGGGGCGGCGCACCCGGGAACCAGGTTCTACCCGAGGCGGTCAGACCCTCGTGATGAAGACGAGAGCCGATATCTCATGAGCCGCCCCCGGTTCGCCGCACTTCTATCAGCCGTGGTCGCCTCGATAGCGGCCTTCTTGACCCTCAAACCATGGGGGCTGTTCGGCACCCTGGCCGGTGCCGCCCTCTTCCCTTTCGTCCACACCGTGGTCTCCCACTGGTCGAACAGGGGCATCGACCGGACGATCGCGGCGATCCGCAAGCGCCCAGGAGAGCAGCAAGCTGCCACGGAGGAAGAGCAGCCATCCACCCCGGACCCCGTCGGCATCTCCGGTCCGCCCCGGAGAGAGCCCTCGATCCCGGCATGGACTCGCTGGCTGTCCATCGGGTTGGCCTGCGTGGCCCTGGGGATCGGGATCTACTCGATGTTCCTAGGCTCTTCTACCGACCGGGTGATCGTCCGCGAGAGAGTCATCGAGCGTGAGGCGGCTTCAGTGGTTCAGCTGTCCACGGTCTCCGCCGCGCCCGACGCATCCGGTTTTGAGACTGATCCCACGACGACCACGTCGACTGCCTCGACGACCTCCACAACAGACGAGAGCGCTCCCGGCACGGACTCGAGTTCGACCACCGCGACCGGACCGACCGATGCGGTCGACCCTGGGGGAACCGCCGACGGTACCGCTCCTCAAGACGCTGAAGGCGGGAGCGTTCCCACGGTCAGCACCACCGGCACCGGGAGCGGTAGCCACACGACCCATTCTCCGACGCAAACGGCTCCCTGACCCCGGATTCCTGTTGTATCATGACGATGAGCCCCCGGCTCGTGCAGCGGAGGCTCCGGGAAGCGGTTCCGCGATGGATCGAGGGGTATCATGCCCAGGGCTTTCGGCAAAGAAAGGCCGCAGTGGTCCATTATCGGTTGGGCTGTCGTGGTCATCGTGATCGTCGTGCTCATCGTCCTGTGGGCTACCGGGGTGCTCTGAGCGCTCGTTCCAGGGGAGGTGGCTTTGCGCAGGGGCAGGGACGCGATAGGTCTCACCGTCATCACCCAAGACTCGGGTAAGACAGTGGGAAAGACCCAAGATCTTGTGATCGATCGCCAGGGTCGGGCCGTGCTGGGCGTGCTCATCGACGAAGCCGGGTGGTTCAAGGAAGCCCAGGTGGTCCCTTGGACTTCGGTCCGGGTGTTGGGGCTGGACGCCCTTATCATCGATACCGAGGACGGCATCAAGAAGGCCTCGGAAGTCCCGGAGATGAAGGAAGTGCTCGAGCGGGGCTACGTCCTAAGGGGAGTCCGCATCCACACCACCAAGGGGCTCGACCTGGGCGAGGTCGAGGACGTTCTCTTCGACCCTGCAACAGGAGCTGTGGAAGGATTCCTGCTTTCGGAAAGGGCGGACCAGAACTTCCTCCCCTACACTCCCAGTTTTGTGGCGGGCGAGGATGTAGCCTTCGTGGACCCTTCGGCAGAGGCCACCATCATCAGCCTCAAAGAGGCGCTTTCGGAGAAACGGCCCTAGCTCACCGGGTCTCTTGCCGAAGGAGCAGCGTCGATCATATCTTTCTCGTCTTCGTGGCGCAGCCAGACCGTGCGCTGTGGGAACGGGATCTCGAGCCCGGCCTCGTCCATGGCGTCCTTCACGTATGCCCTCAGTTCCCGTGCCACCGCCCACTGAGATCCTGGGGATGTCTTCACTGCGAGGCGCAGAGCGATAGAATCCGGCCCGAAGTCTTCGACCCCCCAGAGTTCAGGCTCTTCCAGGACCTCGCTGCCCTCGTGGCGGCGCCACACATCGTCGGCGACCCGCTTGATCAGCGTCGAGGCCGCCTTGACATCGGCCCCGTAGGCCACAGGTACGTCCAGGATGACCCGAGCCCAGTACTGAGACTTGTTGCCGGAGCGCCTGATCTCTCCGTTCGGCACATGCCAGACGGTTCCATCCAGCCCTCTCAAGGTGGTGGTCCTGAGCGTGACTTCCTCGACTACCCCCGTCGCCTCTCCAGCATCGACGATGTCGCCGACCCCGTACTGGTCCTCGAAAACGATGAAGATCCCGGCGAGGAAGTCCCGCACCAGGCTTTGGGCCCCGAATCCGAGGGCGATTCCGGCCACACCGGCCCCGGCCAGTATCGGCCCGAGATTGACGTCCAACTCCCCCAGGACCAACATCACAGCCACCACGTAGATGACGACGCTCGCCAGACTGGCAAGGGTCGTTCCCAGGGTCCTGGCGCGCTGAGCCGCGCGTTCCTGCCTCTCCCAACCTGGAAGTGCCAAACCGATACGCGCCCCAAACGACCCGCACTGCTCGTCTGACGCCGTCTGCTTTCGGTCTCGCCGAGCCTCCTGCCGTTCAGCCCACTTGGTGACCGACCGCCTGATGAGTCTCCGCAGAATCCAAGCGACGACGATGGCGGCGACCAGAATGAGTACGATCCGGCCGGACCTCATGGCCCAGGTCTCTACATCCATGTTCAGGAAACTCTCGAGCAAGATAGCCACGTCTCCCATCCTCTTTGTCCCTTCGTTCGCAGTCTGACCCAGTCCTTTTCGAGCAGCGCATTATGCCAACCCGCGGAGAAGCACACATCGCTCATATGAACACGGTTGGTAGCTCGAACGAGCTATGCCCGCAGGTCCCGACACGGACAATCGGGTAGACTGAGACTGCGATAGTGGATCGGACCCAATCCCGCGATGCCGGCGACGGGTACACGGGGGAACGAACGCTCATGGACCGACGCGCAGGAAGAGACCGCACTTCGAAGAAGCGGGTCGCTGTCGTCCACCACCACGCACTCCTGCGCGAGGGTGTGTGTCGGGTCGTTGAAGCCGGTGATTTTCGCGTCGTTCATCAAGGGGACGACGGCGAGAGCCTTCTGGAGCAACTCAGCGACCTCGAGCCTCAGATCATCTTGCTCGAGTGGGAGACGCCCGGCGTGAACACCTCCTTAGTCGAGCGGCTGGCCACTGCCGGCACGCCCGCCACGATTGTCATCATGACCCGGCCGGACACCGTGGACGATCTCTCCCTCACCCTGGCCGCCGGCGCCGCAGGCTGCCTCTCAGTCAACCTCGAGGCTGCTGAATTCCTGGACGCGCTGCGGATGCTGGCCCAGGGTGACGTGCTGGTCTCTCACGAGATGGTGGCGGCCGTGACGAACCCCGGCAGCGACCAAGAACGGCCCCAGGATATGCTGACCTCTCGCGAGTTGGAGATACTCAGGGCGCTCGCTCGAGGCGCGACCAATCGTGAGATCGCCGTGGAGTTGTTCATCTCCGAGCACACGGTGAAGATCCACGTCCGGCACATTCTCACGAAGATGGGTCTGCGCAATCGACAACAAGCGGCGGCCTACGCCGCCGCGGAA
>CAZCCL010000079.1:0-12565 GCA_964497095.1 uncultured Gaiellales bacterium | reverse complement strand
AGCGCCCGATCTATCTCGCCGGCCGACACGATCATCGGTGGGGTCACGCGGATGACATTGCTGTAGAGGCCGCCCTTGCCGATGAGCAGCCCCAGTCGGCGCGTCTCCTCGAACACTTGGAGGACCTTCTTGGCGTCGGGCGCCTTGCCGTCGCGCGAAGTCGGGTCGACCACCTCGAGGGCTTGCATGAGGCCCATGCCGCGCACGTCACCGATGCTCGGGTACTTGGCCTTCAGCGCCTCCAGGCCTTCGCGGAGCCGTCCCCCTAGGACCTCGGCGTTATCGGCCAGCCGGTTATCGTCGATGAACTCGATGGTCGCGAGCGCACCCCGCGAGCTCACTGGGTTGCCGCCGAAGGTGGCGATCGAGAGCCCGGTGAAGCTGTCCGCGACGGCCGGTGTGGCGACGGTGGCCCCGATGGGCAGCCCGTTGGCCAGGCCCTTGGCGAAGGTCATGATGTCGGGCTGCACCCCCCAATGCTCGATGCCGCAGAACGTCTTGCCCGTGCGCCCGCATCCGGTCTGCACCTCGTCGCAGATGAAGAGCCCGCCGTACTTGCGCACGATCTCCAGGACCACCTGGAAGTACTCTTTGGGCGGGGTGATGAACCCGCCCACCCCCTGGATGGGCTCCGCCATGAAGGCAGCGATCTGCCCGCAGGTAGTGGTCTGGATCAACTCCTCCACGTCGCGCGCGCAGCGCAGGTCGCAGCTCGGATAGGTGAGCCCAAGGCTGCAGCGATAGCAGTAGGGATTGTGGGCGTGCTTGATGTAGGGGATGCTGCTGGGCATCGGGCGCCAGGGTGCATGCGCGGTGATGGCCAGGGCCACCTCGCTGCGTCCCGAATAGGCGTGACGGAGAGCGATGATGTCGGACTGCCCGGTCGCCATCCGGGCGAAGAGCACGGCCGTCTCGTTGGCCTCGGTGCCCGAGGAGGTGAAGAAGCTCTTGCTCAGGACACCGGGTGTGACCTCGGCCATCTTCTGGGCGAGTCTGACCTGGGGCTCGTTGATATAGAGCGTCGAGGTATGTTGGAGCGTCTCGTTCTGCTCGATTACCGCCCGGTTCACGGCCTCGTTGCAGTGCCCTACGCTGACCGTGAGGATGCCGCCGAAGAAGTCGAGGTACTCGACCCCCTGGGAATCGGTCAGGTACATGCCCTTGCCGCGGACGAGCGTTAGCGGCTTCTCGTAGTATGTGCCGACGCAGGGGAAAAGGTACTCCTTCTGCAGGCTCTCGAGGTTATCCGTCATCCCTGGTTCTTCCCTTCATCCCGTTCTCGGTTGCGCTGTCCTCTCATCTTATAGCCCGCGGCCTCCTCTCCTGTCAAAGAGGCGCGCGTCGGACGCACGTGTTGGCCGGGACCCGCTCGACCGGACCCCGGGCTTCTCCTGCTGCCGGTAGCGCTCGATGGTCCGGGGACGGACAACAAGAGCTCAACCAGCTGCGGTAAGTAGGCGTGTATCATCGGCGAGGACCGTCATCGCGACGAGGAGGACATCGATGGGTACGGTATCTCCCCTCGCCCAGGCCCTGGGCGACTTAGATGAAGCTACCACCGTCGCCCTGGTAGATACGAAGCTCACCTCCGGGGAGACTCCCCTCTCTATCCTCGAGGAGCTCCAGGCCGGTATGAGTATCGTGGGGGAGAGATTCGAAGAAGGCGAGTACTACCTCTCCGAGCTCATCTACGCCGCCGACATCTTCAAGAACGCCTCCGCTCCCCTACAAGAGGGCCTGAAGGCCGAGACCCAGGCCACCCACGGCACCCTGGTCCTAGGTACGGTGAAAAACGACATCCACGACTTCGGTAAAGACATCGTAGCTACCGTCATGAGCAGTAACGGTATTCGGGTGATCGATCTGGGCACCAATGTAGAGCCCCAGGCTTTCGTCCAGGCTGTGAAAGAACACCAGCCGGAGCTGGTGGGCTTAAGCTGTCTTCTTACCACCGCCTTTGACGAGATGAAGGAGACCATAAAGACTCTTGAAGCCGCCGGCCTACGAGACCAGGTGACCATCCTCATCGGCGGCGGCCCGGTGGACCAGGCCACCTGCGACTACGTGGGGGCCGATATCTACTGCAAGACCGCCCAAGACGGAGTGGCGGCCGCCAAGAACGTACTGGGGGTGAGGTAGAGATGGCGGAGATGGGAGGCCCGATGACTAACAAGGATCCGCAGCAACTGCTTCAGGAACGCTTCGGACGCCTGCATACCGCCGTCGCCCTCGGCACACCCGATCGCGTGCCCCTCTCGCTGGTCATGGATGCCTTTGCCGCCCGGACCATGGGGGTCAAGCTCTCTGATTTCGTGAAGGACGTCGATGTAGCCGCGGGGGCCATGCTCGGGACTATGGAGAAGTTGGGGGACGTGGATTCCATCCAGTTCGGCGCCTACCTGCCCCAGGTACTGGGCATGCTTTGGCTCTCGCCGGTCAAACTCCCGGGCCGGGACCTGCCCGAAGACAGCCTGTGGCAATTGGACGAGCAGGTGCGCATCATGCCTGAGGACTACGACCGCATCCTCGAAGGGGGCTGGGGGCCCTGGTTCGGCGAGTACATCGGCAAGTACTTGGGGGAGGCGGCCGCCGTCGGCCAGACCCTCCAGCAAGAGGGTCCGCGCTGGGCCGGGGAGTATATGAAGCGGGGCTACGTGGTCTTCTCCCCTATGACCGTAGATCATCCCTTCGAGCACCTGTGCGGGGGGCGCTCGGTCAAGGAGTTCATGCTCGACCTCTACCATATCCCGGACAAGGTGCAGGCGGTCATGGACCTGATGATGGTGGAGAAACGGGAACAGGCCAGGCAGACGATCCGGGCGGTAGGCCCCATTGGCTACTGGGTGGGCGGCTGGCGGACGGCGCCCGAGTTCCTCTCTCCCCGTCTCTGGGACCGCTTCGTTTGGCCCTATCTCAAGGAACTGGTGGAGATCGTGGCCGAAGAGGGGGGCATCCCGGTGCTCCACTTCGACGCCAACTGGGACCGGGAGATCGAGAGGCTGAAGGAGCTGCCCAAGGCCAGGTGCGTGCTGGAACTCGACGGGAAGACCGACATCTTCCGGGCCAAGGAAATCCTAGGTGGGCACATGTGCATCCTGGGCGACGTGCCTCCGGCGCTTCTCACGTTGGGCACCGTCGATGAAGTCCGGGCCTACTGCCGCCGCCTGCTCACGGAAGTGGGGCCTGAGGGCTTCATCCTAGCCCAGGGTTGCGCCATCCCGCTGGATGCCAATTTCGAAAACGTCAAGGCGATGGTGGATTCGGTGCAGGACTGAGCAGGGTAGTCCACGCGGCCAGCGTCACAGGTGGATATGGGCCGCAGGTACGAGAAGATTCCGGGCTGCCCTCACCTTGCGAGGGTGGCTCCTGGTGCACCCCCGCGAGCAGTCACGATCCCATCACCCGCCCAAAGAAGTAGTCGGTCATCTTGGCGTTGGTGCTACAAGCGCACCATGGGAGACGCGATTGTACACTACGCCCATAGCATCGATGATATAATCGTAATACGCCAACACCATCGACGTTTGGGAGCTGCTATGACGGTGGTTACCATCTCACCGAAGTACCAAGTTGTAATACCCAAAGAGATCCGTGAAAGGCTTGGGCTGCTGCCGGGGCAGAGAATGCAGACCATGCTATCGGAAGGCCGCATCGAGCTCATTCCAGTCGAGCCTATCAGCAAATCGAGAGGCTTCTTGGCGGGTATCGACACCTTCGTTCCAAGAGAATCTGACCGGCCATGAACGTGGTGGACTCCAGCGGATGGCTCGAGTACTTCGCGGATGGACCGAATGCGGGATTCTTCGCCGGAGCGATCGAGGCCACCGAGGAGCTTGTGGTAACCACGGTGAGCTTGTACGAGGTGTTCAAGCGTGTCTTGGGACAGCGAGGCGAGGGTGCAGCTCTCCGGGCGATCGCGGCGATGCAGCAGGGTAGAGTGGTCGAGCTGGATACGTCCGCGGCTCTTGCAGCCGCTCGGATCAGCCTGGACCTGAGGATGCCGATGGCCGACAGCATCATGCTGGCAACGGCCCGCGCGAACGACGCCGTCCTATGGACTGAGGACGCTGACTTCGCGGAAGTGTCCGGGGTGCAGTACGTACAGAGACCCTAGCCACGGGGACGGGAGGGCCGGGGTCGCTCTCTAGAGGTCGTCTTCGGTGAGATCGGCGAGCTTCATGAGATGGTGCAGCAGGCCGGTCTTCAACGGACGATTCTCGTGCAGGGGAACGGCGAGGCGGAGGTCGCTGCCCTCTCTTCCATAGATATGGTGGCTTCCGTGGGCCCGGAGGAACACCCAGCCTTTGCCCTCCACCGCCTTCGCGAAGTCCCGCCCCGATACGGATCTCATACCGAGATTTCGACGATCCGATCGCCCTCGCCCATCTCGATCGAAGCGATGTCCACGCAAAGGCAACCTTCGGCGGCCTCGCAGATGTTGTCGATCACCTGCTCGTACGTCTCGCCCTGGCTGCAGCAGCCGGGAATGGCCGGTACTTCAGCCCAGAAACCGCCTTCCTCCGCTTCGTGGACCACTACCTGTAGCTTCATGATGCTTCTTCCAAGGGTCGGTGTGCGACAGCCGGAGTATACCCACGGAGCCCGCTCTCCGAAGCGAGCTCGGCCTCCTCATCTAACTCGGTAATTCTTAATGTCAATCTTTATTATTGACGGGATGAGGCTCGACTGGTAGCTTGAAAGGCGCCGCCATCGACCTTGCGGGAGGGATGCATGAACAATATCATCGTGAACCAAGAGCTCTGCAGCGGGTGCAAGACCTGCTTCAAAGCCTGCTTCATCGACATCATCAAGTGGGATAGGGCCAACAAGAAGCCCGTCATCGCCTACCCGGAAGAGTGCGTGCAATGCATGTACTGCGAGATCAACTGTCCCGAGCGCGCGATCAAGGTAATCCCGGACTATCAGGCGTACCTGTTCCCGCGCGAGAACCTGATCTGACTCCGAGGAGGCAGGCAAAATGACTGAGCGTATGAACACGGACGTGCTTGTCGTCGGAGGGAGCATCGCCGGTCTGGCGACCGCGATCACAGCAAAAGAAAAGGACCCCGGCCTCGACATCACCATCGTGGAGAAGTACACGAGCGGATATTCGGGCAAAGCCAACCGGGGCGCCGGCATTATGCTCATCCTGGGGGACTCCCCTCCCGAGGAGTTCGCCCAGTTCTATCTCGAGCACATCGGCCTGTATCTCAACAACCAGACCACCCTTCTCAAGTACGCGCGCATGCTCAATGGCAACGCGGATGCCATCGAGAAGTGGTCAGGCGGCAAGATCGACAAGAATGAGACCGGCGATTTCCGGACCCTCAAATGGGCCTCCAGGATCGTGGGCCGCAAGGAAGACGGGAAGCCCATCTTCGATCAGAACGTCCCCTACCCCTGGACTCTGGTGGCCATCGATCTCGACTACATCCGGGAGGTGAGGAAACACGCCCGCAGGCTGGGGGTCAGATTCGTCGACCGCGTGGGCGTCGTGGACCTTCTGACTGATACCGGCCGGGTCACGGGTGCGGTGGGCTATGACATCGACGACGGGACTCAGCACGTGTTCGGAGCAAAGGTGACGGTTCTCGCTTGTGGGAACCAATGCTGGCGGGTCATGCCCATGTGGTCGGCCGCGCGGGGCGAAGGCATCGCCGCGGCCTTCCGGGTGGGGGCCAAGTTCGCCAACTGCGAGTACGGCCCCTTCTACAACTGGACCAATCTCGACCACTTCGAATCGGATATGGGCGTCGAGTACGCCCTCTACAACGACAAGGGGGAGAACGTCGGAATCAAGCATGTCAAAGAGGTGCACCCCGACATCAACGCCGAGAGTCTGGCCGAGTGGTACAAGCAGACCGTGGTCGGCAACGGTCCCATGCACTACCGCCAGAACGAGAACCCCCTGATGCCGTACCTTACTTCGGTGCTCGCCTCCGACGCCGTCCACAATCGGCCGTACGCGGACCGCTTCTGGGGATATCTCTTCTTCAACGCCTTCTCCCAGCAGACAAACGACCTCGTGGTCCCGGGCCTGATCGGGGAATTCAACCCCCTCATGGTCGACGAGAACATGGCCACTACCGTCCCCGGCCTCTTTGCCGCCGGCGACATCTGCGTGGGCGGCTCAAGGGCTTGGGGGGCGGTGGCTCAGCCGGGGCGTCACCGGGGCTCCGGGATCGCCTTCGCCACTTTCTCCGGCCGCGTGGCCGGGCCCTCAGCCGCGCAGTACGCAGGTGCGGCCGATCCACCGCCGCTCTCCGAAGAGCAGATCGCCGCCGCAGACGCCCGCTTCACGGCGCTCAGCAAGAGCAACGGCTCCCTGAGCGTCATGGACATGGTGGCCGAGATTCAGAAGGTCATGCAGCCCTTGGGCAACAGCCTCTATCGGCACGAAGACCGGATGAAGGCGGCTCTCGCCCGCGTGGAGGAACTACAGGCGCTGCTCCCCGAGATCAAGGCCGACGATCCCCACCAGATGTTCGGCGCGAACGAGTGCGCCGCGATGCTTCTCTGCTCCGAGATGTTCTTCAAAGCCTCGCTGGAGCGGAAGGAATCCCTGGGATGGTTCCTGCGGGAGGACTACCCGGAGCCGAGCAAAGACGGACTCCACTGGGTGATCGTGGAGAACAAGGATGGGCAGGTCGCGGTAGGCAAGGAGCGGGTCCCCCTCGAAGCCTACCCGTACCAGCCCTGACAGGCTGTGACGACCGAGCCCCTGGAGGAGAAGACCATGTCGAAGACGCAAGAGACCAAGGCCGAGCTTCCGCCTCTGCGGCCGGACGAAGAGGCCCTGCCCTACGCCAAGTACTACTACCGCACTCCCGCCCGCCCCAACCCGCGGCTGATGGAGATCCTGGACAAAGGCCCCATGGACCCAGCCAAGGCGCTTCCGTACGAGCGGATCGACGATCTTCTCGATCCCGGGTACCACGAGGTGGAGACCGGCTATTGCATTCTCGAGAACGGGGCCGGGTACGTGGCCGTGAACAACGTGTTCCCGGGCTGCACCGCCGAGATGATGAAGTGGTGGTTCGCCTGGCACGCGGCCGGCGGTGGGCTGCGCTACAAGATCTGGTACCCGCCCGGGCACGTCTCCATCGCGGTGAGTGACCGGGACCGGACGCGATTGCTGGACCCGGACGTGCCCCTCGAACAGAAGTCACAGAACATCGACCACTTCGTCGTTGAGGACATCGGAGGCGGCGGGGCCGAGGACATCGTCATCAGCTTCCTCGACCCCGAAACGATGGGCTTCGACATGAGTCGCTTCCACGCCCCCAACGTGGCCTGCGTGTTCGGGGGTTTCGGCATCCAGGAAACCCGGGAGGGGCGGCCCATGAAGGCGCCGGCCATCATGCTGCACTTCGTCCGCGAGATCGAAGGGGGTATCGAGTTCCGCACCCGCTTCTGGATGGGATATCGCATAAACAAGGGTCGGGGAATGTGCGTGCTCCCTCCCTGGGTACGCATCCCCGTGGAGGCCCCCATGGGGCTCGCTTATCACAACGTAATGGAGCACTCGAACCTGGCCTCGTTCCTGCCCGAGATCTACGCGGAACTGGGTCCGGGGATCTAGGGACGACGGGAAGACGCGGGGCGAGGCCGAGGAACAGAGAGCGATGAAACCCCTCGCGATCTCGGAGCTAGAGCGCGCGGCCGGCGTCGGCCGCGACACCATCTACTACTACATCAGCGAGGGGCTTCTCCCCCCGGGGCAGAAGGCGAGCGCGACCCGAGCCATCTACGATCAATCCCACGTGGATCTGCTGCGAGAGATCGCCCGGCTCAAGGCTGAAGGCTTGAGTCTGAGGGAGATCCGGGAAAGGCTCCGCGACCGAGTCGAGGCCGCCGGCCGGAGGGGTGTCGACCTGGTGGCTCAGCAGAGCGCGGACACGCGCGAGGCGATCCTCCGGACGGCGGCGCGCCGCTTTGCGGAGCGGGGATACGAGCGGACCCGCATCACCGACCTCTGCAGGGAGGTGGGCGTCACCGCTCAGGTTCTCTACAGCATGTTTCCGAGCAAGAGGCATCTGTTCATCGCCTGCTACGACGTCTATTTCGACTGGATGCACGGGCAGGTGGAGTCACCCATCGAAGATACGGCCGATTCGGCCGCTCGTCTGGCCTGGCGGAGTTGGGCGTCATACGGTATCCAGGCCTTGAGCCCCGACCTGCAGGCCCTGGCCCGGGTGGAGGCGTTCCACTCGGAGAGTGAGCTCCGCTCTCTGGTCCGGGAGCTTTATGGGGAGATTCTGGCCGGGACGGGACGGGAGCTGGCCGAGGAACGTCGGGTGGATGCCAACCCCGGCCTCTTCGACGATGAGCTGGTGGTCTACGCTTTTCTCGGGGCGCTCGAGAACATGCAGATGCGGGCATCTTGGGACAACGCGTACACCAGGCAGGATGTCATGCGCAATCTACTCGCCATGTTCATGGCCGTCCGCGCGGCCTACGCCGGCCGGGTCGAGTTGACCGAAGAGTGGGAGGCTGTCGCGGGTCTGGTGGAGAGACTCGCGGTCACCGTCCCTCGACCTCCGGGACCGCCCGACAACGGCTAGAGGCGAGCCCCGGGGCGGATATCATCTCGCCCCTCACGGGAAACTTAGGCGATCGCCTGGATCCCCTTCTTCTCAACGATCATCAGCAACCTCAGGGCAGGCCCCCCGGGTTTCTTGACCCCCCGTTCCCAATCGGAGATTAGATTCTTCGACACGTTCAAGTAGCGGGCGAACACGGGCTGCGAAAGATGCTCTCTCATCCGGATCGCTCTGATCTCCTCAGGAGTGAGTGTTCGGACAGGGGTCAGACAAGCCTCATCGAACTCACGCATCGTCTTCGTGTCGATACCACCAACACGATGCACTGCCTCCATAGCCTCATGGACGGCAGCGAGGGCATCACTTCGATACTTCTTCACCATCCGCTCTTACCTCCCGGAACCCCTCGCCTTCGACCAGCCTGCCCAGTTGATCATCTGTCAGCGCGAAGAGGGAATCGGCCATCTTCCGAAATTGCGCCTTCTCGTCTTCCCGAAGGTTATCCCGGTCGCTCTTCGCGTATCCGTAGACAAAGAACGCCCTATACCCTTCGCGAAAGACGACTATGGCTCCGTAGCTTCTCGATCTACCCTGCCCCGGCCTGGCGATACGCTGCTTGATGACGCCGCCTCCCAGGCGGACGTCGACCTGACCGGTGTCCGCCCTTCGCACTGCTTCAAGGAGCGATTCATCAGATATCCCGTGGGCACGACAGAAACGGCAGAACCAGGCACTCTTGAAGACCCGCACCGACAAACTCCGCTAGTATAACACTCAGTGTGATGGTGACACGGCCAAGTCGACCGCGTCAGAATAAGCGTGGAGGCTGCGCACGCTCTCGACCTTTGGTAGGAGCGTGCTGGGAGCGCGAATACAGGCTGCGAAGAGTGCTCTCTCGTCCGAATCGCTCTGATCTCCTCAGGAGTGAGCATTCGGACAGGGGTGAGCCTCGAGCGAAGGCCTTCTTCGAAGGGCTCAAGCGTCCCGCAATCGACCCAAAGGGAAGAAGGCCGTCTTTGGTGGAATGGCGTCTTGTTACAATCAGCAACGAGTCGGTCGCCTTCCGGAGGCCGACGCACGCGCGATCGGGGGACGATGAGGTATAGGGTCGGAGCAGACGTCGGTGGGACCTTCACCGACTTGGTGGCCATGGATGAAGAGGGGCGGGTCATCGTGGCCAAGGCCCCCACGACCCCCGAAGACCAGTCGGTCGGCGTCCTCGACGCGCTCCGAAAAGCCGGCATCGACCTAGCCCAGGTCGGCTTCTTCTCCCACGGCACTACGGTGGGGATAAACGCGGTGATCGAGAACAAAGGTGCGAAGGTGGCCGTAGTCACGACCGAGGGCTTTCGCGACATCCTGGAGTTGCGCCGGGGCCAGAGGGTGATCGACAACCCCGACGACATGTACAACCTGCAGATGGATCTGCCCCAGGACTACGTGGGGGGCTACGATCCTCTGGTGCGGCGGCCGCTGCGTTTCGAAGTCTCCGAGCGGCTGGATTACCGGGGGAACGTGCTGAAACCGCTGGACGAAGGGGCGGTGAGAAGGATTGCCTCCGAGTTGGCGGAGCAGGACGTCGAAGCGGTGGTCATATGCTATCTGTTCTCGTTTCTGAACCCGGCCCCCGAGCAACGCACGGCGGAGATCCTCCGGGAGATGCTTCCGGGGACCCCTCTCTCGGTTTCCAGCGAGATACTGCCAATCATCCGGGAATACGAGCGCCTGAGCACAGCCACGGTGAACGCCTACGTGATGCCGGTCATGCGCTCGTACCTGGAGAGGTTGCGTGACAAGCTGAAGGCCGGCGGCTTTCGGAAGGACTTCTACCTGATGCAGTCGAGCGGCGGCATTATGTCCTCGGAGGCCGCGGTTCGGCGACCGGTCTACACCATCGATTCCGGTCCGGCAGGTGGAGTCACCGCCGCCGCCCGGTTGGGACTGTCGCTCGGTCATCCCGACGTGATCTCCTTCGACATGGGGGGGACCACGGCCAAGGTCTGCGTGGTCCGCGGCGGCGCGCCCGTGGTGACCAATCGGTTCTGGGTCGGAGGCCGGTACTTCATCGGGGCCCCGGTCATGGACATGGTGGAGATCGGCGCGGGGGGTGGGAGCATCGCTTCCATCGACGCGGCCGGCGGAGTCCACGTGGGCCCGCGGAGCGCCGGCGCAGTGCCGGGGCCGGTGTGCTACCGGCAGGGAGGCACCGAGCCCACGGTCACCGACGCCGACCTGGTCTTGGGCTATATCAATGCGGACTACTACCTGGGCGGCGATATGACCGTGGACGTCGAGGCTGCAACGACGGCTATCAGGGAGAATATCGCCGATAGGCTGGGCATGAGCACGGCCGAGGCCGCCTATGGCATCTACCGGCTGGTGAATGCCAACATGATCGCGGCGACCAGGGTCGTCACGGTCCAGAGGGGTCACGACCCCCGCGACTTCAGCCTGGTGGTCTCCGGGGGCACAGCGGCCATCCATGCGGTCCGCATGGCCCAGGAGCTGCGCATCCCCCGGGTGATAGTACCCCTCAACGCGGGTGTGTTCTCCGCCGTGGGCTTGATCACCGCCGACGCCCGTTACGACGTCCATCGCTCGTATGTGGCCCGGGGCTCCCAAGCCGATCCGGCTCGCATGCGGAGCATCTTCACAGAGATAGCGGAGGAGGCGGTCTCCAAGATCGAGGAGTTGGGCTTCGGTGCGGAGCAGATCGTCGTGCGTCGGGAGATCGACATGCGCTATCTGGGACAAGCCCACGAGGTCCCGGTGGAGGTCCCGGAGGAGCTGGCGGGCGGCCTGGACCAGTTGATGCTCGAGAGACTCATCGGTCTCTTCCACGAGAAGCATCTGCATCTTTTCGGCCATGCCTCACGGGATTCAGAGGTGGAGTTCATGACCCTCACGGTCGCGGCCATCGGTCCCATGACGCACGTGGAGGCGCCGGCGATACCTGTGGGCGGGAGGGACCCCAGCCGGGCTTCCAAAGGTGCCCGCAAGGTGTATTTCGAGGAAACAGGCGGATACCTCGACTGCAACACTTACGAGAGGTCCGGGTTGAGGGCGGGCAACCGCATCGTCGGCCCGGCGATCATCGAGCAGATGGACACCACCACGGTCCTGCCGCCGGGCGAGACGGCCGAGGTGGACACGTACGGGACCCTGATCGTGGAACTGTCTCACCAACAGGAGCCCCGCGACGCCGAGGTGGAGGTGTGAAGACACGCCCTGATACAGCGAAGCCCGACCCTTTCACCCTCGGGGTCCTGCGCAGCCTGATGGAATCCATACCTCTGGAGATGGCCGAGGTGCTGAAGCGCACCTCCTATCACCCCATTTTCAACGAGGTCCTAGATTTCTCCACGGCGCTTCTCGACGGCGAGGGCCGGCTCATCGCTTCGTCTATGGGGGTCACGGTCCACCTCGGGGCGCTGGAGCTCAGCGCGAAAGCGATCATCGACCGCTTCGGTCATGAGAACCTGAAGCCGGGCGACGTGCTGATCCACAACAACCCCTTCCCCGGCGGGACCCATCTGCCCGACGTAGACGTGATGACCCCCGTGTATCACCGGGGCGAGTTGGTGGCCTACTCGGTGGCTCGGGGTCACCACGGGGACATCGGGGGTATGCACCCCGGGAGTTTCGCCGGCGACACCGTCAGCATCTTCCAAGAGGGGGTGCGTCTGCCCCCCATCAAGCTCTACGGCCAAGGCGTCCTGAACGAGGGAGTGAAGGATCTCTTTTTGGCCAACGTCCGGGTGCCGCAGTTCTCGTGGGGCGACCTCCAGGCCCAGGTGGCCGGCTGCCGTCTGGGTGAAAGACGGATCGAAGAGCTGTTCGACAAGTACGGCCCAGCGGAGATGAAGGCGGCCATGGAGTGGGCCATGGACTATTCGGAACAGCTGATGCGGGCCGAGATCGAGAAGATCCCGGATGGTACCTACACCTTCGCCGACTATCTGGACAACGACGGCATCGACAAGGACCGACCGGTGAAGATCCACGTCGAGGTGACCGTCGAC
>CAZCCL010000078.1:0-12634 GCA_964497095.1 uncultured Gaiellales bacterium | reverse complement strand
AATGACACCGGACTTCTACCGGGATCCCTACAAGATGGCGACCCGGGGCGAGGTCGCTCAGTTGCTCTGGAACCTCAAGACCTTTGTCAGGCAGACCAAGACCGTGGACCAGCTGGTGACCATCACCGACATAACCACCGCCGACACTCCGGGCGCGAACGCATTCAGAGCAGCGCTGCAGGCTGTCTCGGGCGGCCAGGTCGAGTGGATGAAGTCGGTTCGCGCCGAGCACCCGGTGAACGCCTCGGTCGTGGCGTATGTCAACTACGGGCGTGCCGACGGCACATACTACTCGGGTGTCCCAGGACCGGGGGGACAGGCCGTGGTGGCCCCGCTGGTCGCCACCTTCCTGACCTATCTGCAGAAGTTCGGGGCGGAAGTCGGCTACGCGCACTTCGACCTGTCCGACCCCCAGGATCCGAAGGTCGCTTCCGTGTTCGACTGGCGGCTGGGGGGAGACTACCTCCGCCAGGATAGCGAGACTCTCAATGAGTACACGGCTCGCATCCAGCCGCTCATGGACGATTTCCTCGACGAGCATGGCGACGAAGATGGTATGTTCTTCCTGTCCGATCCGGCTCTACACGATCTGATCGAGACTTTTGACTCGCTGCGGATCTGCGATCCGAGTCATGGGCTTCTCGGTGTGCGCTACGGTGTCGACCTGTACGGGGCGGGCGGGACCGCCTACGGAGATGTGATCGAGCAGATCGCGGACGAGTTCTGGCCCTGGTGACTGGCCTGCGGCCGGCCGTGATTGCCGGCCCTGTCGAAGCCCCCTGTTGATAGCGACCGTAGCTAGGAGGCGAGATGAAGTACGTGGCCATTTGGGTCGCAGCATTCGTTGTCATGAGCCTGCTGGACGTGGTCTGGCATCTGGGGATCTTCGGCTGGGCATACGGCCCCGATTTCAAGGCAGTGGCACGGATGGTGAACGGGGAGATGAAGCTGCAGCCTATCCCCGGCATCATCTCCCAGGTGCTCGTGGTGAGCGCCCTAATGGTCATCACCGTCATGGGAGTACGGTCGGGCCAGGGTTACCCGGTCAACTTTCTGCTGGGAGCGATGGGCGGGGTTCTGGCTATCAGTGTGTACGGGCTGGTGAACCAGGCCTTGATCGACAAATGGGCGTGGCGGCTTACTATTCTCGAGGTGGTTTGGGGGCCGATAATCGGGGGATTGGGAGGTCTCTTCATCGCTTGGATGTACAAAGCGCTCAAAGTCTAGAATCGAGCGGGCCTCTCGCAAGCGGTCTCATTTAGGCCACCGGCCTGAGCGCCGCCCAGCGCTGCCGGGCTGCTATTCATCGTCTCCAGGATTACCCCGGAACGAGCCGAATGCACTACAATACGTCGTCGTTGGCCGGCTTCCGAACCGCGGAGTTCTCAGTTTGTACTACCAGTCTCGTCCAAAGCGATCTCCCGCCGTGTTTCGTAGAAGGAGCGCGATCCCCCGCCTGTTGACTCTGGCGCTCCTCGTCGGGGCGGTGCTGGCGCTGGCGTGGGGGTTGTACCCTGTGGGCGGCACCGAAGCTGAAGCTGCCGCCGACGGGGCGAGCGATCTGCCGCAGTACGCCCTCGCCGGGCAGGTTCCTACGGCGGCCTCTCCCGCGGGGGAATTGCCTGGCGCCGGGCGGATCGCGGTCAGGCTGTCAGCTGGCTATCGGCTGCTGGCAGGGTCCGACGGAGCTTTGCTGGTCGTACAAGAGCGCGGACTCGCGGCGGCCGGAGCGGTCGATGTCCCCGGGTTGGCGCTCAAGCGGGCAGGCGAAGTCGGAGGTCTCGGCATCCAGGTGGTGGAAGCTGCATCAGCAGGCCCCTCGGCGGCAGGCGGCGAGGCTGAGCTGGAGGCGGCGGTCGAGGCGCTGCAGCTCAGTCCGGGGGTTCTCTGGGCGGAAGTCAGCCACCCGGTCTACGCGTGCCTGGTGCCCAATGATCCTCTATATCAGCCTAGCGTCTGGGAACCTCTCGGCCAATGGAGTCTGGTCCGGGTTGGCCTGCCCGCGGCTTGGAACGTGGTCACCGGCACGGCCGACGTGATCGTAGCGGTGATCGACAGCGGGCTCAACCGAGACATCCTGGAGTTCTCCGGCCGCATCGTCGAGCCTTATAGCGTCCTTTCCGGAAGCTCGGTCTGGCCGGCCTGGCAAGATACCTACGGGCATGGCTCGGGAGTGGCGGCAGTGGCTGCCGCCCAGGGCAACGATCATCTGGGGATCGCCGGGGCGGCATGGAACGTCAAGGTGATGCCTGTCAAGATCGCCAATTCCAACTCGTCCGACGATCTGACTCTAGCCGCGGGCATCATGTACGCGGTCGACAAGGGCGCTGACGTCATCAACGTGAGCTTCGCCGGGACGGATACGAGCATGACTCTGGAGAGCGCAGTCAACTACGCACTGGCCCGCGGTGTGGTGATCGTAGCGGCTGCAGGCAACAACGGCGCCTGGTCCGTGGGCTATCCGGCGGGGATCCCTGGGGTCATCGCCGTCGGGGCCACCGACACCGGCAACAACCGGGCCGGTTTCTCCAACCAGGGGAGCGCTCTCGACATCGTCGCCCCGGGTGTCAGGATCCTCAGCTATGCCGCGGGTGGGCCGACCTCCTTCGCCGTCTGGAACGGGACGTCGTTCTCCGCTCCGCTGGTGGCCGGCGCGGCGGCGCTTCTCAAGTCGGTCAACCCGGATCTCACGCCGGCGGAAGTCACGCATATCCTCGACGGTTCCGCCGACGACTTGGGCGTCAGTGGCTGGGACCAGGCGTTCGGCTGGGGACTACTCGACGCCGACGAGGCGATCGCAGAGGCAGCCTCCACCGCCACTACCACGACCACGGTCTCGACCACCACCACGGTCTCGACCACCACCACGATCACGATCCCCCCCACTACTACCACGACGGCTCCGCCCTCGACGACCACCACGACGACATCCACGACCGTCGTCGACCCTTTTGTGGACGTGTCTGCCGAGACTACGCCGTACGCGGCTCAGATCGAGCAGTTGGCTGCCGCGGGGGTCGTCGATGGGTACACCGTGGGAGACCGCAGGGAATTCCGTCCGGATGATCTGGTGAAGCGCCAGCAGTTCGCGAAGATGATCGTGCTCACCCTGGGCTACCCCGTGTCGACAGAGGATGTCTGTACCTTCACCGACGTGGTCCGGACGCCCGGAGAACTCTATCCCTATCATTACGTGGCCGTCGCCTACAACAACGGGATCACTCAGGGCACCAAACCCCCGCAATTCTTCTCTCCGTACGGCGATCTGACCCGAGCGCAGATGATCACCATGGTGGTGCGGGCCATCCAACTGCCCGATCCTCCGTCCGAGTATGTCCCGCCCTTCTCGAACTTCTCGGCGGTCCACTATCCCTTCGCGCGCAAGGCGGCCAGTGCCGGGCTTCTGGATGTGCTCGGGGGGATGGGCCCCGGTTACGACTTCCTCGCCCCGGCGACCCGGGGAGAGGTGTGCGCCATCCTGGCCCCCTTGCTTCAGTAACCGCCGTAGCGGTCGCGGAACTCGCGATCCAGCATGTCGAGCACCACGTAGTCGGCGAACCGGCCGTTTTGAAAGACCGCCTCCCGCTCTCTGCCCGCCTCCTCGAAGCCCACGCGTCTGTAGAGATCGAGCCCGCGCAGGTGGTCCGCGTGGGCCTTCAGGCGCACGCTACGTAGACCTAGAGTGTCGAAGGCGAAGCGCAGGCAGGTCACGATAGCATCCGCTCCATAACCTCGACCCCAGTCGTCCTTCGATCCGATTACCAAGCCCAACTCAGCTCGACGGTGCACGAGGTTCACATCCTTCAGGCCCACGTTGCCTATGTACCGGCCATCTTCGCTCACATGGATCTCGAAGGTGTAGCGATCGCCGGAGGCCGCTTGAAGGTGGTAGTAGTGCTCCTCTGCTTCCTGAGTGATAGGGATGTGGCCGACCGCCAGGAACTCGTGCACCTCGGGATCGTTCAACCAGCTGCGAACGACCTCCGCGTTGGCCCGGTCGAGTTCCGCAAGGTAGACTTTTTCGCCGCTGATCATTGTTGTGAGGGCGCCAGATCGGGTGACGGCCGTCTGCGACTGTGCCCCGGCCGGGGGATCATTCGGCGGTGCCCGGCCGGAAACTCGAGACCAGCGCGTCGAAGATCGGCGCGTTCTTCTCCCAGTTCTCGGTGGCGGCCTGCAGGGTGAGTTGGAATTCGATGTTGCCGTCGAACAAGAAGTAGAGGGTGGACGTGACCGGCGCCGCGCCTTTGGAGAAGCTGTAGGTGACCTCGAAGCCGGGCACGTCGCCCACCTTGGTCTTGGACAGGGCCTCCACTGTTTGGATGTTCGCCGCCTGACTTTCCAGACTGGCGAGCACCTGTTCCACTTCGGCTTGGATGTCGGGCATCATGGACTCGTCGACGGTGACGTTCAGCTCATAGACCGACAACTGGACCAGGTCGATGTATGTGTCGTCGGCGACGGCCCCCTTGGGATCGAACACGCCCACACTGGTTGTCGCGCTGCCCCCGGCGGTGACGTCGGAGCTGTCTCCTTCCTGGAGTTGCCAGTCGGCCGGATACACGAAGCTGAAGCCGTAGTCCGGATCGGTGTAGACGTTGTCGCCGCGGGCGGTGGAATCGCCGTCTCCTCCACAGCCCGCCGCGAGGAGCACCACCAGCACAAGGACGCATCCCAGCAGTATTGAAGACAATGTCGAACGGCGTGCGCGCACTCTCATCATGCTCTCCTAGTGTGAATGGTCTATCCCCATTGTGCCACGTGCGCGGCGTCGAAGAGGAGTACCCGCACCCTTGGATCGTATCCTTGGATACGCAGGCTTCGTTGTTTCAAAGAAGAACTAAGAAGGGACCGGCCCGAGACCGGGCCGGTCGAGACCGATGCTCGGCGACGTGGTATCGCGGAGACTCGCGGGTGTGAGGCCGGTGAGGAAGGTACGGACAAAGCGATCGCTCTTGGTTCTGCTATGCGGGGGTCTTCTCTTGGCGGCGGCCGCGCTGGCGAGCGGCTGCGTGCAGATCACCGGTCTCGAACTCAACGGAGAGATCGCTGCCGGCTCGAGCCACCTCCTCACATTGGAAGCCTCGACCACGGTTCCTTCGGGTGGCCCCGTCCGCGTCGTCGTCGCGCTCCGCCTTCCCTCGGCTTGGGCGGTGGTGTCCGTGGCCTTGACCGAGCCGACGGTGACGGACGTCTTCCACGAGTCGAGCGTGATGGAAGCGGTCTACGCCGACGAGTGGGAAGCAGCGCCGGTCGGCCCCGGTCACAACGGCCACAAAGAAGGCTACGAGTGGTGGGTCGGGTACAGCGGCGCACAGGAGTGGGCCCAGGGCGAGACCGGCCGGCTTTCGATCACCGTGGACACTCACGGGCGAGGAGGCGGCTACCTGATCGATCTGGCCACGGGACTGGCAGGAAGCGCCGCCCCGGCAGACCTTGCCGACAAGAGTCTGTGGCAGATCGGGAGCGCGGGGCTCAAACCTTCAGGCGTGCTCCTCGACCAGGCGATCACGCTGTACTGCTTCACTGATGTCACTCCCAGCGTGGACTACTACGAAGCCATCCAGGGGATGGGGGCCGCAGGCCTGGTCGGGGGTTACCCGTTCGGCTCGGGCGGTTACAGGGAATTCAGGCCCACGAACCCGGTGCTCCGCGCTCAGTATGCCAAGATGATGGTCGGCGCCCTCGGTCTGAGCGTCGATGAGAACATGGCCGCCCCCGTGGACTTTCGCGACCTGGGCCGCGACGTCACAGACAACCTCTATCCGCACGAGTATGTGTGGACGGCATACGCCAACGGGATCATCAAGGGATACGCCAACGGGACCTTCGGGCCGTACACGGCGATCACTCGGGGGCACGCCGTGACCATGACGGTGAGGGCCCTGCAAAGACTACATCCCGGGGTTCTTCGACAGGTGCCCGGCACCTTCGTTCAGACTTGGGGCAAGGACCTGCTGCCTGAGCACAGCGCGAACGCGCGCATCGCCCAGTACAACGATCTTCTGACCGGCCTGCCGTTGACTACCACGGCCGCCAGCGGCAACGCCCCGATGTCGAGGGGCGAGGTAGCGCAGTTGCTGTGGAACATGATGGCGCTCATCGACCGGTAGTGTTGCAGATCAAGGGTCGGCTTCGGTCAGACGAGGACCTCCACGAGAGTCCAGATGCCGAAGCCGATGAAGAGGGCCCCAGAGATCCGCTTCATGAGCTTCTCCGGTACCCGACGGCCGGCCGTGTGCCCGATTATGACCGCGAGGCCGTTCGCCAGCACCATGCCGATCGTCGCCCCCAGCCAGACCCCGACCGAGCTGAGCAGGCTTCCCTCGAAACGGGCTCCCAGCGACAATACCGCCAACTGAGTCTTGTCTCCGATCTCGGCGATGAGGAAGGCTCCTGCCACTGCGGGGATGACATGCCTGCCGCTCTTCACCTCGCACTCTTCTCCCTTCTGGGCGGGTCTCTCTCTTGCCAAGAGGTTCCAGAGTCCGAAGCCGATGAAGAGGACTCCGGCCCCGATCCTGACGGCTGTGAGTGGTATGAATCGCCCGGCGACTGCTCCGACCACCACGGCGACCAGGTTGAGCACGGCGATGGCTATGGCCACCCCGATGAGGACCTTGCGCGCCGGGTACCGGCAGGACAAAGACAAGGTGAGCAGCTGGGTCTTATCGGCCATCTCCGCGAGCGTGACCAGGATGAAGGAGGTAATGAACGGTGTCATCGGCCGCATGATATCAAGCCCATTGCCCGGGATGCTGCGTTACACTGAGGGCGGAGCGCAGGCGACAGGGGGAGAGGTCCTTGGAAGCGCGCATCGTCGGCTTGAAAGGGTGCGGCAAGACCACCCTGGTGGCGGCCCTGGCTGAAGGCCGCGGTGAGGGACACATCGCCACCGTGCACGTGGGGGACGCGCGGGTACGGGCTCTTTCCGAGATATTCCAGCCCAAGAAGACCACCTTCGCTGAATTCAAGGTGCGGGAGGTGGCTTGGCCGGAGGCCAGCGCCCGGAAAGGTGAGATGGAGCGGTACCTGGACGCTCTCGCCGGGGGCCAGGTCTATCTGCACGTACTCCGGGCGTTCGAGAACCCCACCCTGGGCGAGCCGGTCCAGCCGGAACAAGACCTTGAGGAACTGGACCGGGAATTCTTGCTGTTCGACCTGATCCGGGTCGAGCGGGCCCTCGAGCGGGCCAAGAAGGCTCCTCTGCCGGACATCGGCAAGAAGGCTCTCGAACGCTGCCGGGAACTGTTGGAAGTCGAGACTCCGCTCCGGGAGGTGGATCTGGACGAATCTCACTCCGCGTTCATCCGTGGATACCAGTTCCTCACCCTGATCCCGCAGCTATTGGTGGTGAACACCGAGTCGGAGGGATCCTGGGAAGCATCTGTTCTGGATGCGCACGCCCGGGGCCGCCCGGTGTTGGCGTTTCCCTTCGGGGAGGCCCTCGAAGTAGCCAGGCTCTCCCTAGAGGAGCAGGAAGAGTACGCTCTGGCCCTCGGGCTCCCCGGTCCGGCGGCAGAGGTGGTAGCAAGGGCGGCTTTCGCGCAGCTCGGCCTTATCAGTTTCCTGACGACGGGCGGCGACGAGGTGAGAGCCTGGCCGATCCGCGGGGGCGAGACCGCACGAGAAGCGGCCGGCGCGGTCCACTCCGACATCCAGCGGGGCTTCATCCGGGCGGAAGTAGTGTCGTTCGACGACTTCATGCGCCATGGCTCCATGAGGGCCTGCCGCGACGCCGGGGTGTTGAGGATCGAAGGCAAGGACTACGTGGTCGCTGACGGCGACATCATCAACTTCCGATTCAACGTCTGAGCCGCGCGGTGCGCCCGAACCCCCGGCGCTACCGGTGCTAATCCGAGGCCGGCTTGTCCGCGGCGAAACCCCGGGCGGAGTGGTAGACGGCCTTGTCGAAGAAGACCGCGAAGCGGCTCTGCAATTCCATCATCCGGTACGCGTCCAGTGGTCTCTCCCACACTCCCTGGGAACGGGCGTAGTCCCAGATGTGCTTCTTGAGGAGCATGGTGGCCGAGAGGACCTCGTGGAGCTCCACGCGCTGCGCTCGTCGCCGCCTACCCAGCTCCCTGTAGAAGGCCCTGATCTGGTTCTCGGTGCTCTCGCCCTCCAGCCATCGGCCCAGCTGCCGTAGCCCGTCTGTCACCTCGGACAGCAAGGGTCCAGGATCCAGTCGTCGGTAGCCGGCTGTGGTGCGGCTCGAACGGACGTCGGCCAGCCAGAGGCGGGCCACAAGGGCGGCGTGTTCGCTTACGAATCCAACCAGGCTGTCGGAGAGCATCTCGGCCCCCGGGCCCTCATCGAGGCGGTGGAAAGAATCCTGGATGGCCCATTCGTCCCGGTGAAGGTCTCCACACAGACGGATGGCCTTCTCGTTGGAGGGGAATGCCAGCGGCGGAAGACGGTCGATGGGGAAGTACCCCACCTCCTCGGCATCGTCACCAGGAGTCTCCGACCCGGCGGTCTTCTCCACCTCGAAGGTGACCACCAGGAGATCGCCGTAGTACGCCCCGCTCCACGAATCCGCGTCGATCAGCCGGACGATGCGCCCCACTACGCCGCTTTCTTCGTGCAACTCCCGCAGGGCGGCCTCGGCGATGGTCTCGCCCATCTCGGCGAAGCCGATCGGCAGGCACCACATGCCCTTGCTTGGTTCGAACTTACGCTTGACGAGCAACACGCGCCGCTCGGCGTCCAATACCAACGCCGCGGCCGCAGGAAGTGGGTTCTGATAGAAGATCGTCCCGCAGACGGAGCAGACTTCTCGCGACCTGTCGCCGACGATCTGTTCATCGATAGGGCCGCCGCACTTGGAGCAGAATTGCGCCTTCATGCCTGCCTCATTCCCGGGGATACGATCTCACCATGCCCGGCGAGGCGAAGCTACCGTATGATCGGCTCCTCCGTCACGTGTAGGTGCACGTGCGAGCCGGAATCGTGGGTATACTCCGCAAGGGTCGCGCCCAGATCCTCGGGGCACTCCCGTACCTTGCCCAACTGCGTCTTGCCGGCCGTCACGACCTCACCGATTGAGACCGCCGGTTCGTCGATGAACAGGAGGGAGATGGTGGTCCCGCTCATCTCCTCTGGGCTGATGTCGATCCGAACGTCGTCGTACTTCCCATACAACTTGTACGACTTGACCGCGGTCACTATGCCCGAGACCGGCGACGTTACCGGTGATCCGGCGAGGGCTCCTACCAACACTGAACTGGTCACCGCACCCCCCTCGCCGTCCAGCAGGTAGTAGCGCACGGACGGCTCACCGGCAAAAATGCCGCGGAAGAATCTGACCAGTGCGTTGGCATTGGCTTGATCCCCGATGGGAGAGAGCGCCACCGCGCGCTCGTCGCTCAAAGGCTTGTAAGCGATGATCGTGGCGTCGCCTGCGGCGACAGGAAGCAGTAGGTTTCGGTCACCCAGACGGGCGAAGGCGGGGTGTTGTTCACCGGTGGCGGCGACAGGAGCGGAGGGCGAGCGGGTACCGCTGACCAAGAGCGCGTGGGCATCGATCTGGTCGGTGGATCCGCCCACAGAGGTCGCGATAAGGATGCCGGCGATCACCACACACAGGGCAGCGAACCCCAAGGCAAGACGCGTCCTCCGCCTGCGGTGCACCGCCGAGACCCGCCGTTTCTGCCGCAGCGATTCCTGGTGGCGCCAGCTATCTGGTGCGGTTACCCCTTCTCGCATTACTGTCAAGTTACCACCTTGCCGCTCGATTGCCCAGCAAAGCCGGGTTATCGGCCCTGGATGGCCTCGGGCCTATTTCCAGCGCGGGAACCCTGCGACTGGTAGTCTGACTGGTGGTCTGGCTGGTAATCTGACTGGTAGTCTGTGAAGTAGGTGCGCCGGCGGAGGGCGCGCCGAACCGGCAAGACGATCGCGGAGGAAGGAGGGGTAGGTGCGAATCACCATTCCGCGGTGGGCCCAGTTCGTGCTGCTCCCCGTGGCGATCCTTGTCGCTCTCTACTTCATGCGGCTGGCCAGTCACGCCGTTTTCGTGTTCCTCATCGCGGCGATCGTCACCTTGCTGCTGAACCCCGTGGTACTGGCCATGCACCGCGTCAAGTTCCCGCGCTGGCTGGCGGTCATCATCGTCTACGCGGCCTTCGTGGGGATCATCGCGGTGTTGATCATATTTCTGGGCCCACCGCTCATCCGGCAGTTCCAGCGCCTCTTTGACGCCATCCCCAACTGGCTGAACGACATCAACCGTTTGTTGGCCGACCTCCAAGCTTGGCTGGCCGGGAAGAACATAGAAGTGAGCCTGCATCTGAACACCACCGACATCGTCAACTGGTTACAGACCAACGGTGCGGCGTCTGTCGGGACCTTGTTCTCCGTAGGCATGAGCGTGGTAGGGATCATAGTCAATCTCATCCTTACGGTGATCGTCAGCTTCTACATGCTCATCGACGGTAACCGTATCTTCCGCTTCATACGCAAACTCGCCCCCGGGGACCTGCAGGTGAAGGATGAGTTCACGCGGGGCCTGCAGACGGCCTTCAGCCGGTTTGTCCGTGGACAGGCCCTGTTGGGAGCCACTGTCGGGCTGGTCTCGGGTCTAGCCATATGGATCCTTAGCTGGGAGGCAGTCGGTGTGTGGCCGGAAGGCGGCCAATATGCCTTGCTGTTCGGTGTCTGGGCCGGAATAACCGAAATCATCCCCTATGTTGGGCCTGTCCTGGGCGCAATTCCTCCAGTGATCGCCGCTTTCTTCCATTCCCCCATAGCCGCGCTCTGGGTCGTCATAATCTATCTCGTGATCCAGCAGTTGGAGGGTCATATCCTGGCCCCCAACATTGTGGGCAGTTCGGTGGGCGTCCATCCGCTTGTCGTCATCTTCGCGCTGCTGGCTGGAGCGGAGATCGGAGGCATCTTGGGGATGATCGCCTCGATACCTCTCTTGGCCCTGCTCCGACACACGCTGACCTTCTACGATTTCCACCTGTCGAAGGCGCCCTGGGCCGGAGACGACGGGATCGCTCTCATCCCAGCCAGGTCGGGGGCGCCTCCCCCCAGGCGGGTCAGCTTGGAGGAGCCCGTCGAACCGCCCAAGGACTGAGTCCGCCTGCGTTTGTGGAGGGTGGTCGATACTGTTACAATCGCGAGTTGCCGGGATGCGTAGCCCGGAATCTGGACAGTAGCAGGCAATGGAGAACATTCGCGATTATTTCGGGGTACGGGTGCGCAAGGGATTCGAGCCGATGCTTTCGGCTCTGCAAAGGCTCCATGTCACCCCTAACCAGGTCACGATCTTCGGCACCCTTCTTAATGTGGCGGCGGCTGTGCTCATAGCCCTGGACCATCTGATATACGCCGGCATCGTGTTCCTGGTCGCGGGCTGCTGCGACATGCTCGACGGAGCCCTGGCGCGCCGGGCCCAGCAGTCGACGAAATGGGGAGCCTTCCTGGACTCTACTTTTGACCGGGTGTCCGAGGGGGTCGTCCTTGCCGCCATCGCCTACCTGCTGGCCTCACAAGGTCACGCCCTCGATGCGGCTCTGGTCGCGCTGGCGCTTCTAGGGAGCATCTTGGTGAGCTACACCCGGGCCCGAGCGGAAAGCCTGGGAGTGGAGTGCAAAGTGGGAATCATGAGCCGGCCGGAGAGGATCATCCTCATCGCTCTGGGCCTCTTCTTCGACGTGTTGTCCTATGCGATCTACATTCTGCTGGCTCTCACCGCGTTCACGGTGATCCAGCGCGTCATCCACACCTACCGCCAACTGCGTAGGGAAACGGAACAGGGAGGATTTGTTGAGCGATAAAGTGCGGGTCGCCATCATCGGGGTGGGCAACTGTGCATCTTCCTTCATTCAAGGAGTGCACTTCTATCGTAACGCCAAGGTCGACGAGTTCGTCCCTGGTCTCATGCACGTCAATCTGGGCGGCTATCATATCTCCGACATCGAGTTCACGTGCGCCTTCGACGTCGACAAGACCAAAGTGGGCAAGGATCTTTCCCAGGCGATCTGGGGGGGCAAGAACTGCACGGTCAAGTTCTGTGACGTCCCCGACCTGGGGGTGAATGTCTACAGGGGCATGACCCACGACGGGCTGGGCAAGTATCTATCGGAGGTCATCGAGAAGGCTCCCGGGCCCACTGACGACGTCATCGGCATCCTCAAAGAGACCAATACCGATGTGGTGGTCAGCTATCTGCCCGTGGGCAGCGAGATGGCCACCAAGTGGTATGTGGAGCAGGTCCTGGAAGCGGGCTGCGCGTTCGTCAACTGCATCCCCGTCTTCATTGCCCGGGAGAAATACTGGCAGGAGCGGTTCGAAGAGCGAGGCCTGCCGGTGATCGGTGACGACATCAAGTCTCAGGTGGGCGCGACCATCGTCCACCGTGTCCTCACCCGGCTCATGCGCGAGCGGGGGGTGCGCCTCGAGCGCACGTCCCAGCTCAACGTGGGCGGCAATACCGACTTCCTGAACATGCTGGAGCGTTCGCGCCTGGAGAGCAAGAAGATCTCAAAGACCAACTCGGTCACGTCGCAACTCGACTACGACATCGGCAGCAAGAACATCCACATCGGCCCCTCGGACTACGTGGAGTGGCTCGACGACCGCAAGTGGGCCTACATCCGCATGGAGGGCCGGACGTTCGGGGACG
>CAZCCL010000077.1:0-12733 GCA_964497095.1 uncultured Gaiellales bacterium | reverse complement strand
CTGCGGTAGTGGGCCCGAAGCCGACAAGATGGCGGATATCATGCAGGACGCCTGGGCCTCCTTTGCCCGCACTGGAAACCCCAGCTGCGAATCCCTGGGTGAGTGGCCGGCATACGGCGATCGGCGCACCACCATGATCCTAGACACCCGGAGTCGCCTTGAAGACGCACCCTACGAGCCGGAGCGCCGGGCCTGGGATGTCCTGGGAGAGTTGTCCAACATCCTGATGTGATTCGAAGAGCGACGGCGCCGCAGTGGGGCTTGGCTGCTTTTCCGTGACCGTCTTCTGCCCGAACACGGTCTCCCGAATCCCAGGCCTCTCCGAACCCCGCGTCCCCACCTTCCCGGTGCCCAGCGGTTACTCCACAGATAACGCGCCGCATAGGATCCGCCACTCAATCCTTGCCGCAGTTTCGCGGATAACTCCGCTTCCGGCAGGCTTCTTCCGAGGGTTCAGACTACAATGCAGCTGAGAGAGCATCCTTACAGGGAGGCACGATGCGAGTGAGGCTCGGGGTCCTCACGCTTATCATGGCTACGGCGCTTGTGATGGTCGGATGCGGGTCAGGAACGTCGACGAGCGGCGGCGAAGAGAATCCGACAGTATCTGCCCCAACATCGTCCACGGACAACAGCGGCGCGTGGGACGACTACCGGGATTCTCTTCTCGCCTGGGCCGACAAGCGCGCAACCGGCCCTCCCCCAACCACTGGATCCGACGCGCAGCCCTCCGCTGATTTCGATGACTCGGCGTACCGCGAACGCGTTGAGCGTGAATTGGAGGATCTAAGCAAGCTAGAGCAACTGAAACCCCCTCCAGAGCTTGCGGCGTTGCACCAGAAGCTGGTCGAGGCCTTCAGGGGCTTCTGTCAGGCCGATGAGCTCTACCAGGAGACTCAGGCCGCCAAGAACTACCTTGCAGCCATCAAGGCCGGCATGGAAGCCCAAGAACAACTGGACAAGGTCAATGGCGCGCTGCTTCAGGTCGTCCAAGCGCTCGAAGCGGCCGAATAGCCGGCAACTGGAGTTGTGTCGGTCCTCTTCTTCGCTGACTCCCGAGCTCGGCCGCCGGGGGCCTTCCAATACCGATTGACCCCAGTGAGCATCGTCCTACAATAGACCTATACGGGAGTGAGCTGGGTCTCCCCAGATACTGGTACGGAATGCCAATAGAGAGGGGCCTTACACGAGTCTCATCTCCACATGGCAAGGAGGTATCTGCCATGACCGGCCAGCAAGAATCCGCCGTCCAAGAACCCGCCGGCCAGCAGGCTGCCGAAGAGAAGCAACAGGCCGCCGATTACGAGCAGGCTGAGAAGCGCGAAGCCGAAGAGGAGCAGCAAGTCGCCGAGTAGTAGGCCCAGGACGGGTGTTCTTCGTTCTGGGAACGTGGCATGGTCCTGCGGCGGAGTAGCGACGTTGATGCGCGGGCCCGGTGGCTGGGACTCGCGCCCCTCATCGTGAACCGCCGAGTCCGCTCCGCCCGAGACTGCTCGCCGAACTCTCGGGCGTTGCTCGCTTCTTTCCAGTAGTATTCGTATGCCTCTTTCATGAGGGGCAAGGCCCGATGTCGAGGATGGACAAGGATCGAGCGAGGGGGGTTCCGAAGATGAGCGAGAAGGCCGCAGCAAAGATCGACGGGTACTCTCACATCTCCCCGCCCAAGTACAGCGAGGCGCTTCGCAGAGAGTTCCCCGGATTCTACAAACAGATACTGGGGAATACCCCGCCGCTCTTCGATGTGGGGGCGCGCTTCCAGGTGATGGACGCCTTCGGACCGATCGCCCAAGTGCTGACCGTCGGTCCGGTCCCACCGTTGGAGGTCTTCGCCGATCCCGGAAGCGCAGCTAGACTGGCCAGGCTGGCCAACGACGAGATGGCCGACCTGGTGAGTACCTACCCGGATAGGTTTGTGGCCGCGATCGCCCTACTCCCCATGAACGATATCGAGGCGGCTCTGGAGGAGAGCGACCGGGCGATCGGGGAGTTGGGATTCAAAGGGATCTACGTACACAGCAATATCAACGGCAAGCCTCTGGACGCGCCGGAATTTCTGCCGCTCTTCGAGAAGATGGCGGCGTATGACCTGCCCGTCTACATCCATCCCTGGCGTGGGAACGACTATCCGGAGTATCCGACCGAGACCGAATCCAAGTACTCCATATCGAGTACTTTCGGCTGGCCATACGAGACGACGGCCGCGATGACCCGCATAGTGTTCAGCGGACTGTTCGAGAGATTCCCGGGATTGAAAGTGGTCACGCACCATTTGGGTGGGATGATCTCATTCTACGAACAACGGATAGTCCAACATTTCAGCCAGTTTGATATCTCCTACCACGACTATGGGGAATACGTCAGAGATCTGACAAAAGCCCCCATAGACTATTACAAGATGTTCTACAACGACACTGCGATCCACGGCAATACTCCAGCTTTGATGCTTGCCTACAGTTTCTGGGGAGCCGAACACATCATCTTCGCGGCGGACATGCCACTCGGCGACCCCAAGTTCGGCATGAGGAGTTACTCGCAGACCATCAGTGCCATAGAGGCGATGGATATCAGTGGGGCTGAGAAACAGATGATCTTCGCTGGCAACGTCCGGAGGCTTCTCAAGCTGAGTGCTTGAAGGCGCCTGGCTGGCGGGAGAGGGGCGATCCGTTGGCCACGAAGCTGATCCGGCCTGGCGACAAGAGGCGTAGGATCCGGTTCTGAAGGGGACTAGAAGCACAGGCGGATCGTCCGGTGCGGACTCGTTTCCGAGGAGGGAGCTTTCATGGATACCATCGTGGTCGGTGTTGACGGATCGGAGGCCTCGGGCGCGGCGCTGGAGTTCGCCGTGGAGGAAGCCGCCCGACGCAAGGCCGCCCTACGTGTGATCTCGACCTGGGAGTTGCCCGCTATGGCGCAACCGGAGATGGGTGTCACGCCCGAAGTCGTCGATGTCTACGTTCGGCAGGCCAATGCGATCGTAGACGAAGCGGTGGCGAGGGCTGGAGAATTGCAGCCGGACATACCGTGCGAGGGGGTAGCCCTCGCCGGCTATGCGGGTGAGATCTTGGTTCAAGAAGCGCGCGGAGCTGTTCTCGCCGTGGTGGGGAGGCGCGGCCAAGGAGGTCTGACGGGTTTCCTCCTGGGCTCGGTGAGCAGGCATGTCGCGGACCACGCTCCCTGCCCGGTCACCGTAGTCCCTCCGCTGAGCGGAAGGTAAGTGAGTCCCACGGTCTCGTAGGTCTCCGAGCGTTCATCGACCGGAGCTCCGGTGGAAAGGAGGCGCTACTCCAATTCCAACCGCCGCGGCGAGAAGGTGAGCCAGGCGACCAGCCCTGACAGGAGGATGACGCAGCCGGCCACCAAGAGGGCGAAGCTCACCCCGCTGTGCACGGCATCGTACGCGGCGCTGACCACCTTCGCCACGATAGGTCCGTAGGTCTTCTCTGCCTCCTCAGCGCCGGTGGAAAACTGCCCGGTCAGCACCGCGTCGATGACGATGCTGCGGAACTCTTCGGGCACTTCCAGTTGGATGAGGCGCTCCGTGAGGAACTCGATCAGCCTCGTGTTGAAGAGCGAGCCTAGTGCCGCCACCCCTATGACGGTCCCGACCTCCCGGCTTGTGGTGGTGGCGGAGGCGGCCATGCCCGAGTGCTTGGCCGGGATCACGGAGAGGGCCACCGACGTAATCGGTACCACGACGATCCCGAAGCCGGCACCGGTCAGAGTGAGGGCCAAGATGAGCGGCGTGAACGTGACCTCGCCGGCCAAAGCCAACTGCGTGAACAACACGCCGATCCCGGCGGCGAAGCAGCCGACCGCGACGGGCAGGCGTGGCCCCGAACGAGCCACCCACGCGCCTGCGAAGGCCGAGGCCAGGATCATCGCGAGCGCCATGGGGACGAAAAGCGTGGCGATGCGGAAGGCCGAGTAGCCGACCACGATTTGCAGGTAGAGGGCGGTCAGGAAGAAGATGGAGAAAACGCCGAAGTAGGCCGCGAAGGCTACGAAAAGCGATCCCGAGAACGCAGGCTTCTTGAAGTATTCCACCTTCAACATGGGCGCCTGAGTGCGGTGCTCGACCGCAACGAACAGCGCTCCTGCCGCGAAACCGATGGCGAAGAGGGCGAGCACCGGGGCCGATGTGTATCCTGCTGTCTCACCCAAAATGATGGCGAAGACGATCGTGGCGAGAGCGGTCGGTCCGAGTATGAACCCGGCGAAGTCGAAGCGGCCGGTCTCCGGGTCGGAACTCTCCGGGACGGTACGCTGCGCGAGGCCCAGAGCCAGCACTCCGGCGGCGACGTTGAACCAGAAGATGGCCGGCCAACCACCGAGCCCCACCAAGACTCCGCCAACGACGGGACCCATGGCCAAGGCCAGACCGGCGATGGCGGCCCAGACGCCGAGGGCGCGCGCCCTGGCCGAGCGGTCGGGATAGAGATGGCGGAGGATGGAGAGCGTGCCCGGCTCACACGCGGCCGCCCCGACGCCCATGATCCCTCGGGCCGCGATGAGCGATCCGGTGTTCGGAGCCATGGCTCCAAAGAGGGAGCCGGCGATGAAGACGACCACGCCCCCGAGCATGACGCGCTTGCGGCCCAGACGATCTCCGAGAGTGCCGAAGGCCAGCATGAGACTGGCGAACATGAGCGCATAGGCGTTTACGATCCACTGCATCTCCGACACCGTGCTGTGGAGGGTCTCCTGCAGATCCTGGAGGGCGACGCTCATGATGGTCGTGTCGAGGAAGGTGAGGAAGAGGACCCCGCTCAGCGTCGCGAGCGCGCGCCTCGTGCTGGGGCTCGAGATGGCCGTTTCCGCTACGGTCACTGTCACCTCTTCAGGTCGGGATCGATCGCCGGTCGATTTGACGCCCACGCTGCAGCCGCGGCAGTGATGTCTTCGCAGCACCTTCCATACAGGCGACACGGACCAGGACTCCAGCGTTGACCACAGGGCTGGTCCCGAGAACGTTGGCCGGATCCGATCTGGCGTCGCCCTGATGACATCCCCGCCCGGGGCAGGCCCACAATAGCAACCCCGGCCGTCGGCAGCAACCGGCCTTCCGGGCAACCCTATCGTCTAGTCCTCGTCGGCGCCCTCCTGGAGTCTCAACAGATCCTTCTCCTGCCCGATCATCACCAGCACGTCTCCGAGGCGCACCCGGTAGTCGGGGCCGGGAAGGAACTCCAGGCTCTCGGGCTCCGGCCTCTGGACGGCGATCACGAAGACGTCGTAGCTGGCGCGGAGGTTGAGGTCGCCGAGGGTGTGCCCGTAGAGAGCCCGGGGCGGCTTGACCTCCATCACCTGGTAGTCACCGCCCAGGGGGACGAAATCGAGCAAGTTGGGATTGACCACGTGCGCCGCCACCCGCCGGGCGGTCTCGCGCTCCGGGAAGATCACCTCGTCGGCTCCCACCTGGCGGAGCACCACGGCGTGATCATCGCTCAAGGCCTTCACCCTGATGACCGGTACACCCAAGCGCTTGAGATACAGGGTGCAGAGGATACTGGACTCCAGACTTTCACCCATGCTCACGATGGCCTCGTCCATATGTTCCGGTATGACCGAGGCCAGGGCGCTCTCGTCGCGGATGTCCAGCGCGAGCGCCCGGTGAACCCTGTCGCCGATCTCGTTCACCAACTCGGAATCGCGGTCGATGGCCAGCACCTCACACGTGCTGGAAAGGGCTACGGCCAGTTCCCGGCCGAAATGGCCGAGCCCGATGACACATACCTGTTTCTTGCGCCTGCTCATCCGATCATTACCTTCCCTTCTGGGAACGTGATACGCGAAGTCCTTCTGTAGATCGCCAGACTGGCCAGCGTCAGTGGACCCAGGCGGCCCACATACATGGTAGCGATGATCCAGAGCTTTCCGGGAATGCTCAGCCCGGCCGTGGTGGTGCCGGTGGAAAGGCCGACCGTGCCGAATGCCGAGATCTGCTCGAAAAGAAGATGTTGCAGCTCGACTCCTGCCCGGGCCTTTTCGAAATGAGCCAATACGATAAGGCCCACGAGGTTCCACGTCAGGGCGAGGGCGAACAGCAGCCCCGCGCTGCGTATGAGGTCAGGGTTCAGTCTCCGACCCATCAGACTCGCCTCTTCCTCCCCCGTGACGTAGCTGCGGATGCGGGCGAACACGACCGCGAGCGAGCTGGTCTTGACCCCGCCGGCACAGGAACCCGGCGAGCCGCCGATGAACATCAGAGCTGCCAGTATCAGGAGGGAGGCCACCGGTAGGGCAGCAATGTCTATCGTGTTGAAGCCGCACGTGCGGGCGGTGATCGACTGGAAGAGGGCGGCCTCGATACGCCCGCCCCAGGACTGCTCTCCGCCGGTCATGCCGAACAACAGCATCAAAGCGGCCCCGCCGACGATCAAAATCAGACTCGTCCTCAGCACCACATTCGTGTGAAGGCTGAACCTGCGTGGCCGCTGGCGGTCTCTTCGGCCGAGGATGCGCCCCCCTTCTGCGCTGAGCTCGTGCAGCACGGTGAAACCAAGTCCACCCAGGACGATGAGGACCATGATCATGGTCGTGAAGAGGTGGTTGCTCCGGATGTCCACCAGATTGTCGGGAAAGATGGAGAAACCGGCGTTGCAGAAGGCGGAGATGGAGTGGAAGACAGCTCGCCAGGCAGCGGGACCGCCTCCGGTGCTCGGCAGGAGCGCCAAGAAGAGGACCAACGCTCCCACGGCCTCCACCGCGAAGGTGATGGTGACGATCTGTCGGAAGCGACGTTTGAAGTCCCGGGCTTCGTCCTTCTGGAAGAGAGAATCGTGGAGTGCCGCCTGGGTGCGCAGCGATAGGCGCCGGCGCAGGACCGACAGCGCCATGGCAGCGTAGGTCATCACTCCCAACCCGCCTATCTGTATGAGGATGATGATCACCACTTGACCGGCGATGGTGTAATCGGTGGCGGTGTTGACCGTGACCAGTCCGGTCACGCACACGGCCGAAGTGGACGTGAACAAGGCGTCGAGATACCCGAGCGTCCCCGAGTGCGACCACGGCAGCCACAGCAGCGCCGAGCCGATGAGAATGACGGCCAGGAAACCCACCGCCGGTATGGCCTGGGGAACGCGCAAAGCGGCGAGGGAACGACGGATGGCAAAGCGGAGGTCCATGGGCGCCCCCATACTATCGCACCGTGCTCTCGTCACGAATACGGTGTGGTGGCTCGCGCTGCCTGCACGGCCGAGCAGGAGTCACGCCCCCGGCCGAGGAGGTATCAGGCACATGGCTGAGGCCCTAGGAATGTCCCGCCGACGCCCCCTGCTATCATGGCGCCGTGACGCTGCAAGAGGCATACCAGGTCCTTGGCCTGCCCCGAGATGCGACGCCGGCCCAGGTCAAGGCGGCCTACCGGCGTCTGGTCTCCGAAGCCCACCCGGACCGGGGGGGCGAGGCGGCCGAGTTCATCAGAATCCGGGCGGCCTACGAGATCCTCTCGGCCTTCCTCAAGGAGGGCCCCCCCGAAGACGACATCCCCATTCCCGGCGAACTCCGAGAAGTGATCGACCGCATCGTCCGGGAGTTCAGGGAGCATCAGCGCTGGGCCGAGGCGGAGACCCGGGCTCAACTGGGGGCGTTCGACACACGGATGGGGAGCTACATTCGGTCGGCCTCACGGAGTGAGCTACGCCAGTTCAGTACCAAGTTTCGGCTGGCGTGGGATGCAACAATCAATGCGCTGTTTATTAATTGCAATACACGATGTGATTCAATCCTGCAGAGCTACGAGAGTTGGTATGCCCAAAGCACCCAGGCCGTCTTCCATGAGATGTACCGGAACGAGTTGCGCGGTTTTCTATGGCGAAGGAGATTCTGGGAGTTCTTTGGGGTGCTGGTGGCCTTGGCCGCCGCGCTCACGGTGGTCATCGGCTGGGGAGGGCCGGTCCGCCGTTGGATATCGTTGACGGTGCTGCTCATAGCCGCTGTCGTTTCGTTCCTAGCCTACTGGGGGTGGGTACGGGGGCGACGCAAGACAAGGGAGAAGGTGCAGCCTTTGAGCGTCGTCCCCTTCCAGATCCAGCAGGGGGCTCGGTTCCAGACCGAGTCGGCCCTGCGCCGGGGCCGCCGCAACACTGCCGCCCTGGGAGCGGCAGGCATGCTATTGGGCAGCGCCGCGTCGAGCGGGTTGGCACTACCCTTCGTCGGGGCAGCTGCAGGAGCGGCCCTGGGAGGAGCCATCGATCGGCTTGTGAACCCCACGGGCCAGATGCGGGCGAGGATGTTGGGTGAACTAAGTCGATTCATGAACATGGCCGTACCCCAGGTGACCGGGTATGTGCTCGAGGCTCACGAGCAACTGCTGGATGATGTCCGGAATCAGATCGTGGCGAACTACCAGGACCGTGTGAAGGACACCGTCAAACTGCTCACCGCCGGCAGCCGGCCCTCACGGCGTAGCCGGGAGCCGGATGCCGCCTGATGACTCGTTTCAGAATGACATCTCGGCCACCGAAGCCGCGCTTGGCGGCCGGACGCTTCGTCCTTTCATCGCGTCCGTAGCTCCGCTACGCCCGCTTCTTGCGTCCTTGCCTCTGGCGTGCCAATCGCCCCCTGTCGGCGAAAGGTCATTCTGAAACGAGCTCTAAGCCTCCACCACCGGGCCCGGCTTGTCCTGGAACGGGTGCATGCGGACCACCAATGAGAAGAGATAAGGGTAGTCGGCCTTGAGGTGCTCTACATAGATCAACCACTCCGCCATGAGCAAGTTGTAGGCTCGGAGTATATCCAGCTCCAGGTGAGCTTCGTCCGCAGGGGAGAGGTCCGCGAGCGACTGCCGCGCTTCCAACTCCTCCTCCACGTGAAGCACCGCCCACAACAGGTTGGTGAAGCGCTCGTGCTCCATGAGATTGGGGTTCTCCAGAAGCCGGAGCACGAACTGGCGCTGCCCTAGAAGGTGAGCCTTGAGAGCATCCCGATCTATGAGGCTCAAGTCGACCTCACACTTGAGGCTTCGAGCGTAGGTGGATGCCCGGACGAAATCCTCCTTCTTCCAAGACGCTCTCACGTGAAGCTTCTCCTTGATCTCGGGTGCTTGGCACATGGCGGGGAGGAGTTCGCCCAAAAGGGGCGTTCCCAACTCGCTGAAGAAGGCGCCGATGACCATATTCAGCTTGTGGGCGAGGATGCGTTTCTCCCGCACGGAGATGAGCCGCTCGATGATCAGGCCGACCATGAGTACTTCCAGGGGGACGAAGGCCAGGTCCCCTACCAGGTAGAGAAAGATGTGGTGAGCGTCCCGAAAGATGGCGAAATGGATGGCGTAGAGGGCGGCCGAAACAATCACCAGCCCGACGGCGAGAACCGCGAGCCACACGCGGTCGCTGCGGTTCATACGATGACACCCGCGGGGGGTTTGTAGACGCGACAGATCATCGCAGTCACCGCCGGATCTCCCTGATAGCGAGGTCTTCCATTCGTCCCTCCCTTGTAGCCGGCCGGGCCGTCGCCACTCCGTCGCCACTATATCAGCAGGGTATACTTGACTGCATGGAAGGAAACTCCGAAAAGCAGGCGCAGGGCGGACTCTATGGCACCGTCGCGATCCGCGAGAACAAGCTTGAGCCCTGGCCCAATCCAAGTCCCGAACGGCCGTATCTCGTCTCGCTCGACATACCGGAGTTCACCTGCCTCTGCCCTCGTTCCGGCTACCCCGATTTCGCCGTGATCAAGATCCGCTACCAACCGGCCGAGTGGATCGTGGAACTCAGATCCCTCAAGCTGTACATCAACGGCTACCGGGACCGTCACATCTCCCACGAGGCTGCCGTCAATCGGATCCTGGAAGATCTGGTGTCGCTGCTCCAGCCCAGATGGATGCGGGTCACCGGTGATTTCAACGTGCGCGGGAACATCAAGACCGTGGTGCGAGCCGAGCACGGGCGGCGGGAGCGGGCATGAACGAGCGGGCGGCCGGGGCGGCGCCCGCCCCACGGACGCACTGCCTACTCTTGAGCGGTGGCCTCGACTCGACCACCCTCGCCGCCTGGATCAAGGAGCAGCATCGTGGAGAACCGATCAGGGCCTACACCTTTCTCTACGGCCAGAAGCACGCCGTCGAGATGGAGGCAGCGCGCAATGTGGCCGCGGCGTTCGGCATGGAGCATTTCGTGATCGAACTGCCTGCCATCCATGGATCGGCGCTCACCGATATCGACGCCGTCCTTCCCGAGGGACGCGACCTCGCCTCGATCAGCGGGGTGGCTCCGTCGTACGTGCCGGCGCGGAACCTGCTCTTCCTGGCCCATATGGCCAGCCTGCAGGATGCATTCGGTCCGGGGGTGCTGTGGCTGGGTGTGCACCACGATGACCATACCGGCTACCCCGATTGCCGGCCCGAGTTCGTAGCAGCCGCCGACGCGGCAGTGCGGCTCGGCACTCAATACGGACTGCGGGTGGAGGCGCCGTTCATCCACTGGTCAAAGGCTGGGATCATCCGCTGGGGCCTGGATCACGGCGTTCCCTACGAGCTGACCCACTCCTGCTACCAGGGTCGTAGGCCGGCCTGCGGGGTCTGCGACACCTGCCAGGCGCGGCTGGCCGCTTTCAGCAGCGCCGGCGCCCGCGACCCCATCCCGTATGAGGAGCCTGCCGGCGCCCGCGAAGAAGCGGTAGCCAGCCCAGGCGGGGTGGGCGGCGACGCCTCAGCTGGCCCTTCGTCCGGCGCCTGAGGGTTCCTGGCATCGTCATGAAGACCACGATCACAGTAGCCGTGAACTTCTCCGCTGCTCACCGGCTACCGGAGCACGAAGGCAAATGCTGCCGCCTCCACGGGCACACCTACGGCTTGGAAGTGACTGTGGCTGGTATTCCGCAGGAGTCCGGCCCTGCCAAAGGGATGGTGATGGATTTCGCGGATCTCCGGCAGCGAGTCGGCGAGCTGATCCTGGAGCCCCTCGATCACCAGCTTCTCAACGACCTCTTCGATTTCGTTCCTACCGTGGAGGCCGTAGCCGCCTGGATCTTCGGCCTCCTCCAAGACGCCGGGCTGCCGGTGGTGCGGGTGCGGCTCGCAGAAGGGCCGAACACTTACGTCGAAGTGACCGCGTGACGGCGGGGGCGGCCGGTGGCCTCGACCGCTCACCGAGATGGCCGGACTTCTCCGATGACGAGACAACCAACGATGACCAGACCACCACGACAAGTAGACCACCGCGATGATTAGACCACCACGATGGCTGTGACACCGAGATGACCACACTGCGAGTATTGGAGATCTTCGACTCGCTACAGGGTGAGGGTTACTGGACCGGCGTCCCCATGACCTTCGTCCGCCTGGCCGGATGTAACGCTCCCGAGCTGGGTCTTGGATGCGTGGCCTGGTGCGACACACCGGGGAGCTGGGATCGCGCAGGCGGGCAAGAACTGGAGGTCATGGAGGTCGTGCACCGGGTGCGCCTGCCGCGTCTGTGTCTTACAGGAGGTGAACCTCTACTTCAAGTTGATGCTATTGGTGAGCTTCTGGTCCGGGCACGGAGTCGAGGGGTACGGGTCCATGTGGAGACCAATGGGACCGTGAGACCGCCGCGCGGCACGGAGTGCCGTTTTGACTGGGTGGTCGTCAGTCCCAAGCCACCGGACTACGTGGTCGCTCCTGAGTGGGCCGGGTGCGTGGACGAGCTCAAGTTGGTGGTGGATCGCCACCTGGAGGCGGCCACCGTCGAGCGGCTGGCGGCGGCGAGCCCCGAAGCGGTCGTGTTCCTCCAGCCCGAGGCCGGGAAAGACACAGGGACCGGGACGCGCGGTGCCGAAACCGCCCGGTACCGGGAGTCGCGCAGTAGGGCCATCACTCTGGTCATGGAGCACCCGGAGTGGCGCTTGTCGCTCCAGATCCACAAGCTCTTGGGGATCCGCTAGACCTGGAATCCGCCGGCTCAGGGTCCTCCAGATGCCTCCAGATGGTTCCACGGTAGCTCGGAATCTCGGGACCACTCGACATCCCCCGCCCGTGTTTGGACCGCCGATTTACAAAGCTACCAACCCGTGTAGAATCGGAAGAGTGGGAATCTGGGATCTTGGAATCGTTCGCGGTTTTGCGGGAGGCCACTATGGATCCAGAGCAGGACGACCAGCGTCGCGGCGAGAAGCAGGACGAGAAGCAGAACGAGAAGGAGCAGGAAAAGCGTCAGGAGAAAGGCCAGGGTTTGGACGAGAAATACCGACGCAACCCTTTGGGGTTCGTATCGTTCGCGCTGATCGTCATCTGGCTGGGCGTGACCCTACTCCTCCAGAACACGGACGTCATCGCTGACGATGCGCAGGGTTGGGCCATCTTTGTCTGGGGCGGTGGGGCGATCATCATCGCCGAGGCCTTGCTCAGGTTGGCCATACCGCGATGGCGGCGATCTTTGGTCGGGTCCTTCATCTGGGGAGCCATCTGGATCGGAGTGGGCTTCGGCCTTTGGTATGACAGATGGGAGGTCATCGGCCCCATAGTGGTGATCGCCATCGGGGTGGCGATACTTGTGGGGCGGCTGGTCCCGCGACGGTAGGACCGAGCGCGAACGATAACCCGGGGTGGATGGGGGCCCCGCCGGTCCGCGAAGACCCAGGCTGCGTATGGCATATGGGGTTCGAGCCGGAGCGCCCGAAGAGTAACGCTCGAGACATCCTCCCTTTCAGCCGGTGGCCGGCGGCAACCCGAAGCCGCCGCCCCCGCACCAGCCGACTAGCCTCGATCTTGCATCAACCACGCACCCGAGTACCACCACAGACGCGACAG
>CAZCCL010000076.1:0-12835 GCA_964497095.1 uncultured Gaiellales bacterium | reverse complement strand
CGCGTCCGTAGCTCCGCTACGCCCGCTTCTTGCGTCCTTGCCTCTGGCATGCCAATCCCACCCTGCTGGCGAAAGGTCATTCTGAAACGAGCTCTTAGTCTCTACACACGAGCGCCCCCAGGCGGTCGGTGAGGATCAGGTTCTCCCGATAGTCTACTGGGCAGTCGATCACCGTGATGCCCCGGCTGACGATCGCCTCGCGTAAGGTCGGGAGCAGATCTTCCGCCTTCCCGATGCGGTGAGCCTGGGCCCCGAAGCTTCTCGCATACTGCACGAAGTCGGGATTGCCGAACTCGACGCAGTTGGGCCGGCCGAGTCGGCAGATCTGCTTCCATTCGATGAGCCCGTACGAGGAATCGCTCCAGATCAGCGCCACGAGACTCACGCCCAAACGGACGGCCGTCTCCAGTTCCTGAGAGTTGAGCATGAACCCGCCGTCTCCCGTGACGGCCACGATCGTTCGATCGGGATGTACAAGGGCGGCGGCCACCGCGCCCGGGAGGGCGATACCCATGGCTGCGAACCCATTGGAGATGATGCAGGTATTGGGCTGTTCAGCCTCGTACAGACGGGCCAGCCACATCTTGTGGGCGCCCACGTCGCTGATAACGATGTCGTTCGGCGCCAGGGCCTGGCGCAGGTCGTTGATGATCTTCTGTGGCTTGACCGGGAAGCCGTGATCGTCTGCGCGCTCCCACATCTCGGCCAAGAGGTCGCGGCGTGGGGCTCCCGACAGGCGATGGCGATGGCGGCGGCAGCGCTCCCGAAGGGCGTCGAGGCTGGTCCCGACATCTCCCACCAGCCCCACGGACACGATGTAGTGCTTGTCAACTTCAGCCGGCCCGGAATGGATGTGGGCCAACTCCTGGGATTCGCGGCGCCAGAGGTCCGGCGGGTACTCCACCATGTCGTAGCCCACGCATATGAGCAGGTCGGCCTGTTTGAAGCCACAGAAGCTGTAGTCATGCGCCTGTAGACCGGCCGTTCCCAAGAAAAGTGCGTGCGTAGCAGGCATGACCCCTTTGGCCATGAACGTCGTCACCACCGGGATGTTGAGACTCTCTGCAAAGGCCACCAGGCGGTCGGCCGCTCGGGCGCGGATGACCCCGTGCCCGGCTAGTATGAGCGGATCGCGAGAGGCGTCGATCAGCTCGACCATGCGTTGCAGGGCGGCGGCATTCGGAGCGGGGGGCAGCGGGCTCTGCCGGCGAAGGGGAGCCGATTCCGCCGACTCCTGCTCGGCCACGTTCTGGGGCAACTCTATGAAGCACGCCCCGGGTACCTCCGCCTCGGCCAGCTTGAAAGCCTTGCGGACGACCTCCGGGATGATCTCGGGAGTACGCACCTCGGCGCTGAACTTAGTGATCGGTTCGAAGAGGCGCACGAGGTCGATCACCTGGTGGCTCTTCTTGTGAAGTCTCGTCGTGGGTGCCTGTCCCGAGATGGCTACCAAGGGGGCCATGTCCATGTTGGCGTCGGCCACGCCCGTCACCAGATTCGTCGCTCCCGGCCCCAGGGTCGAGAGACACACCCCGGCCCGCCCGGTCAGGCGTCCGTAGACGTCGGCCATGAAGGCGGCCCCCTGCTCGTGACGGCACGTCACGAACCGGACGTCACTACCGGAGAGGGAGTCGACCAACTGTAGGTTCTCTTCCCCGGGAACACCAAAGACGTATTCGACGTTCTCGTTCTCGAGACAGCTGACGAACAGATCGGCGGCTTTCACAAGGCGTCCCCCTCGGGTCGGTCTCGGGTCGGTCGTGGCCGACCGGATGCGTCGCGCGCGACATGACCACTTATACCCATGGAGCGGAGATCTCAGCGGTTCTTGGGGGGAAGATCGCGCTCGAACCCGTAGGGGGCCAGGGGGGAGGGCCCCCACACGGGTGAGCACTGACCATAGAATATAGAATCTAGATTCTATTGTCAAGGGGTCTCAGGGAAGGTGGCTTCCCCGGTGTCGCGATGCTAGAATGCCCGCGTGGCCGAGTCCGCACACGCCGTCAAGACGCCCCGTCAGCAACGCAGTTCCGACTCCCTGGAGCGGATCCTCAAGACTGCGGAGGCGCTGATCCGTACCAAGGGCTACGAAGCGCTCACCGTCGCAGAGGTGGTGCGCCGGTCCAACACGTCCATCGGAACGTTCTATGCGCGTTTCGAAGACAAGACCGCCCTCCTGCATGCGGTACAGGAGCGCGTCCACGGCCGCGAGGAGACGCAGATAAGGGAGGAGTCGGCCAAGGTCGCCTGGGGCGTGCTGTCGCTGGAAGACACCGTTCGCAGGCTGGTGGGGATCAAACAGGCAGCGACCCAGGGAAACGACAGGCTGCTCGAGGCGTTCGTGGTGTATGGGGCCACGGATCCTGTTCTGCGAGAGCGGGGCTACCGCTACAAGGCGCAGGTGGAGAGCCTCGAGGTGGAGATCTTGATGGGCCATGCGGCGCAGATCGGCCACTCGAACCCGGAGTTGGCAGCCCGGGTCGCTTCCCGGCTTTGGCAGGCGGCGCAAGAAGAGAATGTGCAGAGGTCCCGATCGGGGGTGGCGTTCCCGGACTCGGTCCCCGGCGACCTCCTTATCCGCAAGCTGCCGGAGGTAATCATCGCCTACCTCCGCTCGCCGGACCTAGAGCGGCCGAGCGGACGGTAGCGGCTCCGCCGGAGGGAGAGACATGGAACGTTGGCACAGCCATCTGTTGCGAGATAGGACCGACCAGACCAGCCTGGTGATCCAGGGCAACCGGGCGTGTGCCCTGGGTGCACTCGATGCCGGCGTGCGGTTCTTCGCCGGCTATCCCATCTCGCCGAGTTCCGAGATCATGGAGACAATGGCGGACGAACTACCCCGTTCCGGGGGGGTCTTCATCCAGATGGAGGACGAGATCGCCTCGATCTGCGCCTGCATCGGGGCGTCTCTGACCGGGGAACTGGCCATGACGGCCACTTCGGGCCCGGGCTTCTCCCTCATGCAGGAGGCGCTTGGGTACGCCATCATGGTGGAGGCACCCTTGGTTATCGTCAACGTCATGCGGGTGGGGCCGTCCACCGGTCGGCCTACCTCCCCGTCCCAAGGGGACGTCATGCAGGCCCGTTGGGGCACGCACGGCGATCACCCCGCGATCGTTCTGGCGGCGTCCAATGTGGCCGACATGTACCGGCTTACTATGGCGGCGGTCCGCTTCGCTCAGCGCTTCCGCACTCCGGTGATCCTCCTAGCCGATCAGTTGGTGGGTCAGATGCGTGAGAGCTTCACCCCGGAGCTAATCGGTCGGTACCGCCTTACGAGCGGAGACTTCGACTTCACCCCCACGTACATCCACCCGGAGTTGGCGCGCGAGGTGCATCGGCCGCACGTGTTGGGCTCGGGGAGCAACCCCCACGTGACGGGACTGTTCCATGACGAGAGCGGTTTCCCCACCAACGACCCCGAGCGGAGTGACGCCTTCCTACGCGAGCTGTACAACAAGGTGGCCCACCACCGCCATGAGCTGTGTCTCTACGACGTCAAGAACGAGGGTAGGGGCCGAGTGTGCATCGTGGCCTACGGGTCGTGCGCCCGCACCGCCCGGGCGGCGTGGAAGCTCGCCGAAGAAGAGGGTTTGCGGGTGGAGGTGCTTCACCTCTACACTCTGTTCCCTCTGCCGGTGGAGATCGTCCAGACGGTCGCCCGGCGGGTGGAGTTCATGCTGATACCGGAGTTGAATCTGGGCCAGTACGCGGCCGAGGTGCGCAAGATGGCCGAAGAGTGGACCACCGTCATCGGGATGGGCAAGATCGACGGCAATCTGTTCACCCCAAGGGAGATCGTCGACCATATCGGAGAGCTGGTCGGCAAGTATGAAAGCGTGTAGCCGATGGCCCTAGAGATAGAACAGCTGCTGCATTCCGAACGGCTTCCCCATATCTGGTGCCCGGGTTGTGGGGTGGGCATGGTCACAGGCGCGTTCCTGCGGGCGGTTCTCGCCCTCGGTCTCAAGCGGGAGAACACCGTGGTGGTGAGCGGCATCGGCTGCTCCAGCCGAGCGGTGAACTACCTAGACCTCGGGACCGTGCACGCCATACATGGCCGGGCTATCGCCGTGGCCACCGGTATCAAGATGGCTCGTCCGGACTTCTCGGTGGTGGTCTTTACCGGTGACGGCGACGGGGCCGCCATCGGCGGCAATCACCTGATACACGCGTGTCGGCGCAACATCGACCTGACCTGCATCCTCTTCAACAATCAGATATACGGCATGACCGGGGGTCAGCTCTCCCCCACCATGGGTCTCGGTGACCGAGCCACCACCGCCCCCTATGGGCAGGTGGAACGGCCCTTCGATCTCTGTCGGCTGGCCGAAGCCGCGGGGGCGACCTTTGTTGCCCGGGGAACGGCCGGACATATACGCCAGATCGAGAGACTGATCAAGCGGGGGCTCGAGCACCCCGGCTTCGCGTTCATCGAGGCCGTGGTCCCGTGTCCCACGGAGTACGGCAGACGCAATACCACGTCCAACGTGGTGCAGATGCTGGAGGGCGAGCGGTCTCGCTCGATCTCTGCGGTCAAGGCGGCGAAGCTGCCGCCCGAAGAGCTGGCCGAGAAGATCGTGACGGGCGTCCTTCACGAGGACAGGAGCGTGGCGGAGTTCCAGCAGACCTATGCCGCCTCGGCGCGGGCCCAGCAGGAGGCGATGTACCGGCTTCCCTCGAAGGGGGAGGAATGAGCCTCGTGGCGGGGTCGTCGCAGGACGTGACGGACGATGTGCCGACGGCTGAAACCCCGGCGCGCGTCGGCCTCCTCGCCGACCGCGGCTTCGTAGAAGTCCGGTTCGGCGGCAGCGGCGGTCAAGGCGTGGTGCTCATGGGCATGATCCTTGCCGTCGCGGCCAACTACGACCGGCGCTGCGTGGTGCAGACCGAGTCCTACGGACCGGAAGCTCGGGGAGGTTTCAGCCGCAGCGACGTCATCATCTCCGACGATCCCATCGATTACCCGAAACTCGAGAACGCCGATCTGCTGGTGGCCCTTTCTCAAGACTCAGCCAACGCGTACACCTCGTCTCTGCGGCGGGATGGGATCCTGATCTACGATTCGGAGAAGGTCTCAGACCCACCGGCGTTCTCGGGCAGGACCTTCGGCATGCCGTTCGTCCGCTGGGCGAGAGAGGAGACGGGAAGGCCACAGCCCGCCAACGTGCTCGCTTTGGGGGTGGTGGCGCGGATCACTGGCGTGGTATCGGTCGATTCGCTGCAGAGAGCCGTGAACGAGACAGTGCCGGCCGGCACCGCGGAGGTCAACAGCAAGGCGTTGGCCAGAGGGATGGCCGTCGATCCGGCCGACTGGCAGATACCCTCGGGACGCTAGACAGTCACGCTCAGCCGAGCAAGCGGCTTGCCGGGAAGGCGCCGCCGGCCGGGAATCCTAGAGGCCGGCCCGGGAGACGACTCAAGCGCGCTGCCGTTAGGCACTGAAAGGACCGACAGGAAGGCACCGGATTGCCGCCGGGCCTACGCCCGGAAGGACGACCACTGGAGAGACAGATGCTCGTGGCGGGGATCGACATAGGGGCGAAGAACGTCCACGCCGTACTGATCAGGGACGGCGAGCTGGTAGCTCGAGCGACCGTGCCCTCGGGTTTCGACCAGGTAGAGTCGGCCGAGCGGGGCCTCGCCGAGGCGGCTGCCCTGGTGGGCCTGCGGCGCGAAGACATCGGCCTGGTGGCGGCGACAGGCGCCGGGCGAAAGGCGCTCTCATCTGCGGGGCGGCAACCGACGGAGGTATCGGCCGACGCACGGGGCGCCTTTGACCTCTATCCCGAAGCCCGCACCGTGATTGATGTGGGGGCCGACGAAGCCCGCGCCCTGCGCCTGGGTGACGGCGGCAAGGTGGTCGATTTCGCCATCAATGAGAAGTGTGCCGCCGGGGCGGGCGCCTTCGTCGAAGCCATGAGCCGGGCGCTGGATATGACGCTGGACGATTTCGCCAAGGTCTCCCTGGATTCCACTGAGACCATCCCCATGAACGCCCAGTGCACGGTGTTCGCCGAGTCGGAGGTGGTGAGCCTCATCCACGCCAACACCCCGCCCGCCGACATCGCCCGGGCCGTTCACGACGCCATGGCGAGCCGGGTGTCCGCGATGGTGCGGCGCATCGGCGTCGAGGAGCCGGTGGTGCTCGGCGGCGGCGCCGCCTTGAACATAGGTTTCGTCAAATCCCTGTCCGAGGCTCTGGGCGGGGTGGACATCTACGTCTTGGCCGACGCGGAGTATCTGGGGGCGCACGGCGCAGCACTCATCGCCTGGGAGGCGGCACAGGCCGGCTAGCAGCGAGTAGCCGGAGACCGTCGGGCGCAGATACGGTCTCCCCTTCCCGCACCCGCCTCGTCCCGGTATCATCCATCGGGCGCCGCGCGGGCCGATCGGTCTGCGCCCGAAGCTGCAAAGAACTCTCTGGCAGGGATGGGACAGACGCAAGAACAGATCCAAGATTTCTGGAGATGGAGCGAGAAGACGTGGCAGGCTCCCGACCTCGACTGGAGGAAGGCCTCTGCCATCACCGTAGGGATCGACGTGGGGTCGGTCAGTTCCCAGGCGGTGCTGCTCGCCGACGGCAAGCTGCTGGCGTTCCATTCCACGCGCACCGGCTCTTCGAGCCCGGACAGCGCGGTGCGCGCCTTCAAAGGAGCGAGCGAGCTGCTGGGTCTCACCCTGGATGACGTGAGCTACGCCGTCGGCACCGGCTACGGCAGGGTGAACGTTCCCTTTGCCGATCGCACGATCACCGAGATCGCCTGCCATGCCCGGGGGGCCAACTTCATGGCCGGGCCAAGCGTGCGCACCATCCTCGACATGGGCGGCCAGGATTGCAAGGTCATCCGCTGCGACGAGCGGGGCAAAGTGCTCAACTTCATCATGAACGACAAGTGTGCCGCCGGGACGGGTCGAGGTATGGAGGTGATCGCCGATGTGCTTTCCGTGCCGATCGAGGACATCGGGCGGCGGTCGTTCGAGATCGAAGAGGAACCTCCCCCTGTGAGCAATGTCTGCACCGTGTTCGCGAAGTCGGAGGCTACCTCGCTCCTGCGGGCCGGCTGGAGCGTCGATCGAGTGCTGGCCGCCTACTGCGCCGCCATGGCCCAGCGGGTGGCCGGACTGATCGAGCGTATGGAGGTAGAGCCCGAGTTCTTCATCACCGGCGGCATAGGCAAGAACATCGGGGTGACCCGGCGTATCGAAAGGCTGATCGGGGTGGAAGCGGTCAAGCTCCCGGCCGATTCGGTGCTCGACCCCCAGATCGCCGGCGCCTTAGGCGCGGCGCTCTTCGCTCACTCTCTCCATCGCAAGGCCGAAAAGGAGAAGGCGGCCACGGCATGATCGCCAACTACGGCTACGAAGACGGCTCCGGCTTCTATTACATCACCATCGACGGCGACCTCTGCGCCCGGTGTACCCAGCACCCGTGCGTGACCGCCTGTCCTCGAGGCGTCTACGCGGTGGAACTGGACGACTACGACGAACTGGTGGCGGTCGTGGTGGAGAAGACCCGGAAGCGACTGCGGGAGCTCTGCTCCACGTGCAAGGGCCAGAACGGTAGCGGGGGCTCGGAGCACAGACTTCCGTGCACCGACGCCTGTCCGGCCGGTGCGCTCCGCCACAGCTGGTAGCCGCAGGAGCTTGGCAGCCGAAGGTGGAAGCATCGACTGTGGAGATGCGTGTCGATGGGATCGCAGTCACCGTCCCGGATGGGGCGACCCTTCTGGAGGCCTGCGATACGGTCGGCCGGTACGTTCCTCGCCTCTGCTCCTACCCGGGCTTGGGTTGCTGCGCGCAGGCCGGGGTGGACAAGCTGGAGTGCGGTCTGTGCGCGGTCCGGCTTCGGGATGGATCGGTGGTCCTCGCGTGCATCACCGTCGCCGCTCCCGGTATGGAGGTTCTCACCCAGGACTCGGGTCTAGCGGCCACCCGGCTGGAGCGGTTGGCACGCGTCTTGGTCCGGCATCCGCATGTCTGTCTTGCCTGTCCTGACCGCGACGGCTGCACCCGCGACCACTGTACCTACGGCTATCCGATGGACGCGCGGTGTTGCGACGAGTTCGGGCGGTGCGAACTAGGCAAGCTGGTGGCCTACCTCGACCCGGAAGGCGCCACGTCCCGGGGCGTGGTGACCGTGGCGCGGAAGGCGGTGACCGAGGGGCGCATACGGCGTGACCCGGGACTTTGTGTCGGCTGCGGCCGGTGCGTGAGGGTGTGCGACACCTCGCCGCTGGCGGGGAGTGCTCTGGAGATGGTATCTCGGTCGGTGGAGCCCGCCCAGGCGGCGGGCACGACCAACGGGGGAAACGGGCCGCAAACGGCGGGATCGTTGCCCGTGGGCTTCACAGCCCGCCCGAAGCGGGATACCCTGCGGGCTTCGGGCTGCACGTTCTGCGGACAGTGCGTGATGGTATGCCCCGCCGGAGCCCTGACCGCGCCGGGGGAAGAAGGGGCTCGCTGGCTGGCGGGTCGCCGGGCGACAAGCGATCTGGCGACGCCTGTGCTGCCCCCCGAGGCCTGGCATGAGGTCGGTGCTGAGTCTTTGACGAGGGTCCCGTCCGAGGCCGGGGTCTTCCGACTGATGGACTCAGAGGGGCGTGTCCTCCGCATCGGTGGGGTGGCGGACCTACGACAAGGCTTGACTCGCGCGCTCGCGGAACCAGCCTGCGCCGCCGCCGCCCGGTTCACAGTGGAGATCGACCCGCTGTTCACCCAGCGCGAGAGCGAACTGCTTGCCCGATATGCCCGAGAACACGGACACCTTCCGCCGGGAAACGACCTGACCGACGAGCTTTTCGGCGAGGACCTTTTCGGGGACGATGTCTAGGCCGACCTCCGGAGAGACGAACCGGCTGGTGAGGTCCGCGGTGGGTGGCTCAGTCGACGACTGATGATCTTGCCGCCGGTCGAGGTCGCGCGACGTGCGCGGCCACTGTGATCGCCGCTACCACCGACAGACCGCCGCTGAAGGCCGAGAGCATTCCCCCGACGCCGGAACCCATGTAAGGGGTAGGCGAGGACCGAGGTGATACCGCTCAGGGCAAGGATGACCGCGGTCGCCCGCAGCAGACCCGATCCGCCCAAGAGGCGCCAGGCGGTGAGAATGGCCGCCGAGCCTCAGAGAAGATGGGCGAAGAGGTCCAAGCGGAGCGTGAAAGCGCTCTCATCGCCCAGGGTACCATCCTGCATCCTGCCGGCGGGTCATCCCCGTAGTGATCCATGGGAGTGGGAATGTATGATGCAGGGATCCGCGGACTCACCGACGATCGCTCGGGGGACACAGAGCTTGGAGGATCCACAACGAAACGGTTGTATCGTGGTCGGGGTCCTTTCGGACACTCACGGGCAGTTGTATCCCGAGGTCCTCAGATCGCTTCAAGGAGTGGACCACATCATTCACGCCGGCGACGTCGGCTCTCCTCAGGTGCTGACCAGCTTGCGGGCGGTGGCGCCGGTCACGGCGGTAAGGGGCAACTGCGACCTCGAAGCCTGGGCGGAAGCCCTGCCTCAACGGGCCGAGGTGACCCTCGGGGGCGCGCGCATCCTGGTCGCTCACCTCGCTCAGCGGCTAGGCCGGCATACCGACACGAGTGGGCGACTGCAGGCCGGTCCGGATGTTTTGGCGGTGGTATTCGGGCATAGCCACCTCGCATCTGTCGAGGAACGCGACCAGGTGCTGTACCTCAACCCGGGCTCGGCCGGGCCGCGGCGGTTCGGCCGGCCGCGTACGGTTGCTCGCCTCGAGATCTTTTCAGAGGGGGCAAGCGAGTCCGGGGCCGGGCCACAGGCCCGGCCCCGGATCAGCGCTACGATCTTGCCTGTGGCGGACTAGCGGCCGGCGATCTCCGCCAAGAGATCCGCTAGAGACTCCTCGCCACGTGACTAGTCAACTCGCCCAGCCTGTGCGTATAGCTGCCCATCTCGTTGTCGTACCAGCCGAAGACCTTCACGTGGGTGAGTGGTATGCGGTGCTCGCGGTAGATGGTCTCGCCGCCCGGTTGGCAGTCGGGGACCTGCAGATCCACGAAACCCGTGCGGGTGTGGGTCTCCACCGCCTCGATGACCACCGCCGCGTCTTCGCCCAGCATGTCGGCGGAGACGTTCTGCTCCTCGCTGTACTTGAGCAGACCGCGGGCTTCGCCCTCGGAAGCCTCGCGATAGATGGCGTTGATGGCTTCCCGGTCCATCGTCACCGTGCCGTCGGGTAGGGTCTCGCTCTGAAAAGTGACGTTCAGGATGATCAGGCTAACACTGGCGGTGGGGATGCGCACCGAGTCGGCCATGAAGCCTATGCGGGCCACCTCCGGCATGACCTGCTCCAAGGCTTTGGCGGCGTTGGTGGAGGTCAGCACGATGTTGTTCATGGCCGAGCGGGTCTTGCGGAGATCGGTCGCGCCCGAGCCCGGGACCGCGTCGAGCACCGGCTGACTGCTGGTCACCGCGTGGACGGTGCTCATCCCTGCGGTGATCATGTTGCGGGTCAGATCCCGAGCCAAGAGTGGCTGCATCATATGGGCCAGAGCCGTGGTGGTGCAAGAGGCGGCCGACACCAGTTTGTGCTTGCTCGGGTCGAACTCGGAATGGTTGATGCCGTTGATGAGGATGGCGGTGTCGTCCGGCAACGGTACCCCCTTGGTCTTGCTCTTGAACGGGGAGCTTTGCACGACCGTCCGCGCTCCGGCGGCCAGGTGGCCCCGGAGCGCCCCCTGCGGACTCTCCGCGTCGGCATGCGGGTCGCGGAACTTGCCCGTGCATTCCACCACCAGGCTTACTCCCTGCTTGCGCCAGGGGATGTCCTTGGGATCCCGGGCTTCTCGCAACAGAATGATGTCCTTGCCGTGGGCCCGGATGAGTCCTGCGTCCTCATCGACGACCTCGATGTCCCGCTTGCCCTGATGACCGTACAAATAGCGGTGCAGCGGGCCATAAGTACTGTCTTTGCTGATGTACTCGATCACGGACTGGAGCGAGGTGCCCACCTGGCGGCCGACGTTGACCACGAAGCAGTCGAAGTCATCTTGACCCAGGTGGTACCACAGGGTCAGCTTCCCGATCCTTCCCAGCCCGTTGATACCAAGCTTGCGCGGTGCGCTCATCGGCAAGGCCTCCTGTCTTCTGGACTGCGGTCGACACCCGGGTGCGGGTGACTCCCCGGTGCCGCTCCGGAGGTGTGTATCTACTACCCAGGTTACTTGCAATAGGTCCCTTATTCCAGCATCCAGGCGTTGCGCCCGTCGTGCCGCGTGTTGGTGCGGTTCCGCAGTCGGTAGACCCGGCCGGTGTCAGGGGGAGATGATCGGTTTGGCCAACGTGGGCACGCGCCCCCAGAATATGTTGCCGGTACGCCCGTCTATGGAGAGCCAATCTCCTGCCTCGATCCTCTGCCCGGCCAGGTAAGCGATCCCCCGGTCCTCGACCACTTCCAGCTCTCGGCAATCCACCACAGCGGTCTTGCCCAGACGCTTGGCGGTGACGGCCGCGTGCGACGTGGCCCCGCCCCGGGCGGTCAGCAGGCCGGAGACCTGGGTGATCATGGCGATGTCCTCGGGGACCGTGTCCGGCCGGAGGAGAAGGATGTTGTCATCCGGGCTCTCGGTCAGGAGCTGGGTGATCTGCTCGGCGTCGATCGCGGCCCGCCCCGAGTAGGCGCCTCCGGCCACTCCCATGCCCACGGCCGCAGGGGGCCCAAACTGTGGTGAGGACGCGTCGAAATAGGGCATCTCCCTGGCATGCTCGCTCACCATCGGCCGTTTCTGCAAGATATACAGGTCGTCGCCTGACGCCGACTCGAAGGTGAACTCTATCTCCTGCGGGTCGAATTCCCGGGTGCTCACAAGATCGCGCGCGACCTCCAGCAGGGCTTGGTAGACCTCGGGATAGTCCCGTTCCAGCGAGCGCTCTATGCCCCTGTAGGTAGGGCTGCCGAGCCGCTGGGCTTCGGAGATGGGCAGAGGAAAGACGAGGCCGCCCACAAGGTCCTCTCCTTGACTGCGGGCGGTGAAGTCGCCGAAGAGCCGTACCTGGCTGCTGTAGGGCTCAAGGGGATTGCGTGTGAACGTCACTCCGGACCCAGATTCGCGGCTGAGGTTCCCGAAGACCATCCTCTGTACCACCACGGCCGTGCCCCACTCCTTGGCTACCCCGGTATAACGCCGGAAGACCTTGGCCTCGGGCGCATCCCAAGAGTCCAGGACCTTCCGGATACAGTCGACCACCTGCCGGAACGGATCTTCGGTGTACTTTACGCCGAGGTCTATGGCTCGAGACTTATAGGTGAAGGCAAGGTCGCGCATATGCTCTGGACGGAAGTCGAGCTTGCGTTCGACACCGTAGCGGACCTTGAACTCGTTCATTATCCCGTCGAAGAAGTCCCGGTCGATGCCCGACGCCATGGCCCACAACTGCAAGAACCGTCGGTACGAGTCCCAGGCCGCCCATTCGAACCCGGGCTTGCGCGAGAGTGCCGCCGCCAAACTGTCGTTCAGGCCAACGTCGACGAAGGTGGTCATGAGCCCAGGCATGGAGATGGCCGCCCCCGACCGGATTGAGAGCGTGAGTAGACGATTAGGGTCGCCCAGACGGAGCTTGGTCTCCCTCTCCAAGCGGCTCAGCGCCTTGCGGATCCGATCCAGGGTGTCGTCGTAGAGGGGCCGGTGAGACATGGCAGGCAAGGCGCCGAACAACTCAGTGCTGAGGATGAAGCCCTCCGGGACTCGATGCCCATAGGAAGCCATCTGCTTGAGCCCCAAGCCTTTGAAGCCCAAGGTCATCTGGTCGAGATCGGAAGAGCATCACGGATTCGTATCTCGGTGGTCGCCGTATCATT
>CAZCCL010000075.1:12609-12891 GCA_964497095.1 uncultured Gaiellales bacterium | reverse complement strand
AGCTCCTCGCCAACATGGAGGGCGACACGGTCTTCCGCAAAGACGGGCCGACTTCGTGGAAATGTCAAGAGTGTGGTCACGTCCACGAAGGCGATAAGGCCCCCAAGGTTTGCCCGGTCTGTAACAAGCCTCAAGCCTACTTCGAGGTGTACTGCGAAGCCTACTAGCCTTTCGGTGGTCGGTGGACCGGGGGGGGGGGGGGGGGGGTGGCCCCCCCCGGCCCCCCCCGGGGGGGGGCCCCCCCCCCCCCCCCCCCCCCCGCGCCCCCCCCCCCCCCCCAGC
>CAZCCL010000075.1:0-12599 GCA_964497095.1 uncultured Gaiellales bacterium | reverse complement strand
CGGGGCCCCCCGGTGTTGCGAGCCCGGCCCGACGGCACGCCGCCTGACGCTCCCGCCGGCCAAGTTCGGTCCTAGGTCGCATCGGCTCCTTCAGTCGGGGCTGTAGCCTGAGGGCATGGCTATGGTCCCGTCCAAACGGCTCTTCGTCTACGTGATCGCTGGGGTCATCGTGCTCCTGGTGGGGACGCTCGGCCTACTCTCGATGCGTGACGATCCTGTGAAGGGTGAGCTCCTGCGAGGCGAGATCCTGCCTGCCGATGGCTTCAGCCTGCCGACCGAAGATCCTGTCTCGGGTACACCCACGCCCGGGCCGGAGGGCGCCACCCAGGCCTCGCAGACGACCACGACGACGGCCCTGATGTACGTACAGGTGGCCGGAGCCGTGCGCCGCCCCGGGGTATACCGAGTGCCGGCCGATGCCCGCGTGTTCCAGGCTGTCACGGAGGCGGGCGGCTTCACCGAAGAGGCCGATCAGCAGGCCCTCACCCTCGCCGCTCGGCTCAAGGACGGGTGCAGGATCTATGTCCCTCGCGTCGGGGAGACCGTCACCGCGCCGCTCGAACCAACAGCGCCAGGGGGCGAGGGTGGGGGCGAGGAGAGTACGGAGATCGTCTTGCTCAACTCGGCCACCCTCGAGCAACTGGACTCCCTGCCGGGCATCGGCCCGGCGATCGCCCAAGACATAATCTCCTATCGCGAGACCAACGGCCCGTTCACTTCCGTGGACCAACTGACCGATGTCCCCGGCATCGGCCCGGCCCGGTTGGAACAACTGCGCCCGCTGGTAGGCCTCTGACAGGGCCCCGAACGGACTCTCCAAGAGTCTTGGGGTGCCGGTGAGATTTCCCGACGATCCGACCGGCTGGTTCGTGCGTCGGGCAGGTCTTGCCCGGGTCACGACCTTCGCCTGCGCTCTAGGTCTTTCGCTGGCGGCTATCGTCGGGGCTCGGCCCTGGGCTGCGATCGCGGGTCTCACCTGGGCGCTGCTCTCGGCTCTCGGGGGTCTCCTGCTATCACACCGACAGGCTGCGAAAGTAGGCCGCCCCTCGGTCTTGGTGGTGGTCGCGGTCGTATCGATCGGACTCTTTGCCGGGTACCTCGGGGGCAGCGTGAGGGTGGCGGCTCTCACGGGCAGTCAGTTGAAAGAGAGTGTTGGAAGCGTCGTCCAAGGAGAATTGACCGTCACCGGCCAAGTGCGCTCCGGCGCCGGCTGGCAGAGTGCCATCGCCGTCGTCCGACAGATACAGCCTCAGCCTTCGGGTCTTGGGGCCGCGGCTGTTCCTGGACGCTCTTTCAACGGAGAGAAGGTCCTGTTCGAGCTTGCTCCTGCGGACGGGGGCGTCGCCGTGTCGCTCAGTCAAGGCCACATCCTCGCCTTCAAGGGGAAGATCCGGCTGCCGGATGGTCCCTCCGCCTCCGGTTTCGATGAGGCTGCCTACCTGCGGAGTCAAGGTGTGGAAGTCGTCCTCCAGGCGGATAGCGGCGGAATCACGGTGCTCGGACGCCGAGGCGGGGTCTCGGGCTGGTTCGACCGCTTGCGCTCTTCCGCCTTGGCCCATCTCAGCCGGGGGCCCGATCCTCGACTGGATGAGGTTCTCCAAGGGGTGGTGGTCGGCGAGACGGGCGGTATTGACCGATCCTGGTCGGAGGCCTTCCGGCGGTCGGGGACCGCACACATGTTCTCGGTGAGTGGACTGCACGTGGCCAGTCTGGCCGCCATCATGATCGGACTGGCCGGTCTGCTGAGGGCCCCGAGAGGAGTCGGCTTTCTGCTTGCCGCGCTTACAGCGGTCCTTCTCATACCCTTCGTCGGAGCATCCCCACCGGTGGTGCGGGCCGCGGTCATGATCGTGATAGTCCTGGCGGGCCGCTGGCTGGGCAGGGGAAGAGACCAGTGGCAGGTGCTGGCTTTGGCGGCCTCCGTGGTGTTGGCCCTCAATCCCTTCGCCGTCGGTGACGTAGGATTCCAGCTCTCGTTCGCCGCGTTCGCAGGGATGCTCACCCTGACCGGGCCGTTGCGCAGGATGCTCGGACGCCTGCCGGACTCACTGAGCTCCGGCCTGGCCGTCTCCGTCGCCGCCACCGTCGGGACGGCCCCGGTCTCGCTGCTGGCCTTCGACAGGACCTCACTGGTATCCCCACTTGCCAACCTGCTGGTGGTGCCCGTGCTTCCGGCTATCACCGGCCTGGGCATGGCGAGCGTGTTCCTGGGCTTCCTGTGGGCGGGCTTCAGTACTGCGCTCGATCTCATGGCTTCGATCCCGGTGGTCTGGACCGTTATGGTCTCCAGGCTGTTCGCGGTCGCCCCCGTGCTGGGCGTCCGGGACCTGGGCAGGGTCCTGACCGCCATCGCCTGCGGTGCCGCAGCGATGCCGGTCGTCCTGACCCTCTGTCGGCGGACCGTCGTGACTCCCTTCGGCATCTCTCTGCCTTTCCTCACACGCTCGCTTCGCTGGGTGCGCGCCAGGGCTCCACGGGACCGGCGTTTGGCGGCGGCACTCGGGGTCTTCCTGCTGATGGCGGCGACCTTGACCGGTGGAGTTCTCTACCCGTCACTGTCACGCGGTGTGGAGGCCGCTAAGGTCATCGTCGCGGGAAGCGGGTGGCCAGAGGGGACCGAGGTGCGGATTCTGGATATCGGCCAGGGAAATGCCGTCTTGGTGCGCACCCCAGAACACCACGCCCTCCTCTTCGACGGAGGGCCCGCCGGTTGCGGCCTGGCTTCGCAGTTGCATGGACTCGGGGTGAGCACGGTTGACCTGGCGGTCATCTCGCATCCTCACGCCGACCACTTCGCGGGGTTGCTGGAAGCTGTAGACGAACTGGAAGTGGGCGCCTTCATCGACCAGACCATGGTGGTCGCCTCGCCCGGCCCGGCTTCTGCCTCGGGTGATCCCGCGGCGCGCTATGGGAGCGGAGAGGCGGCGGACTACTTGGAGCTGAGAACTCGTCTGGCTGAGAAGGACTGCCGGTACGCTAGAGGGGTGACGGGGTCGGAAGTGGAGGTCGATGGAGTGGTGGTACGATTGTTCGCTCCGGTTTCACCTCTTTCCATGACGGACGGACCGGAACCCTGGCCGTCGGGTCCGCCCACCGGTGACGAGCTGAACGGGAGCTCCTTGGTGGCCGTCGTCAGCATCGGGAGCATCGATATCCTGATACCCGGAGACGCCGAAGCAGACGTTCTCCAAGCCTACGAGCTGCCCCCGGTGGAGATCATCCTCGTTCCTCATCACGGCAGCCTGGGCGCCGTGTCGCCCAGTCTCCTGGATCGTCTGCAGCCGGAGGTGGCCTGTATCTCGGTAGGGGAGGACAACTCCTTCGGCCACCCGGATGCTTCCACCGTGACGCTTCTCGAGGAACGAGTCGGCCGCGTCATGCGCACGGACGAATCCGGTTGGGTATCCTTTACCGTGACAGGCGACCACGTAGTGTTGGCGACGGAGAGGAGCCCGGGCGATGAACGAGGCCAGCAAGGCGGATGACGGGTCCGCGTCGGTCTCGAACCGTGGTCCGCTAAAACCCGCCTATCTGATCCTTGGTGACGATCTGCCCAAGGTCGAGTACGCCCTCAAACGTCTCAAATCCAGGATCGTCGAGCAGTCCGGCACCGATCTCAATATCGACGAGTTCGATGCCGGCGAGGACGATGCTCTCGAAGTCATCAACGCCGCCAACACCATGGCCTTCCTTGGGGGGACGCGGCTTGTGCTCGTACGGAACGTACAGGCATGGCTCAAGTCCGACAAGTCCGCCGTCGTGGCCTACCTCGAGTCTCCGGCTCCCGACGCCTGTCTCGCTCTGGTGGCGGAGAAGGTCGCCCCGGCGGACATACTGCGAACCGCTATGGAGAAACATGGGGAGGTGCTCGAGTTCCGGGCTCCGAGGGAGGGTGAGCTGCCTCAGTGGCTGGTGCGCGAAGCCGGTCGGCGGAGCATGAGGATAGGCCTGAACGAAGCGCGCTTCATGGTGCGCCGGTGCGGGGACGATCAGGGCATACTACTGCAGGAGCTGGAGAAGCTGCAGATCTATGTCGCAGGGCGGCCGGCGAGTATCGACGATATCAGTCTTCTGACGTCGGCCACCGTCGAGGCAAGCGTTTTCGACCTGCTGGATTCACTGGCCCTGGGACGGGGGGACGCGGTCTTCTCGGCCGCCGACGATCTTCTCGCCTCGGGGGAACGGGTGGAAGTGCTCTTCTATCGCGTGCTGAGGCATTTCCAGAACCTGAGTCGAGTGGCGGCGCTCCGCGACGAGGGCTTCAGTCGGGAGGCGATCCAGGCCGAACTGAAGATGAAAGCCTATCCCGCGGACAAGCTGATGGAGCAAGCGGCTCTGCTGGGCGCGGAGGGGATCGCCAGGAGACTGGCCGTCCTCGCCGACACGGATGCCCGCATGAAGGGAGCGGGTGATCTGCCGGCTGACATGGAGCTACAGCTGTGCCTCGGCCGGATGCTGGCCGCCTGATCGCCGTCCTGGAAGGGAGACTCTGCTTCCGCGCAGGGTCTAGAGCTGCGAGAGAAGACGCGCCACCCTCGACTTCTTGCGGGCTGCATTGTTGCTGTGGATAGCATGGCGGGCAGCCGCTTTGTCGATGGTAGAGGTCAGCTTCTTGGCCGTTTCAGCAGCGGTGTCGGCGTCGCCGGTGGACACAGATTCCTTCAGGTGCCGGAAGTGCGTCTTGATGGACGACTTGTAGCGAAGGTTCTCCAGTCGCTGCCGCTGAGCGATGCGCACTCGTTTGCGCTGCTGCTTGGTATTAGCCAATCCTCATTCCTCCCGTCTTCCCTTCAAAGTCGCAGGAGTTTAGCATAGCCCTTGCTCATGGGCAATGACACAAAGAGACATCTTGCGACCGTCGCCGCCTTCCTGGTGCTGGCCACTGCAGGCTCCCGTATCTTAGGTCTGATCCGAGAGATAGTGATGGTCTCCTATCTGGGTCTGGGCGACGAAATGGGGGCCTTCACCGTCGCAAACAAAGTCCCCAGTCTGATACGGACCCTTCTTGCCGACACCGCGCTCTCCGCCGCCTTCATCCCCGTCTTCTCCTCGCTGCTCGAGAAGGGACGAAACCGCGAGGCTTGGCAGGTCGCCTACACGGTGACGGTCGTCGCCACAGCGGTCCTGGGAGTGATCACGGTGCTGGGGATGGTATTCGCCCCGGCCGTGGTCAGGGTGGTGGCCCCCGGGTTCTCCGACGATCCGGACATCGTCGCCCTCACCGTGCATCTAATGCGGGTGATGTTCCCGACTGTGGTGATCCTGGGCATCGCCGGCATCTTCATGGGCATCCTCAACTCCTACAACCACTTCACTCTGCCGGCATTGGCCCCCATCGTCTGGAATCTGGTGATCATTGGAGGGGTGGTCGCGTTTTCCGCGGGATACGGGGTCAAGGCTCTTGCCTGGGGGGTGCTCATAGGAACGGCCGTCGAACTGCTCTTGCAGGCGCCGGCGGTATGGCGACGACGATGGCGCCCGGCGGCCGCGGCCGGAGCCGGTGGGGGAATGGCCGGCGATGTGCCGGAGCCCGAGCCCGGAGGCTCTCCCTGGCGTCTGTCTCTCCGCAGTCCCGAGGTGCGCCGGGTCGGGATCCTCATAGGGCCGGTGATCCTCAGCCTCGGCATCATCAATTTCAACGCCTTCATCGACACGGTCATAGCCACTCTCATCAGCATCCCGGCGCCCGCGATCATCGAGCGGGCCTTCAGACTGTTCCAGCTTCCCCAAGGAGTCTTCGCCATCGCCATCGGGACGGTCCTCTTCCCCTCCCTGTCACGGCACGTCGCCGCCAACCGCATGGCGGAGTTTCGCGAGGATCTCTCCACGGGGCTCCGCCAGATCTTCTTCTTGACCTTGCCTTTTTCGGCGTTCTTCGCCGTTCTTGCCCTTCCCACGGTGCGACTCGTCTACGAGCACGGTAAGGTCACCAGCGGTGACGCCGAACTGGTGGCCACGGCCCTGTTGTTCTTCAGCGTGGGTATGGCTTTCGTGAGCGTGAACACCTTGCTCAACCGGGCCTTCTACAGCATCCAGAAGCCCTGGCTTCCGTTGATGGTCGGAGCGGTGAACCTGGCGCTCAATGCCGGCCTCGATCTCCTCCTTTACAAGCCGTTGGGGGTGGGAGGGATCACTCTCTCCACCTCGCTTGTCAGTCTGTTCAACTTCTTCGCGCTCATGCTCCTCCTGAGTCCCCGCATCGGCGGGGTGGATGCCCGCCGGGTGGCGTGGTCGGCGTGTCGGTCCATCGTGGCCCTGGTGCCGCTCGCCGGGGTCGCCTACGGAGTGTGGTGGGGATTGGACGCTCTGCTGGGGCGGGCTCTCTGGGCGCAGATCATCTCGGTGGGCCTGGCGTACGTGGCCGGGGGCCTGGCGTATTGCCTGGCTGCTTGGGCGATGCACATGCCCGAACTGCGTGAGGTCATTAACGTGATCCGCCGCCGCCGCGAGCCCCGTTCGACGGACGAGATGATCGACCTCGAAGGCGGCGGCCAAGGGTAATACAGGGTGCGGGGCCCGGGCTGATGGCTCCCGGCTCGCATGGCAGCCCCCCGCCCTCGTTGACAAGCCGCTCGAATCGTCGACAATTATCAGTAGGCGGTTGAAGCGCGGTGCAAGCGCGGAAGACAGATCGTCGCTCTTTGCGTCGACGCCTGTAGGAGGTATTACCGGGTCCCGTGGGTCTCATCTCATCGGTGGCCGGCTTGGTTGTCAACCCCTTTCTCAGCAGGCCGGCCGGCCGGCGCCGCGCCAGCTTTCCGCTCGAGATCCTGCCCGGGGAAAGGACGTCATCATGACCCACATTCACGACAGCATCATCATCAACGCACCCGTGGACAAGGTCTTCTCTGTGGGTCGTGACCCACGGAGATGGGCGACATGGTGGGTGAACCTGAGCGAACCTCGCAAGATGAAGGGGGATGGATCGGCGGGCACCGTGGTCGAGCACGACTACCTGGTGGCCGGCCTTCAGTTGCACCTCAAGACCAAGGTCCTCGACGACCGGTACGATGTGGACGGAAAGGGGCATTGGCGCGGCACTTTCGACGGTTCGATGCACGGCGAGCAGCGCTGGGACTACGAGCCTGCAGAAGGAGGCACCCGGGTGACGGCCGACATAGACTACACGGTCCCCGGGAGCGTGCTGGGCAAGGTCGCCGATCGCCTCTTCATCGAGCGGATGGAGGAGCGGGCCATACATCAGACGCTCGAGAACCTGAAGTTCATGGTGGAGCAGTAGAAGTGTAGCTCTCGCCTCACGCCCCGGCGGGCAGCCCTCGGGGGGCGCGTGCCGGGGCGGGGATGAGGCGGCCGGTCCACGGCCACGCCGACCTGGGTCAGGCGTTCAGGCACCGACCTGGGCCCGGCGTTCAGGCACCGACCTGGGTCAGGCCCGACTGCGCTGCCGTCGACAGGGTCAGACGATGGAGGTCGACGAGCCCTTCCGCATCCAGACCCCAGCCCACGTATCCACCGGCGAGAACGAAGGCGGCCGCTGCCACGTGCTCCCGGCACCACTCGAACACGAGCCGCTCACGGGCGGCCAGTATGTCTCGGGTGATGCCTCTCAGGCCTCCGGTGGAACATCCTTCGAACGGGTCCATCCCGGCGTTGTAGAGGCACAGGTCGAAGCGCGGGACCCGGCGGCCGACTTCTTCCAGACCTCGCTCGATCTCGCGCAGGTACTCGCCGCTGTCCGTCACGAAGCGCAGCCGGATGCGACGGTCGTTCTCGTGGCCGCCGGCACTGTCGTGGCTGGGGCCGGTGTTGCCGTAATAGTCGAAGCCATCCACCGAGACATCCGTCTGCCAGATGCGCCGTTCCGAGGCGATCAGGGACGCCGTCCCGCCACCGCAGTGGGCGTCGAAGTCCACGATCAGTACCGAATCAGCACCTGCCGCGAGAGCTTCGTGGGCCGCGATGACCAGGCCGTTGAATGTGCAGAAGCCTGCTCCATAGCCCCGCCGCGCGTGGTGCAGGCCGCTGGAAAGGGAGCCGGCCAGCCCGTGCTGGAGCGCGTCCAGCGCAGCGGCGACGGCACCGCCGTTCGACGCCAGTACCATCGGCCAGAGCCCCGGATCCCAGGCGAATCCCTGCGACTCGGCCAGGTGGCGGGGGACGCCCGTCTGCACCGCCCGGACGTACTCCGGGTCGTGGACCTGGACCACCTGGTCCCACGAGAGCGGTTGGGGACGCACGAGTTCAACCCCGTCTATCGGCGCGCTCTCGAGCGAGTCGGCGACCCACTTCGCTTTGCGTGTCGTCTCGAAAGCGTAGGCCGAGCCGACGTAGTCTGGGCTGTAATAGACGTTCACTCAGACGTTCACTCTTCTTGAAGTCTGCGGGAGATCACGCCGTCGTCCCCTTCACGGTCACGACCACCTTGCCTTTGTGCCTTCCTTCGGCAAAGTGCCTCATGGCTTCGGGTATTTCGTTCAACCTATAGGGACCATCTATGACCGGTTTCATCTTCCCGGCTTGGAAGAGCTCGCACACGTAGTCCAGATCTTTGTTCAATTTTAGGAATAGGAGACGAGCCCTTTTCTTGCTGAACAGAGAGACAAGCGGCCCCAACAACATAATCTGGGTGATCCGACCGCTGGAACCCCCGACCGTGATGTACGTCCCTTGAGGGCTCAGCACACGCAGGTAGTCGAATACCGAGCGATTGGTCTTGACGTCCAGAATCAAGTCGTAGCGCTCCGGGCTCTCGGTGAAATCCTCTCGCGTGTAGTCGATGACGTGGTCGAAGCGTATCGAGCGGAGCATGTCCAGCTTCTCTGAGCTATCGACACCGGTGACTTCAGTCCCGTACAACTTGGCTATCTGCACGGCGAAGGTACCTACACCCCCGCCCGCCCCGTTGATCAGAAGCTTCTGTCCTGGTTCGATGTGCCCCTTGTCACGAAGGCCCTGCAGGGCCAACGCGGCCGCCTGCGGGATGGCCGCTGCCTCCTCGAACGTCATGCCGGCCGGTTTTGGCGTCAGCGTCTTCTCCCGGGCACAGACGTACTGGGCGAAGCCTCCCCAGGTGCCACTTAGGTCCCCGAAGACCTCATCTCCCGGCCGAAACCGCTTCACCTTCTTCCCAACCGCTTCGATGCGCCCGGCTACATCGGAGCCGAGTATCCGTTTCTTTGGTTTCAGAAGCCCGGAGGTCACGCGGTTCGCGAACGGAGTGCCCTGGAGGAGGCCCCAGTCCCAGTCGTTGATGGATACCGCGTAGACTTCGATCAGGACCTCGTCGTCTTTGGGAGCGGGTTTCTCTACCTCTCTCAACTGGAGGAAGTCCGGTGGTCCGTACTTCGTGCGTACGATCGCCTTCATGCGTCCGGCACCACGTCGATGACGACGATCCCGGTCTTCTGACCGGTCTCCACGTAGCGATAGGCGTCGGCGATGGCCTCCAAGGGGTACTTCCGATCGATGACCGCGCGGAACTCCCCCGCCTCCATGCGGTCTCCGAGGAACTCGACGAACGCCTGGGTGCTCTTCGGCAGCGGAAAGACGAATCTCTTGCTCCTGCTGATGCCCGACCACATCATGGGGAGGAGGTTCTGGTTCCAAGGCCCGAAATCCGTCGCCGAATAGGCCCCGCTGGGGGTCAACAATCTCCGAGTGCGGAAATATGAGATCTTCCCGACCGCGTCGAATACGAAGTCGAAGGTCTCTCCAAGCTGGGTGAAGTCCTGCGCAGTGTAGTCGACCACCCGGTCTGCCCCCAAAGATGCGGCAAGCTCCAGATGCCGGGTCGCGACCACCGCAGTCACTCCGGCACCATAGTGCTTCGCGAGCTGCACGGCCGCCGTGCCGATGGCGCCGGATGCACCGTAGATGAGGATCCTGTGACCGGGCCTGAGGCCCATGGCTCGGAGATTGGTGTCGGCGTAGAGGGCGCCCTCACCCACCACCGCCTCGGCAAAGGGCAGGCCCGAGGGCATGTGCGCCAGAGCATGCGTGTCAGACATACAGAGGTATTCCGCGTGCCCGCCGTAGCCTCCCGGTGAGAGGCCGAACACGAGATCGCCCGGCCGGAACGACGTGACGTCTTCACCGACCGCCTCGATCTGACCGGCGAAATCCATGCCCAGGATCGTCCGCTTGGGTCGGAGAAGCCCGGTCATCAGACGCATGAAGAAGGGGTGGGCCCGGAGTGCACCGCAATCGGTCCGGCTGACCGTCGTCGCATGTACCCGTACCAGGACCTCGCCCGGGCCGGGTTCCGGCTTTGGCACCTCCCGGATCTCCAACACGTCCGGCGATCCGTAGTGCGTATTGACGGCCGCCTTCATGGTCGGCATCGTGTTGGCCTCCCGGTCGCGGTTCGAGGTCGGTCCGGCTCTCGCCCCCTGGACATACCAGGGACCAACGCTATCACTTCGGGCAAAGACGGCAAAGGGTCGCTAGAATACTTCCCCCATGGGACGCTTCGAGCACATCCGCAATTTCTCGATAATCGCCCACATCGACCACGGCAAGTCGACGCTGGCCGACCGCATCCTGCAGATCACCAACACGGTGGCCGAGCGGGAGATGCGCGAGCAGGTCCTCGACCGCATGGATTTGGAGCGCGAGCGGGGCATCACCATCAAAGCCCAGGCCGTCAGGATCTACTACCAGGCCCAGGACGGCCGCGAGTACCAGTTCAACCTCATCGACACGCCGGGCCACGTGGACTTCACCTACGAGGTATCCCGGAGCCTGGCCGCCTGCGAGGGAGCCATTCTGGTGGTCGACGCCACCCAAGGGGTCGAGGCGCAAACTCTGGCGAATACTCTCCTTGCCCTCGAGAACGACCTGGAGATAGTCCCGGTGCTTAACAAGATCGACCTACCGGGAGCAGAACCGGAAAAACGGGCCGATGAGATCGCCACGGTCATAGGTTGCCCCCGGTCCGACATCCTCCATATCTCGGCCAAGACCGGCGAGGGCGTGTTGGAGGTGCTCGAAGCGGTGGTGCAAAGGGTCCCTCCGCCGGAAGGAGATGCCGACGGGGCTCCCCGGGCGCTCATCTTCGACTCCGTGTACGACCAGTATCGGGGAGTGGTGGCCTTCGTGCGCGTGCGCGACGGCAGCTTCCGCAAGAACGACGCCCTTCTGGCCATGGCCACGAGGCGCCGCAGCGAGACCGAAGAAGTAGGCATCTTCAGTCCCGACATGCTGAAGACCGACGTGCTTCACGCCGGCGAGGTGGGCTACATCATCCCCGGCATAAAGGAGGTGGCCGATCTGCGGGTGGGGGACACGCTCACCAGTGGCCAGCATCCCGCCACCGAACAGTTGCCCGGCTATCGGGATATCACTCCCATGGTCTTCTGCGGTCTCTTCCCCATCGACGGGGAGGACTACCCGGAGTTGCGCGACGCGCTCGAGAAGCTCAAGCTCAACGACGCCTCCCTCCACTACGAGCCCGAGACCTCCAAAGCCCTGGGCTTCGGCTTTCGCTGCGGGTTTTTGGGGCTGCTCCACATGGAGATCATCCGGGAGCGCCTGGAGCGGGAGTTCGGCCTCGATCTGCTCGCCACCATCCCTAACGTGCTCTACGAGGTCGAACTGGTGACGGGCGAGGTGCTGTCCATCAGCAATCCCGTCGACTTCCCAGACGCCGGCTCGATCAGTGAGGTGCGCGAGCCCTACATAGCGGCCACCATCCTGGTGCCGGCCGAGTACGTGGGACCGGTGATGGAGCTGTGTAACGACAAGCGGGGGCGCTTCGCCCACATGGAGTATCTGACCTCCGACCGGGTGCGACTCGACTACGACCTCCCGCTGGCCGAGATCGTGCTCGACTTCTTCGACCTGCTGAAGACTCGGAGCCGCGGATATGCCAGCCTGGACTACGAACTCAAGGACTACGAACCCGGGAATCTGGTGCGCCTTGACATCCGCATAGCCGGCGAGCTGGTCGATGCCCTCAGCCTCATCGTCCATTCCGACCGGGCCTACACTATCGGCAGGGGATTGGCCGAGCGCCTGCGCAAGAAGATCCCCCGGCAGATGTTCGAAGTGGCCATACAGGCGGCCGTGGGCAGCCGGATCATCGCTCGGGAGAGCGTGGCTCCCCTGCGCAAGGACGTGCTGGCCAAATGCTATGGGGGCGACATCACCCGGAAGCGCAAGCTCTTGGAAAAGCAGAAAGCCGGCAAGAGGCGCATGAAGATGGTGGGGACGGTGGAGATCCCTCAGGAGGCCTTTCTGGCGGTCCTCGATCTGGGCGAAGGGAAGGAAGGGAAGAGATGACGGTCGAGTACATCTTCCTGGGCGGGCTGCTGATCGTCATGGGCGGGGTGCAGACCTGGCTGCGACATGGGCCCGGCGCCAAGGCCCTCGAAGAAGCGGACCGATCGAGGCGACCGGCGGCCGGGCAGGGGACCGGGCGGCAGCCTCCCCGAGGTGGCGTGCGGAGTGGCCGGGTGTGGCAGTCGTGGACCGCTGTGCTGGGCGGGGTCAGCGTCGTTCTGGGCATCGTCCTCGTGGTTCTGGGGCTCATGGGCCGCTGACGGGACTGTCGAGGGGGGCCGAAGGTCTAGCGCACGCATAACCGCCGCGCGGATGGGGAAGGCCTCGACTGAGACATGAGACACCTCTACGTCCACATA
>CAZCCL010000074.1:0-12980 GCA_964497095.1 uncultured Gaiellales bacterium | reverse complement strand
CACCCCGAGTGGCCCCGGACGGGGGCGACGGGGCCAGATGAAAGATCGAGGCTAAAGGACATCTCATTGATATGTTGAGGTACTTCACAGCCCGGGTGAAGCCCAGCCGTGCCGACCCCGGTGCTCCGGCGCGCCAGGCAGCATACATTCAGGTTCTTCGCACGCTTCCGGAGGTGACCATCCGCATGGGAGATGGAGTAGTAGGGATTTGAACCTGAATCGTCCGCCGCGCCGCATGTCTCGCATAGCTCTTCCAGAACTTGTTGCGCGAGGTCCAAAGCACCCTGGATGACACTCCGGAAGAAAGGGTATGGAATGACGGCATTAGGAAGCACACCCGATGCCTCTTCCTCCGTGGCCAACCCGGAGCTTCGCCGGCGTGCGGCTGGCACAGGAGGACGCCCATTTCTCACCTATCAATGAGCATCGGCATGTGGCTGGTTTGCAGCAGCTCTTCAAGAGTGGCTACAGCCGTGGGTATGGGGGTGTAGTGTTGCAGCAGATCCCGGAGGCGCCGCAAGAGAGCGAGGCTGGGAACCATTCCCAAACTGAAAGCGGAGACTGCGGAATCGCGAGTAGGGTAGATCAGACCTCGCCCCACGGGTACGCATTCCCCTTCACCGCCAGGTAGTTGGCATCCAGTTGCGGCTGCAAGAGCAGGATGGCCGCGATCCGCCGCCCCATGCGCATGACCTCGCGCACCTCCTCCGGCTTGAGGTCCCGCCCCAGGAGCGCCCGCTCCCGGTAGCTCAGCCACTTCTTCATCACCTGGTATCCGCCGATGGTGTAGCTCCACACCCCCGCCGGCACGCATCTCCAGTAGGCGACGTCGTTGAGATAGACGTCCATCGCCTGATCCCCCAGTTGAGCCAGCGCCTCCTCCGCGCTGAGCCCGAGGGCCTCAGCCCCCTGCTCGATGGCCGCCCGCTCTTCGGATGTCCAAGGTCTGGTAACCGTTTTCCCTTTGCCCGGCATGGTGACGCCCCCCTTGCCGGCGTGACCCCAGCCGGCGGTGACGGCGAGGTCGCCGGCCCCTTCGTTGAGGTTGTCCCCGTCGACCCGCGTGGCCACGCCGATCACCTTGAGCTCCGGGCGAAGGGTCCCGGTGGTGACTCCCTCGACCTCGGTCTCGGGGTCGAGCAGGTCGGCTACTTTTCGGCCCAGCTCGGCCGAGGCGAGGAGCAACTCCTTGGAATTGGGGAGAGGGATGCGGGGCCAGTCAAGACGGATGCCGTCTGCATTCTCGCGCAGATAAGTCGGAGCGTAGCCAATTGCTAGGACGTGCATCCACATCGCCTCAGCGTGGGCAACTGGACTAGTCTCTGGCTCAACGCCAACGCGGTCCAGGTACAGTGAGGCTTCATCGGACAGGTTCGCTTTTGGCATGGCTGGAGTGGCAAGAAGATCCATCTGGTCCGTTTGGTCAAGAATCTCGACCATCGGAGCCAGGTACGCATCCTTGTGTAGGGCATGCTGGTCCGCTAGCGAGCGAATGACATAGAGGGCCGCTCCGTCATTCGCTCTTGGAGCGCGGCAACGAGCCACGATGAATCGGTTGCCCTGACCCGCATGCTGAACAAGGGAGGGCCGAGACTCGTTCCAGAGCTTGGCTCGAGTGTCCACATACGCCCATTTCAGGTCGAATGGCTTCGCCATGAAGCGCACGAGCTTGGCCTCGTCGAAGCCGTCAGCCAAAAGCGCCGCCCTGGTCCTCGCCGGATCAAACCGAGCCCAAGGCTGTCGAAGTCGGCCTAGGGCTGAAGTCAAGTCCGTCAGTGAGAGCTTCTGGTCGAAATAGACGGTCAGTCGGTCAGCGAGGGCTTGGCGATCCTCGTCGATCAATGCTCCGCCCCGATTCTCGTTGAGGCCGAGAAGCCAGCCAGTAGCAGCAATGTCATGTACGTTAGGCCACGTGCCGTACTCAGGGATCACCGAATACGGCCTGAATGAGAGTCTGCTCTCGGGCGTTGGTGTGACGCGTACATAATGGTTCAGGCGCGCGTTGTCGTGAAGACTATCCAAGAGAGCTCTGCGTCTATCAGTCGCATCAGCCGTATTCAGATCATCCCGGAACCAAATCTCCGGGCAGGCTGTCGGCTCCCCATTCTTTGCCCAGAGGGAGACAACCACTCCTTGCCGGATGCCGGGCGAGAAGCCAGGGATCGCAAAGATGGTCTCGCTCGTGCGACCGTCAGGCGCGTACTCGGTCTGAGTACGATCACCGTGCATGTTTTCAAGCCAGAACTTGTTGAACGAGCCAAGAAGGTGTTGCCGGGCGGTGACATAGGAAGGACCCGAGGTCCATGAGTCGTTGGAGATGAAACAGACAACCCCCGCGATTTCCCATTTCCGCGATACGTCTCTCAGCGACACGAAAGAACCGAATGTAGAGGTCGTCCAGATAGTGCTTTGTGACTCCCCAATCTGACAAGCCCGACTTATACGCGGCGAGAAGCTCTCCCTCTTCCGCAGTACTTACCCCAGCGAAGCCGTTGTACGGCGGGTTCCCCAGCACCACCAGAATGGGCAGCTCCTGCTTCACCTTCTCGGCGGCGTCGCGCTCGGCCTCCAGTTCGGGCAGGGCCGACAGCTGCCCGTGCTTGTGCGGCGATTCCCAGCCGGTGAGGGCGTTGGTGAGGAACACTCCCACCCGTTCGTGCTCGGCCAAGGGGAGGTGCATGTTCTGGAGCAGCAGGCCCAACTGCATGTGCGCGATGACGAAGGGAGCCGGCAAGATTTCGAATCCAAAGACTCGTTCCATGGCCGCCTTCTTGACGTCGCCCGCTACCAGAGCGTCGGCCCCTTTCTCATCCAGGGTCTGGGCGATCTTCTCCAGTACCTCCACCAGGTAGGCCCCGGTGCCGCAACAGCAGGGGTCGAGCACATACACCCGCGGGTCGGCCAGACCGTCGGGCACATCCAGCTCTTCGCGCAGCACCGTGTCCACGCGGGCCACCATGTACTCGACGATCTCCGGCGGCGTGTACCACACCCCCAGCTCCTTGCGCAGCTCGGGGTCGAACGCTTCCAGGAACGGTTCGTAGAAATACTGGACGGCATGATGCTGTTCGAATCGATTGAAGAATGCTCGTCGATCTACCCGGTTAAGGGCCGCGGTCGCCTGATCGAGAACCGGCACCAGGCCCAGCGAGCCTAGCAGATGGGGGGTGGCTATCTGGGTGAAGAGCGCCTGCACCACGGGCACCCGCAGGGTCCAAGCGGCCATCCGCCAGTCGAAGCGGGCCCCGTCGCCGGGCTCGTGGTCGTGACTCCACATGACCCAGGAGGCAAACAGGCCGTAGAAGAGGGTCTGCACCAAGGTTGAGCGAAAGAAGTGCTCTCCCTTGGCCCCCTCGAACTTGATGCCGAGGGTGTCTTCGAGGGCGGAGCGGACGGCATCCAAAGCCGGCAGCTCGGCCGCCTCGGTGAGCACGCGGGCCTCGCGGGCGTAGGAAGCCAGGAACCAGGCCAGGTCTTGAGGCGTGGCCAGGGTGGCCCCCGAGAGCAGCACGCGCTTGAGGAACTCCAAGAACCGCTCACCCTGCTCGTGCTCTGTGCGCCGAGGATGGTTCGCTGCCGTCCAGAAGTCGGCCTCGGTCGGCGACAGCGTGTATCGCTCGAGAGGGGCGGGCATACCGTGTTCGTCGATTCCCAGCAGAAGGAAATCGCGCAGATTGGTGACCAGCACCTGCCGGTAGGCTTCGAGATAGCCGAGCACCTGAGCGGCGGCGGCGATCACCTCGACCTCAGCGCTGGGAGCTTTGACCTCTATGGCCCCCCGAGCCGGCTTCTGGCCGCCGAGCGCTCCCAGGTCGGAGTCGACGGCCGGCGTCGCGGCCCCAGCGGCCTTGGGCGCCCGTGACCTGCGGACCTGGTCGGCGGTGAACAGTCCTCCGTCCGGAAGGCCCGCGCCCCGGTTCTTGAGATTCATGAAGCAGCGGACCTTGGGCTTGAGATGGCTGCCCACGTCTTCGAGCAACTCGCGTAGCGCCGGGTAGTAGGACAGCTCGGACACACCCTCGCCCGAGAGCCGGATGTCACGCACGTCGCTGAGGTAGGTCTCTAGCGCACCCGTCAGCCTGCCTCCGATATCCTTCTCGCCGGATTCGGCAACAAGGCCATGATAGTACTAACGGCGGATGGGAACGAAAGCTACCACCCGGGGCGGTGCCCCTTGAAACCCGAACAATACCGTTCGTCGGGGATTGGGTGAGCGCTCGCTCGATTAAAGAAGCGTCCCCGCCGCCCGGCTCCGTCCCCGCTCAGGCGGTCACTTCTTTGACCATGTCTTCGAAAGCGTTCACGTAGCGATCGATGTCCTCGTCGGTGTGCTGCACCGAGAGGGTCCACTCTTCTTCGCGCCCCGGGGCCATGATCACGCCGCGGTTCATGTTGTAGAGCCAGGCGAGGTTGCAGAGCTCGAAATCCTGGTACTTGATGAAGGATTCGTAGTCCGTGATCTTGCCGGTGGCGAAGTTGACGCACCCCTTGGAGGAGATCCCCACCGTATAGCCCGGGAAGTTGTACTGGGCGCAGACGGCATCGCATTCGCCGATGAGCCGGTCGTTCAGATAGTTGAGGTGCTTGTAGGCGTCCGGAGTCATGACCTCTTCCAAACTGGCCCGAGCCGCCGCCATGGAGAGTGGATTGCCGCTGTAGGTCCCCACCTGATAGACCTTGCCACTCTCGACCATGTCCATGACCTCCTCGGAGCCGCCGATGGCGCCCGACGGCAGGCCCCCGGCCAGGGCCTTAGCCAGGGTGACCATGTCGGGGACCACGCCGTACCGCTCGACGGCGCCGCCCGCGGCCGTGCAGATGCCGGTCTTGACCTCGTCGAAGATGAGCACGATGCCGTGCTTCTTGGTGATCTCCCTGACGGCCTCCAGGTACCCCGGCTCGGGTAGTACCACGCCCAAGTTCATCATGGCCGCTTCCATGATGACGCAGGCCGGTTTGCGCCCTTCGTCGATCAGGTGCTGTATCCGCGCCTCCATCATGGGAGCGTCGTTGAAGGGCACCGCCGCCGTCATGTCGATGACGGCCTGGGGGATCCCGGCCCCGTAGGAGACCGAGCGGTAGTTGTCACGGGGCCCGATATCGCCCCAATCCGCCACCCCCAGACTCACCATCACGTAGTCGTGATGGCCGTGATAAGAACCGAAGATCTTGAGCACCTGCTCCCGGCCGGTGTAGGCCCGGGCGATGCGGATCGCGTCCATAGTGGCCTCCGAGCCGGAGTTCACAAACCGCCACTTGGGCAGGCGGAAGTTCTTGGCCAAGTGCTCGGCCACGATGACCGAATCCTCCGTGGGCAGAGCGAACTGGGTACCCAGTTCGCAGCGTTGCCTGATGGCCTCTACGATGGCCGGATGGGCGTGTCCCTGCACCATGCAACCAAAGCCGTTGTGGAAGTCACTGAGCTCCTGGCCGTCGATCGAGTAGATCCTGGAGCCCTTGCCGTGAGTGAAGTAGACCGGATAGGGATCGCGCATCTGATAAGTGGACGACACGCCGTTGACGAGCGACTTGGAAGCCCGCTTGAACAGCTCGTATGACTTGGGAGTCGCATCCTCGAGGCGTTTCTCCTCGCGCGCCGCCAATTCGGCGATGCGCTTCCTATCGATCGTCACTGGTGTCGAAGCCATCCTTGAACCCCCGAGTCGTAAGTCGTGATTGAAGCCAACAACGCCTTCTTCGCATCATACCCGGCATGGGGCGCCCTGCGCCATCTCCGGCGTTCAGGCCGGTCCGGGCCGCGCGGCACGCACCGACCGTAAGCTCATTCTAGGAAGCGTCTCCTTCTTCCATCTGCTTTGCCAGTCTGGCCAGTTCGCTCTTTACTTCCCTGGAGGAAAGCCGTCGACCCCGGACTTCCCACTCCCCCACCGAACCGCCCCGCTCGAGCAGAACCGGGCGGAGTTCCACCCAGCGGGTCACGCGGTAGAGCTCTCCTTCGTGCTGTAGGATCCTTCCCACCGCCCAAGCAGGATTCCCATACGGCGACTCATGCGTTCGAAAGAGCAGCCGCTCGCGTCGTCTCAGCCAAGCCACGTCAGGCCGTCATCTCCTTGAGACCCCAGGGGAAGTCGTATCTAGGCATGGACTCCATGAACGGGTCGGGGTCGAAAGCCTCAGGCCCGAGCACCCCTGCCCCCTTCCACACGCCGGTCTCGAGCAGTTCCCAGGCGATGACCGGATTCACGGCGGTCTGCCACACGACGGCCTGCACTCCGTAGTCCCTCATGCAGGTCTCGTTGTCGGCCACCTGATAGAGATACACCTCACGAGGCTTGCCGTCCTTGACCCCTTTGACCCAGGTCCCAGCGCAGGTCTTGCCGAACATCTGGTCACCGAGGTGAGCCGGGTCGGGCAGGCAGGCGGCCACCACATCCCGCGGCGCCACCTGCACCCCTTTGACGTCGATAGGGAAGCGGTTGTCGAGCCCGAGCATCTTGATGGTCTTGAGCACGCCTATGAACTCGTCGCCGAGGCCGTACTTGAAGGTCACCCGCCTGCACTTCACCCAGCGCGGCACCAGCAGCACCTCTTCGTGCTCCACGTTCACGCACTCCACCGCTCCGATCCCCTCGGGAAACTCGAAAACCTCCGGCTCCGAGAACGGTTCAGTGGTCCGCCAACCCTTGCCCTCCTCCCAAACCACCGGAGGATTGAGGCATTCCTCGATGGTCGTCCAGATAGAGAAGTTCGGGGCGAACTCATAGCCCCGCACTTCCAGGTTGGCGCCATCGCGCACGCCGATCTCCTCGATCTCGTCGAAGAGGTTCTTCTCGGCGTACTTGGCGAAGACATCGGCCATGCCCGGCTCCACCCCCATGCCCACAAAGGCAAGGAGGCCTTTCTTCTCCCAGGCCTCGGCCCGCTCGAACTGGTAGTCGCCTAACTTTATCCCGGGCGTGTTGAACGGGTCGGTGGCATGGGGCGTGGACAGGGTCATGGCCATGTCCATGTAGTTGCAGCCCACGTCGTAGGCGGCATCGAAGATGGCCTCGTTGAACACCGGGTCGACGGCATTGTGGATCAGATCCACCCCGTGTTTACGGGCCAGAGCCGCCACCTGCTCCTGGTCCCCCGCGTCGACGAACTCCGGTGGCATGTGGTCGGGCGACCCGACTTTGGCATAGACCTCCTTCGCCCGGTCGAGGTCGTAATCGCACAGAACCAACTTCTCGACCCAGGGCTTGTCCTTGACGAGGACGGCGATGGCCTCACCCACGCCTCCCACGCCCACCAGCAACACTTTCACGTGTACCTCCCTGTCGGCCGTTACACAAACACGATCTTCCAGGTTGTTTTCGTCTAGCTCAGACAGCGCCGTTCTATACTGTCTGAGTTTCCTGTTCCTCCGACTCGTACGGATCGATGTCCGGTATACCCGGCTTGATGTACTTCCTGACGAAGAAATACAGGATCGCGCCGATGGCGATGGCTGCAATAGCAAGATAGATGGCTCGGAGGCCCTCCTCGGCTACCTGACTGTAAATGGCCATGATGATGATCGCCGCCGGTAGGATGGTAGCGATGAACAGCCCGATCCAGCCTCCCGGGATCCTGGCACGCTTGATATCCGGCCGGATGAAGCGCAGCCTCCACAAAGCCAGGAATTGCATGAGCAGCGTAAGCGCGTTGAGCAACACATCGATCACGACCAGAGCCGCAAAGGCGTTGAGAGAGAAGATGCTGAAGATCACACCGCATATGATGATGGCGATCCACGGCGTCCCAAACCTGCGATGGACGCGCACCAGCACCTTGGGCATCATCCCATCCTCCGACAGGGCGAACGGGATACGGGTGGCCGAAACGCTATTGCCGATGAAGAGGCCGATCATGCTGAGGATGGCCGCAACCATCATGAAGTTGCCCAGGAACACTGCGAAACCGCTGCCAGGATGAGTCGTCGTCTCCGCCACCGCTTTCGCGATGTCGGGCAGCCACCAGCCTTCGGCACTGGTCGGGTCCACGCCGGCAGCTTCCATCTGTTCGGGAGTCATGCCCGCTTCTTCGAGCACCGGACCGATGCCCGCCCCGTCTTCCTCTTCTTCGACGCCCCACAGCAGCACCTTGTTGTTGTCGCCGGCGCCCCCGTAGAGGGCGGCCACCGTGGGAACCGCGTACGTGGCGATAGCCGCGATGAGCACCAACACCATGGCCAGCGGATACGTGCGTTTGGGCTTCACGATCTCATCGCCCGCCGAGGTGGGTAGCTCCCACCCCATGTAGTTCCACATGACCACGAAGAGTCCCACGGAGAAGGCCCCCGTGATCCCCGTGTCTTTGGGAAGGAACGACATGGCGAATGTGCTCCCATGCGCGCCCCAGTTGTAGAAGCCGATCACACTCATGATGATGAGCGGGATGATCAGGATGACTCCCAGCCAGATACTGGTGAGCCCGGCCAGGCGCACTCCCCTGATCTGCAGGTAGGAGATGGCCCAGATGATAATGATGGCCACTATCCACTGCAGGACCCACGCGGGTATGCCCCCCGCCCCGTCCCGTAACTGCGGGATGAAAAAGCCCAGGTAGGTGGCGCCCAGCACCGGGTAAATGGCCACGTCCACCCACGACATCACCCAGTTCATCCACGCTGTGATAAAACCGACAAAGGGGTTGAAGCCCTGTTTGGTCCAGTGGTAGTAGCTGCCCTCGACCGGCATCATCGACTGCAACTCGCGCACCATCAGGATGTTGGGGATGCTGTATACGAACGGCGTGATTCCGATGAGCAACAGGGCCATTCCGGCCCCGGAGTAGCTGAACAGGGATTCGATCCCGAACGTACCCCCACATATGGTGAAATAGATGATCCCGAAGAGCGGTAGCAGCGTCAGCGAGCGCTTGAGCATCTGGCGCTCGCGGGCGATCTCCACTCCGCCGTTGTAAGTTGGTTCTTTCGCCATCACCCCTCCTTGGTCGCCTTCTTTCTAATCTCTTTTCCAGCCCAAGACCATGCCTACGCCGATGATGATCACAAGCACGGGCCAGACCTTGCCCCAATCGAGCTTCAGTAGAAAGATGACGGTTATCGCCAAGAGGAGAAGACCGAACATGATCGAGCGGGCCACGTTCGCGTTGAAGCGCCGCTCTCCCGTGAAGTAGGAGTTCCAAGCGTTAGCGAATGAGCCGAACGCCGGGATAAGGATGAAGAGCGCCCACCAGTTGCCGAAGTCCCAGTCCTCTCCCAGCCAACCGGTATTCTTGATCAAGAGGACGACTCCCACTACGACGATCACCACCGCCAGGATCCAGCTGCCGTGGCGTCGGGGGCGGGCGGGCGGCGATGCCGGAGGCGCAGGTTCGGGAGTCACCTGCTCATCCACCGGCTGCCTCCTCTGAGGATCAGAACATTGTATGTGCATAGAACTTCTCATATATACACGGTCGAACGCAAGAGAGGGTTTTTGCGCGAATCCTTTGGCGGCTCCCCGTGCCCCTGGCAGTCTGAAGGCCTAGACCCGCCACCGCGTCGCAGGATCGTGCTCGCATGACAAACCACGGCTATCGGCTATCATTTGCACATGGACCCCGTTCCTCCCACGTATTCGGGACCGCCTAGCCGCCGGGAGCGGCAGAAAGCCCGCAAAGCCGGCGCTCACTACAAGCGCCGGCGGGCGGTCGCGCTGGCGGTCATCATCGTCGTGCTGGCAGCTGCGGGCTACGGCATATTCCGGCTGGTGAGCGGAGAGTCGTCGTCTACCGCGGCGGCCGCCAACACCACCGCGACCGGAGTCGGCGGTGGGAGTGAAACCACGCTCGGTGACGGCGGCGCTGCGTCCGCCGACTCGAGCGGGGCGAGCAACTCTGACGCAGCGGTCATCGGCGGTACTAACGTCACGGTCGGCGAGACGACCACCACCCGCTCCACCGCTCCCAACCTGGCTCCGCAGAAGCTCACGGTCAACAGCACGCCCAGGGGGGCCAAGCTCGAGATAACCCTGCAGGACGGCACCGTGGTCTCGGCCAAGACACCCTATGAGGAGGACACGCCGGGCGGGAGTATCCAGCTGAAGATATGGGCGTCGGGGTTCAAAGTGATCACGCGAGAGGTCGATCTGGATGCGCCCAAGACCGTGAGCGTCTGGCTCGATCCCAAAGGGCTCCTCTACGACAGCCTGATTCGCTTCAAGTGCGGCCCCAGCCCCAAGCAGGTAGCCTTCACCCCCGACGGCAAAGAGATGTGGGTGTCGCTGCTGGGCGGCTACGGTCTGGAGATCTTCGAGCCCACCACCGGCAAGAAGATCGACCAGGTCAAGTTGGGCGAGCACGGGGCCGTGGAGGTCATCTTCACCAAGGACGGCAAAACCGTCTACGCCAGCCAGATGGAGACCGCCTCGGTTTACGAGATCGACCGGGTCACGCGCGAAGTGAAGCGCAACTTCAAAACTGGAGGCAGTTGGACCAAGGTCCTCCTCCTTTCTCCCGACGAGAAGACCCTGTGGGCTTCCAACTGGGTCAGTAACGACGTGTCCGAGATCGATCTGGTCACCGGCAAGCTGGTGCGGCGCATAAAGACGGTGGTCACTCCCCGAGGCCTTTACGTGACCCCCGACGCCAAGCGCCTCTTCGTGGCCGGTTTCGAGAACGGCGATATCCAACGCATCGATCTGGCGACGGGCGAAGGCGAGGTCATCTTCAAGACAGGGGGCGCCATGCGCCACATGGTTGGTGACGATGTCCGCGGCCTCCTCTATGTGGACGACCTATCCACCAACGAGGTATTCGTCGTCGATCTGGCCACCGAGAAGGTCACCAAGCTGGCCGATACCGATCACCGACCCAACTCGATGGACCTCTCCCCCGACGGCAGGGTTCTCTACGTCTCCAACCGGGGCAAGGACAATCCCAAGACCTACTACATCCCCGGCCCGGAGTGGGGCTCCATCCTCGCGATCGACACTGCCACGGGCACGATCCTCGACGCTATCGTGGGCGGCAACCAATGCACCGGTCTGGACGTTTCCCCCGACGGCACGCTCCTAGCCTTCTCCGACTTCCTCGATGACAAGATCCGCGTCTACACCATCCCCGACTACGAGACCCTGGCGGCAGGAGGCGGGGGCCGGGCGGAAGCCCACCTAACGGACATCATCAAGCAGTAGCCGCCGCAGAACTTATTCAGAGCCGAGACAGGGTACTTCTCTTGTTGTCGTCGCAACTGGGCGCTCCATCGGCGCGCGCTTCACCGGCGGGCGCTCCATCGGCGCGTAGACGATTTCTACTCGAACGTCGATCAGAGGGGGAGCGATGGGCAATCCGATAGTCCACGGGAAGCTCATGGGGAGCGACGGAGCCAAAGCCAAAGCCTTTTGCTCATCGACCCGGACGGGATCCCCATCGCCCTATTCCAAATGGAGTAGGCGCCTGGGCCATCCGGGCGAGCGACTATCCAGCGACGTCCAGACGATACCCTCGGCCCAGGAGCAGGGCACGAACTTCCTCGTACGGCACCTGGTCGGGGGAGATCCTCAATCGATCGGCGACCACGATGATAGCGCCCGCGGCGCCACCCATGCTCGCCCGGGTATGCTCCATGCGGACTGCAGAGCTGTAGGCACGGTAGTCGGTGGACACGGCAGTGGAGACCAACAGGTTGGGATGGCCTTCGGCCATCAGGGCCTGCATGGGCATGCGCGCGTACCGAGTCGTTCCCACCCAGGTCGGATAGATACCATCGTGACGATCATATTCGCTGTAGCAACCGACCGCCACCGGATCGCGGACAGACCCGTTCTGAAGATCGGCCACCGTGTAGGTGTCAAGACCCACCACGCGCGGTCCCTCCCGAACGTACAGCTTTTGCGGTATGGCCGCGATGCCCACGTTTCTGTACCCATGCTCCTGGAAGTACCGCACGCGATTGATCGACCACTCCAGCACCCGTAGCCTTATCTCTCCCCGCTTTTCCGGAGAGAAGATCCACTGGAAGGCCAAGCCCCCATCAGGCCAATCGTTCCAGGTTTCGTTCAGTTCTCGTTTGGCGTTGGGAAGGACGGCGATGCTCATCGTCCAACTGGTCTTGAAAGCAGTGACGTTCTTCTGGCTGAGTGGCGCGAGGAGCGCGTAGCTGGAGGGCCTATAGTTGGGATGCAGAAGTGAGGCAATGCGAGGAGCGCTCCCTTTCGCATAGACTCGGAGCGTAAGCAGCGGGGAGAACCTCTGCGGGGCGGTCTCGAAGTTGTTGGCCACAGACGGGTATTCGGGCCTGATCCCGGCGACGTCGTTGTACACAGCCTCATGACGCCCGATCCGATAGCTCGCCCCCAGCATGCGGGCCAGATCGCCCTCCACGCTGGCATCGATGAAATAGCGGGTGTTCAGCCGGACCACACCGCCGTTCTCGACCTCTATGACCGCGTAGCACGAGCCGTTCTGATCGTTTGCCGCCAGGAGGTGGGCCGAGTAGAAGAGCACGTTGGGAGCCCTGGAGCCTTGTACGAACGACCACAACGCCTCCACCGACACTTCAGGTTCGTAGACGAAGCGGCCGCCCGAGTTGTACGGCCTGAGTCCGCGCGATGCGTAGGACCTGATGACCGCCCGGCGCCACTCGTCGTAGAAGCCACCTTTGACCTTATCGATGTTCCGGGCGTCCTCCACCCCCAGTCCCTGGGCAAGAGGGGTCTCCAGAAGGTTGCCGCAGGAGATCAACGCCACCCGCAGGTGGGGAGCCCCGACCGTCAGTTCCCGCACTGCGGCCAGGCCGGAGGTCTGGGTCGCAAAGACGACTACGTCGACGTCTACCTCCTGGGAGACGTCGGCTTCGACAGGTGCTTGTGTGGCCTCATCGGAGACCGTGACCGGAGCGGGTTGGGCCGCCGCCGGCGCCGCGCTGCTCCCCCAGCCGATGACAAGACCCAGGAGGCAGACTGCCACTCCTACGATGAGAAGGTGGGACGCGGACCCGGCCATCCGTCCCCTGCTCCCGCGGTTCCCACGGTGTGTCCACCTCATCCTAG
>CAZCCL010000073.1:0-13675 GCA_964497095.1 uncultured Gaiellales bacterium | reverse complement strand
GGGCGGGATGCACGGGGGCTCGTCGCAGTGCATGCAGGGGTTCGGTACGTAGTGCATCTCCACCTTCGGCACGGTCCCTCTGATGTACTCGTCCAGCCGCATCCAGAACTGGCCGGTGTCCGGCTGGGGCTTGGCGATGGGCGACCAGTCATTGCCGACGTGCTCGTCCTTGCAGACGAACTGGCAGGCGTAGCAGCCCACGCAAAGGCCGACGTCAATAACGAATACCTTCATCTAGTCCCTGCCTCCTTCGATCCAGGCGTCGAAACGCAGTCCGGCGCCTGGGTCGTACTCCCTGGCGAACGCTTCGGGGTGGTCCCTGCGCCATGCTTCCCATTCCTCGTTCTTGACCCGCTGCACGTCGACCAGATAGCCGCTGGTGGCCTGGCCGCACGCGTTCTTGGAAGTGATCCCGTTCGGGGCGATGGTGTTGATGGCCCCGCCCCGGTCCACCTTGCCCGGGACCAGGGGATCGTGGCGCGCACCGTGGTCGACGTAGACGACGCCGGGCATGATCCTCTCCCAGACACGCGCTCCCACGAGTACGATTCCCCGCTCGTTGAAGACCTTGACCACGTCGCCGTCTTTGATGCACCGTTGCTCAGCGTCGCCCGGGTTGATCCAGATGGGCTCGTACCGGTAGCCGTCGAAACCGAGCACTTTGCCGGTGGGCGTCTCGCGGGCCCAGCTTATGTCGTCTCCCTGGGCGTGCGTCCGCCAACGCGGGTGGTTGGAAATGAGGAGCAGGGGGAACATGTCGGCCCGCTCGCTCGACAGCGCCTCGTCGTGAGTGACGCCCTTCTCGACCCACTTCGGGAACGGCGGCCGTTCCTTGTCGTCGGGGAAGTGCTGGGCCAGGCGCTCGGAGTAGAACTCCAGCAGGCCGCTGGGGGTCTTGAGCGGGTTGTTCTTGGGATCCTCGTAGAACTTGCGGAAGCCGGGCGGGTCGTCCTCCCAGTCACGGGCGGTGGAATAGACGTAGGTCTTCTTCTCGAGGAAGTCCTCCCAAGTGGTCAGCTTCTCCATGTTCATGGCGTCGAAGACCAGCTTCTGGAGGTCCCTGGTGGTCAGGCCGCCGGTGAACTCGTCGGCCATCCCCAGCTTCTCGGCGATTGCCAGCACTATCTCGTAGTCGCTCTTGGACTCGCCGATCGGGAGGATCGACTGCTCCTGGATGGAGACGCTGGCGAAGTGCGGTCCCTGCCGGACCGTGGTGACGATGTCCTCGACCTCGAGGGTGGTGTTCGCGGGCAGGATGATGTCGGCGTAGAGGCAGTCGTTCTCGAGCCACGGATGCTGGGCCAGGACGAACTCGATGCTCGGGTCCTTCATGGCCTCGATGGTCCAGTTGCCGTGGTTCCAGCAGGTGATACGGCACGGGGTGTCGGTCCAGATCATATGGATCGGGACACCGCCCTTCTCCTTGGAGATGGGATAGGTGTACCGATCGAACTGCTCCTCTGTCTGGCATTCCTGACCGCCGCTACCATAGAAGACGAGGGGCGGTTTGAGGATCGCGTCCTGGATGAGCGTTTTGGGGATGAGTTGGGGGCCCCATGCGTGGACCGTGGTCCAGCAAGGTTTCGTGAGACGCTCAGGCAGTTCGGGGTTGAAGAAGCGGACGCTCCCCAGCCCTTCCGCCCTGGGCATCCCGAAATAGGTCATCTGGCACTGGTGGACACCGGGACCGCCGAGGCCCTGCATGCCCAGGAGAACACATTCCAGTCGGCCCGGCTCGTGCGAGTAGGGCCCCCGGAAGGCCGAACCGCCGAAGTAGTGGATGATGGAGGTGGTGTTCTTGGCGAACTCCCGCGCCAGCGCTTTGATCGTCCACTCGGGCACGCCGCACTTGCGCGAAGCCCACTCGGGGGTCTTGGGAATGCCTTCTTCATCGTTGCCGAGCACGTAGTCGGCGATCTTGTCCATGCCGACCGCGTGGGTGGCGACGTACTCCTTGTCCCAGGTATCCTCGGTGAGCCACACATAGATGACGGCCAACTGGAGGGCCGCATCGGTGTTGGGGAGAACCGGTATCCACTTGTCGGCGTGAACGGCGGCGGCGTAGTTGAGGTCGGGGCAGATGTAGACCTGCTTGATGCCGGCCCGGGTCCAGAACTGGGAGATGCGGCTGGCGTACTGCCCGGTGAACCCCCAGGGAGTGGTCTCCTCGTCGCAGCCCCACTTGAGGACCATGTCGCAGTTCTCGGAGATGTCCTTGATGAGGTTCTGAGCCGGCGACATCATGCCCTGGAAGCCCTGGCCCCACACGTGCTTGGCGCCCCAGTACCAGCCCTCCCAACTGTCCGGGTTGCGGACCTGCTGGGTGAACCCGCCCATCATCTCGAGCAGACGGGCCTGATGGCCGTGGGGCGTGTGGATGGTCTTGCACTCGCCGTGCCCGTCACCCTGGGCGAGGATGGCCAAGGGGCCGTAGGTCTTGTGGACGCGTCGGATCTCCGCGGCGATGATGTCGGTGACTTGGTCCCAGGAGATCCTCTCGTACTTGCTCTTGCCCCGGTTCTGCGGGTTCCTGTCTCCATCGGGGTCCCAGTCGACCCGCTTCATCGGGAACTTGACCCGGTTGGGGGAGAAGGTCCTCTTCTTGTAGGCGAGCGAGAAGGGAGCGGGCAGCGCCTTCGGCAGCGGACGCAGGGTCTCGCCATTGCGCTCGATGGTCCACGGATTCAGCTTGTCGTAGTCGTACTTCCAGTCGTACTTGAGCGGTCTGATGCGGATGGCCTTGCCGTCCTTGACGTCGACGAAGCACTCGCCGCCGCCTCCGAGCAGTCCGCCCATGGCCAAGTTCTTGATCGTGGTCTTGTCGACGCTCACGTCGACTCTCTTCTTCTCCTCATCCGCCATCGCAATCGTCGTCCTTTCGTTCGGGTTTTGTCGGGTGTCGGGTTTCTCGGAAGTCCTTCGAGTGCGAGGGGGACACCGCCCCCCTTAGTACCCTAGCCGGCGAAGACGACTAAGGGGCCGGCCCCGACGCTCTGCGCGGGGGCCGGCGGCCGGAAGAAGGTCCGGCGTAACCGTAGTTTTCCGTTTGCGCGAGTAGGACCGGGTTCCAGCCCAGATAGGCCGAGAAAGAAGCCGCCGCGGCCTTCACAGACTCCGCACAGAGAGCGCTCTCCGCCTCGCCGAAACGCCCCGACGGGACCACTACCGAGATCGTGGCCATCACGGCCCCCGACTGATCGTGCACCGGCGCGCCCACCGCGCAGATGCCGGGATAGAGCCCTTCGAGGTCGAAGGCCACGTTGTCTGTGGCTATCCGGTCCAACTCCGCGGCGAGGGTGTCTCGATCGGTGACCGTGCCGGGCGTCCACTGAGGAAGTGGCAGGTCCAGGATCGCCTGCTTCTGTTCCTGCGGCTTGAAGGCTGCAAAGATCTTTCCGTGCACCGAGGCCAGGTCGCCGAGGATCCTTCCGGGGGCCGTCCTTCGCTTGAACGGGCGCGTCGTATTTATGATGTCGACACACACCGGGAAACCGTCGACCTCGATGGCCAGTGTCACGGATTCCCCGGTCTCTTGTACGAGTTCTTCCAGGAACGGCCGGGCCGCGTCCACGAAGCCGGAGTGGTCGTCCGATACGTAGGTCATGGCAAGCGTAGCCGGGCCGAGACGGTAACGATTGGTCGCGGGGTCGCGGACGAGGAAAGCCATGGATTCGAGCGTCCGGGCCATGCGATAGACGGTCATCCGCACCAGTCTGGTCTGCTCGGCCATCTCGTCGATAGTCCATTCCCGATGGTCCACATCGAACAGGCAGAGGATGGACAGTCCTCTGGCCAGCGCTCTGACCTGGAAAGGGTCGGTCTCCCGTGATCCTGCGGTAGTGCCCATGTACCCCCCGTCGTTCGGAACCGACTTCTGAGGCGAGCGTGTGTCTTGCAAATGAACTCTGGCTACTCTACGATATTAACAGTATTGCTCGATAATATCGAGATATCGTTTTGTCCCCGAACCGCCGACCATCTCTGACTTCAGGGGAGCTGATGATTGATGGCTGAAAAGGTCTACGCCAACTGCACCAACAGCGGTCCTGTTTCTGTATACGTCAAGGACGGAAAGATCACAAGGGTCCGTCCCCTGGTAGTGGACGAGGGGGATATGAAGCCTTGGGTGATCGAAGCCGGGGGCAAGAGTTACTCACCGCCCAAGAAGGTGACCGTCTCGCCTTACATCCACGCGGAACGCCGGCGCATCTACTCCGGCGAGCGCATCAAGTACCCGATGAAAAGGGTCGATTTCGATCCCAACGGCGACCGCAACCCCCAGAACCGGGGCAAGTCCCGCTATGAGCGCATCTCCTGGGACGAGGCCGCCACCCTGGTCGCCGGCGAGTTGCAGCGGGTCAAGGAGACCTATGGCGGATCGGCCATAAGCGGCATGACCTCCTCACACCACAACTGGGGCATCGTGGGCTACAAGATGGGGCCCTTCGCCCGCTTCCTCAACATGATGGAAGGTACCCCGGTGCTTGACAACCCCGACAGTTGGGAGGGGTGGCATTGGGGCGCCGCACACAGGTATGGGTTCTTCTGGCGGCTGGGCATGCCTGAACCGTACGACATGCTGAGCGATGCCCTCCAGAACGCGGAGATGATCGTCTATTGGTCGAACGACCCTGACAGCACCCGGGGCACCTACTCCGGCCAGGACTCGGCCTTGTGGCGGCAGTGGCTCAAAGAGAAGGGCGTCAAGATGGTCTTCATCGACCCCTTCTACAACTACACCAACGCCGTCATGGGGGGCAAATGGATCACTCCCCGGATGGGTACCGACACCGCCATGGCCATGGCCATCGCCTTCGTCTGGATAACCGAGGACACCTACAACAAGGAATACATCAGGGACCGGACCATCGGTTTCGACGAATTCAAGAAATACGTCCTGGGCGAGGTCGACGGCCGACCCAAGACGCCGGAATGGGCGGCTGAGGAGTGTGGCGTGGAAGCCCGGCACATACGCACCCTGGCCCGCGAGTGGGCGGCCAAGCGCACCGTCCTGTCAGGGGGCTCACGCGGGGGCGAAGGCGGGGCCTGTCGCACCGCCTACGGCACCGAGTGGGCCGGCATGATGGTGCTCCTGCAGGCCATGCAGGGCCTGGGCGCTCCGGGCCGGAGCATCTGGGGCACGACCATGGGAGCGCCGTTCGACGCGACCCTGTGGGTGCCCAGCTACGGGGAGCCCGAATCCCGGATATCGATGTCGACCAAAGCATGCAAGTACATCCCGGTCAACACCACGAAGCAGCGCCTGTGGCGGTTGACGACTCCGGACGCGATCCTAGACCCGCCGGTGGAGTGGTATGGCGAAGGCTTCTGCGGGCGCAGCCTGGAACAGCAGTTCATGCACTTCAAGTACCCCATGGACGGCTACTCGGAGATCAAGCTCTGGTACCGGTACGGCGGCTCCTTCATAGGCACCATGAGCGATACCAGCAAGTGGGTGCGGATGTACCAGAGCCCCAAGCTGGAATTCGTGGTCAACCAGGACATCTGGTACAACAGTGAGACGCGTATGGCCGACGTGATCCTGCCGGCCTGCACCAACTTCGAGCGTGACGACATGGGCGAATGGGCCGCGATCAACGGCTACACTGTGCACGCCAGTTGCGGGTGCGACTACCGGGTCGTGGTGCGCGAGCAGAAATGCATCGAGCCCCTGTGGGAATCCAAGTCGGACTACGAGATCTACGCCCTCATCTTCGAGAAGATGGGCCTGAGGGACGAGTACACCGACGGCGGCAAGACCGAACTCGATTGGGTGAAGGCCTTCTTCGACATCTCCGATCTGCCCCAGGTGACCACCTGGGAGGAGTTCAACCGGAAGGGTTACCACATCATCAACATCGGTGAAGACTACAAGCCGACCCCGGGGCTGCGCTGGTTCTACGAAGGCCGCGACTGCGACACCCCGGACCTGGGGAACCCCAAGCGTCTCACCGAGAAGCGGGCCGAGTTGGGCACGTTCAGCGGCAAGATCGAGTTCGAGTCGGTGAGCCTCAAGCAATACTTCCCCGACGACGAGGAGCGACCGGTAGTGCCGCGCTACATCCCCAGCTGGGAAGGGCACCACAGCGAACTCTTCGAGAAGCACCCGCTGGCGCTTCTCTCCCCGCACCCTCGCTTCTCGTTCCACTGCCACTACGACAAGCACACCGATTGGCTGAACGACATCCCCGGCCACCGCATCAAGAAAGACGGCTACCCTTGGTGGCCCGCGCGCCTCAATCCGGAGGACGCGGCGAAGCGCGGGATCGACAACCACGATATCGTCCGCCTCTATAACGACCGCGCTTCGGTGCTCTGCATCGCGGTGGTCACCCCGCGCGTGTGTCCCGGGGTCGTCCATTCCTTCGCCTCGTCGGCCCTGTACGATCCGCTGGTCCCCGGTCGGGCGGACTCGCCGGACAGAGGCGGATGTGTGTCCATGTTGACCCCATCCCGCATGCTGTCGCAGAACGCGCCGGGGATGACACCCAATTCCTGCCTCATCGAGATCGAAAAATGGGAGGGCTGAGATCATGGCGCGCTTGAGCCTGCTCATCGACGTGACCAAGTGCAGCGGCTGCTACAACTGCTTCCTCGCCTGCCGCGATGAATACTATGGCAACGACTACGGTTCCTACTCGGCCCCCCAGCCGCTCGACGGTCAGTTCTGGATGCAGATCAAAGAGATCGAGCGGGGCAGGTATCCCAAGCCCAAGGTCGACTATATCCCCACTCCCTGCATGCACTGCGAGACGGCGCCCTGCGTGGACGTGGCCGCCGACGAAGCCGTGTACCGCCGGGCTGACGGCATCGTCCTGATCGACCCGAAGAAAGCCAAGGGTCAGAAGGCGATCGTCAATTCCTGCCCGTATCGAGTGGTCTTCTGGAATGCTGAGCTCGAGATACCGCAGAAGTGCACCCTGTGCGCTCACCGGCTTGACGAAGGGGCCAAGGAGCCTCGCTGCGTGGAGGCGTGTCCCACCGGCGCCCTTGTGTTCGGCGACCTGGACGACCCTGACAGCGAGATCGCCAAGCTTTCTGCTGCCCTCAACGTAGAGAGTTACCATCCTGAGTACGACACGGCTCCTCTGGTCAAGTACGTGGGCATCCCCAAGCGCTTCGCCGCCGGTGAAGTAGTGAGGCGGGATGTGCCCGGCGAATGTGCGGAGGGAGTACGGATCGCGCTCGAGGCGAACGGGGTCAAGCTGGAGACGCGCTCCGACAGCTACGGTGATTTCGAGTTCGAAGGTCTGGAGAAGAACACGGCCTACCGTGTCCGGGTCGAGCTCGAGGGTTACGAACCGCAGGTTTTCGACATCTTCACGCAGACGGATGTTAACCTTGGCGAGATCGTACTGAACCCATTGAGTTGATCGCAAAGGACTCGGGAAAGGTCTATGAACGAAGTAGTGATCGTCAGCGCCGTCAGGACGGCGGTAGGCAGGCTGGGCGGTGGACTTAGGGACGTTGAGCCCGAAGACCTTGGGCAACTGGTGATAGGCGAAGCTCTGCGGCGCGCCCAGGTGGAGCCGGAGGCTGTAGAAGAGGTCATCCTGGGCCAGACCAAGCAGAGCGCCGATGCCGCCAACTTGGCGCGGGTAGCAGCGCTGAAGGCAGGGCTACCCGTCGAGGTGCCGGCATACACCGTCCATCGTCAGTGCGGGTCCGGCCTGCAGGCCATCCACAACGCAGCTGAGTGCATCATGATCGGGCAAGCCGACATCGTTGTCGCCGGTGGTGTAGAGAACATGAGCAAAGCCCCCTACTACCTGAGAGGTGCCCGGTACGGCTACGGGGCGGGGAACGCAGTGTTGGTCGATTCCAACACCGAGAGCCAGCCGCGCTCGCAGCCTTACGAGGTCTACGGGAACCTGACCATGGGTCTCACGGCGGAGAACTTGTCGGAGAGGTACGGGATCAACCGGGAAGAGCAGGATGCATTCGCCCTCCAGAGCCAGGAGAGGGCTTTCGCCGCCATCGAATCGGGACGGTTCAAGGACGAGATCATGCCGGTGGAAGTGCCGCAGCGGAAGGGTCCTGCGGTGATCTTCGACACCGACGAGCATCCCCGCAAGAGCACGCTGGAAGGCTTGGCGGCGCTGCGCCCTGTATTCAAGGAGGGCGGTACGGTGACCGCGGGGAACGCCTCGGGCCGCAACGACGGCGCAGCTTGCACCGTGGTCATGTCGGCCAAGGAGGCGGCCAGGAGAGGCCTCAAGCCTATGGTCACCATCAGGGGCATGGGCGTGGCCGGGGTGCCTCCGGAGATCATGGGTCTCGGACCGGCACCCGCGAGCCGCAAAGCGCTCGCGCACGCGGGTCTCACCTTCGACGATATGGGACTGATCGAGCTGAACGAGGCCTTCGCCGGGCAGGCCCTTTCCGTGATCAAAGAACTGGGCATCGGCGACCGCATGTCCGAGCTGAACGTGAACGGTGGGGCCATCGCTCTCGGCCACCCCCTTGGCTGCTCCGGAGCCCGGATATTCACCACCCTGCTCTACGAAATGCACAAGAGGGGGACCCGCTACGGACTGGCCACCCTGTGCATCGCTGGGGGCCAGGGCATAGCGACTGTCGTCGAAGCGGTGGAGTAGACCGGGAAACCAACCCGCATAAACTAAAGTTATCCAGAGAACAGAAATCTGGAAGGACCCGTCGGTCCCCTGGCGCCCCCCGGCCCGGGGGACCGCTTGCGTTTCAGCGCTGGGTCCGCGTGATAGGCCCGGCCTACGGAGCCAGGGAGATGCGGGGATGCTCGGCCGTCAGGTAGTCGATCCGGTTGCTCCCTCCGCAGAACCGCTGTACCAGTTCGGCCACCTCGGCGCACGCCTCTTCGATCTCTGCGCGAGGGACGGGGGGCAGCCCGTCTACATTGAACTCGATGGCTCGGGTGTCCGGTAGGGTCAGGGTGTGATTGCCCTGCCGCCAGGTCCAGCGGCGGGTGAGCACCGTGTCGCCCTCGACGAAGACGACTTCTCCCGGGAGCGGGTGCTCCATCTCCTCCGACCCGAAGGGCACGAACTCCTCGTCGCCCGTCGCGAAGCGGAGTTCGATGTCGCCGTTCAGAAGGTCGATAGCGTGGCCGCCGGCCGGGATAAGGTGGCGGAGGGAGATGACGTTGCCGATGTCCACCAGCGCGCTTATCGTGGGAAGCTCGTCCCCTCTGAGCGCCCGACGGGCCATGGCTTCCACGGAGGAGCGGAACTCGGCGGGCTTGGCCCCGAATGCCCGGTAGGCCTCGCGCCAGCACTTGATCCGCGGCTCCTCCGCTATTTGCTCCAGGTTCACTCGGGCACGGACCGACTCCTCGGCCTCGCGCAACATCTGCACCAGTTCCGCCGGCGAGGGGCCGTTACCGACTTCGTGGGCGATGACCACGCCTCTCACATAGCCGGGGAAACGCGCGAATATCCCGGGAGATATGCTGTAACTGAAGTGCTCCATGGCGGCACCCGCTCCTCCGATAGAAGTTCCTCTGGCCGGGATTCTACCCGAAAACCATTCGGCCTCGTTCTCCTGGCGTTCCCGCTTCGGCTCGGCCGTGTGCTTGTCCCCGGGAAGAAGTGTGCGCTAGGCTTGGGCTCGTTCAAGACGCAGGTCGAGGAGGGATGCGAGTATGCGCGTCGAGGTGCCCTGGGGAACAAGGACGACCCCCGTGGAGGTGGAGGCCCGCCGCCTGGCCGGCGTCCTGAGTGCCAGGGTGGAACGCGCCGACGACCCCGAAGAGATACTGCGGGCGGCGATCGCGCGACCAGAGGCGGATCTCAAGGGGTACTTGGACGGGGCCCCCTCGCCGCTGCTCGTGGTGGTGAACGACGCAACTCGGCCTACGCCGTCGGCCGACGTCCTGCGCGTGTTGCGGCCCACTTTGGAGGAGTGGTCGGGAGGCCCGGGCAACGCGCTGGCGTTCGTCATCGCCACAGGGACGCACAGAACGGCGCTGCCCGAGGAGGTCCAGCGCCTTCTGGGATCCGAACTGGTAGAAGCCCATGCCGGCCGCATCTTCTGTCACGACTCAAGGGATGAGGAGCAACTCGTCCACCTCGGCTGCACCGCTCGGGGCACCGAGATCTGGGTCAGCCGTCTTCTGGCGGAGGCCCGCAGCGTGCTCGTCATCAACTCGGTGGAGCCCCACTATTTCGCGGGATACACGGGGGGACGGAAGTCGCTTTTCCCGGGTCTGGCGGGTTACCAGACGGTGTGGGCCAACCACAAGCTGTCGATGGAGGCCGGCGCCGAGACCCTCGTCCTCGCCGGCAACCCGGTTCACGAAGATCTCGAAGAAGCGACGGTTGTAGGCCTGGCGGGCAAAAAGGTCTTCTCCATCCAACTGGTGCTGGACAGAGACCACCGTATCGGGTTTGCCGCAGCCGGCCCTCTGGACGATACGTTCCGAAGTGCCGTCGCGGCGGCCGAGGAGCAGTTCGTCCTAGACATAGAAGGGCGGTCCGAGATCGTGGTGGCCATCGCTCCCCACCCCATGGACTGCAACTTCTATCAGACCAACAAAGCCATCCAGAGTGGAGCTCTGGCCGTCGAAGACGGGGGGATCCTCATCGTGGTGTCGGAGTGTCCCTTCGGACTGGGAGAGAACCAGACCTTGTTCGACACGCTGGCCGCTTCGGGTTCGCCGGCAGAGGCTCTTGCTCGCGGCGACCAGGAGGAGTACCGCTTGGGGCTGCAGCAGGCCACGCGGGTCGCGGCCATCCTCGAGCGGGCGAAGATCTGGACCGTCACCTCCTTGCCGGACGAGGATGTGCGCGCCATGTTCATGACCCCCTTTCCCGACGTGCAGTCGGCAGTGGACGCCGCCCTCGCCCGGCAGGGCGAAGGGGCCCAGGTCCTCTTCCTAAAGGAGGCCAGCATAACCGTGCCCCGGCTGCGGGGCACCGGCTACCACGCCCGGTCCGCCGGCCCAGACGCGCCCAAGGCCGGTCGGCGAGGAGTGCCCGAAGGGTGCTAGTCTTCCGTTATGCGGAACGAGTGCTCGATGGCCGTTGCTTGCTTGAGCATGGCCCGCACCGGGCAGAGCTGCTCCTCGGCCGGTCTTAGGCTGTGGGCGATCAGCTCCGAATCCTGGCCAGGGCCGTATACCAGGAACTCGAGGTCGATGTGGGTGAGGACTGTGGGGTGCTCATCCCGACGCGTGCCCCTGGCCTCGACCTCGAGACCGGTCGGTGGGACATTCGCGCGGCCGAGCAGCAGGGCGACGGTCCCCCCGGCGTATGCGGCCAGGCTGGCAAGGAGCATCTCCAACGGCTTGGGGCCTTCCGTCTCACCCGGCTGCAGGGGGTAGTCGAGGTGCACCGAATGCGCTCCGGTGTCGACGAGGAAATGCATACCTCGCTGCCGGACCGCGCGCACGCACAGTTCTTGGGCCATGGATACCTCCCGGTCATCGACTCGTACTCTCTCAGTCCTCGCAAGGAGTTCCGCAGCGCGGAGCGCATCTATTAGACGAGAGCCGGTCGCAACCCGTCGTCGGGCCATCCTGCCAGGACGCGTTGGAGTCCGTCGCAGGCGGTGGGGAATCAGGGAGTAGGAGGTGCGCATGGGAAAACGGTTGGTAGCCGAGTTCTTCGGCACGTTCTGGATAGTCTTGGGAGGCTGCGGTAGCGCAGTTCTGGCGGCCACCTTCCCTGAAACGGGCATCGGCTTCTTGGGGGTGGCCATCGCCTTCGGCCTGTCGGTGCTCACGATGGTGTACGCCGTTGGTCATGTGTCGGGGGGCCATTTCAACCCGGCGGTGACGTTCGGGCTTTGGCTGGGAAGGCGTTTTCCGGGCAAGGACGTCGGACCTTACATGGTGGCTCAAGTGATCGGGGCGATCGCGGCGGCTGCGATACTCTATGCCATAGCCAGCGGCGTGGCCGGGTTCTCCGCCTCCGAAAGCGGTTTCGCCTCCAACGGCTACGGTGCCCACTCCCCTGGAGGCTACAGCCTGGCGGCAGGCTTTGTTTCTGAGTTCGTGCTCACTCTCATCTTCGTCTTCGTCATCATGGGCGCGACCGACGCGCGAGCACCGAAAGGTTTCGCCGGAGTTGCCATCGGTCTCACGTTCACGCTCATACACCTGATCAGCATCCCGGTGACCAACACCTCTGTGAACCCCGCCCGAAGCATCGGACCGGCGATCTTCCAGGGTGGTTGGGCTCTATCGCAGCTCTGGCTGTTCATCGTCGCGCCCATAGTGGGCGGCGCCGTGGGAGGTGTGCTCTACCACTATCTCATCGGGAAGCCAAAGGCTGAGCCGGAGACCGCCTGACCGCGATAGACGTCGCGACGAACGGAGGGCTCCCTGTGTCGTGGGAGCCCTCTGCTTTTCTTGAAATGACCCTAGCGTTTGGGTATCATGCGAGTTCGCCTCCGCGTGGGGTCTCACGCGTGGGGGGGTGCCCGAGTGGCCAAAGGGAGCAGACTGTAAATCTGTCGGCGCAGCCTACGGAGGTTCAAATCCTCCCCCCCCCACCATGAACCGGCGGTGGCTACGGCCAGTTTGGCGGCCAGCGGCAAGCTGGCACGACGGGCCTCCATAGCTCAGCTGGCAGAGCACTTCCATGGTAAGGAAGGGGTCATCGGTTCAAATCCGATTGGGGGCTCCATGATGGGGCGGCGTAGCTCAGTCGGTCAGAGCAGCGGAATCATAATCCGCGTGTCAGAGGTTCGAGTCCTCTCGCCGCTATCTGGGTTTGTGGTAGCATGCACGGGCGTTTGATAACTAGGAAGTGGTGAAGTAATGCGGGTGCGGATAACGATGGCCTGCCAGGAGTGCAAGCGCCGTAATTACGTGACCATGAAGAACAAGCGCAACGATCCCGATCGGATCGAACTGCGCAAGTACTGCAAGTGGTGCGATACGGTCACGGTCCACAAGGAGACCAAATAATCCGTCAGCGGGACACGGCTAGGCGTAGGGCAGTAGCTCCAATGGTAGAGCGCCGGTCTCCAAAACCGGATGTTGGGGGTTCGAATCCCTCCTGCCCTGCCACCCCCTCCCGGACGTTGGCACACGGTCGATGGCAAAGATAGTCAGTGACAAATCAGCGGGCGAGGCCTCGACCAAGCAGGCCGGGGTCCGCAAGAGCGCGTCGTCCCGTATGGCGGCGGTGCGTCCGTCTTCTTCTCCGCGGGGAACGGTGAGCACCAAGCCGCACGGCCGGATCCGCACCTTCTTCCGCGAAGTCAAGATCGAGATGAGCAAGGTCACCTGGCCGCCGCGCAGGGAACTGCTGCAGGCCACCGGGGTGGTCATCATCGCGGTCGTCATCGCCGCCGTGTACATCGGGGTCTTCGATTTCATCTGGAACGTGATCGTCCGAGCCGTCGGGCTGGGCTGATCCACGGAACCCAGCCCTAAAGCGCCGGGAGCCATCACCACCATGGATGCCAAGTGGTACGTCATCAATACGTACTCGGGACACGAGAACAAGGCCCGAGCCAATCTGGAGCACCGCATCCAGTCGATGAACCAAGCGCAGTACTTCGAAGAGATCGTCGTGCCCACGGAGCAGGTGGTGGAGACGAAGGGTGGCGAGAAGGTCCAGGTCGAGAAACGCATCTTCCCCGGCTACCTGTTGGTGAAGATGATCATCACCGACGATTCCTGGTCGCTTGTGAAGAACACTCCCGGGGTGACGGGCTTCGTAGGGTCTGAGAACAAGCCGACCCCGCT
>CAZCCL010000072.1:0-13679 GCA_964497095.1 uncultured Gaiellales bacterium | reverse complement strand
TGACGATGCGCATGCCCGAGCGGTCCGACTCGTCGCGCAGGTCGGAGATCTCCGGGATCTTCTTCTCTCGGACCAGTTCGGCGATCTTCTCGATGAGCTGGGCCTTGTTCACCTGATAGGGGATCTCTGTGACGATGATGGCCGTTTTGCCTTGTTTGAGCGGCTCCGAATGGGCGCGGGCGCGTACCACCACCCGCCCTCGGCCGGTCTCGTAGGCCTCGCGGATGCCGGCGCTGCCCATGATCAGTCCCCCCGTGGGAAAGTCGGGGCCCTTGAGGTGCCGCATCAGGTCGGCGCTGGTGAGGGACGGGTCGTCGATCAGGGCCACGGTGGCGGTTATGGCCTCGCGCAGGTTGTGCGGGGGAACGTTGGTGGCCATGCCCACAGCGATGCCCGAGCTTCCGTTCACCAATAGGTTGGGGAAGCGGCTGGGCAGGACCTGGGGTTCTTCCCGACTCTCATCGTAGTTGGGGGTCCAATCGACCGTCTCGGCATCGATATCGCGTAGCATCTCGGTGGCGATGCGCGCCAGCCGGCATTCCGTATAGCGCATGGCCGCGGCGGCGTCGCCGTCCACCGAGCCGAAATTGCCGTGGCCGTCGACCAGGGGATAACGGATGGAGAAGTCCTGGGCCATCCGCACCAGGGCGTCGTAGATGGCCTGGTCGCCGTGGGGGTGGAAGTTCCCCATGACGTCCCCGACGATGCGCGCGCACTTGCGGTAGGGCCGGTTGGGCTGCATGCCCGAGTCGTGCATTCCGAAGAGCACCCGTCGGTGCACCGGCTTGAGGCCGTCGCGGACATCGGGCAGCGCCCGACCCACGATCACGCTCATGGCATAGTCGAGATACGAGGCCCGCATCTCCTCAGCGATCTCGATCTGCTCTATCCGGCCTTCCAGCGTCTCCATGCCTGCCCGCCCGACTTATCGCGCCTTCGGAGCCTACACGTCCAACGTGCGCACGTAGCGCGCGTTCTCGGTTATGAAGTCCCTGCGGGGCTCGACCTTGTCGCCCATGAGAGTGGTGAAGATCTCGTCGGCGATGGCGGCGTCGTCCACCGTGACCTGCAGCAGAGTGCGTTTGTCCGGGTTCATGGTGGTCTCCCAGAGCTGCTCCGGGTTCATCTCCCCGAGACCCTTGAAGCGCTGGAGGGTTATGCCGGCCCGGCCGATCCGATCGAGCAACACCTCCAGTTGGGCGTCGTTGAACGCGTAGTAGTCCTGACGCTTGTGCGTGACCCGGTAGAGAGGGGGTTGGGCGATGTAGACGTAGCCGGCGTCTATGAGTTCTACCATGTTCCGGAAAAGGAAAGTCAGGATGAGGGTGCGGATGTGCGCCCCGTCGACGTCGGCGTCGGTCATGATGATGAGCTTGTGATACCTGGCCGCGGCGAGGTCGAACTCGTCTGCCAGGCTGGTGCCGCAGGCGCTTATGATGGCCTGGATCTCGGTGTTGGAGAGGATCTTGTTCAGCCGGGCCTTCTCCACGTTGATGATCTTCCCGCGCAGGGGCAGGATGGCCTGGAAGCTCCGGTCACGGGCCTGCTTCGCCGAGCCGCCGGCCGAATCACCCTCCACCAGATACAACTCACAGGAGGCGGGGTCACGGATGGAGCAGTCGGCCAGCTTGCCCGGCAGAGTGGTGTTCTCGAGCACGCTCTTGCGCCGGGTCAGGTCGCGGGCCTTGCGGGCCGCCATGCGCGCGTGCGCGGCCTGGACGGTCTTGGTGATGATCTGGCGTGCGTCGCTGGGATTCTCCTCAAGGAACTCGGCGAACTTCTGGCTGACTACACCTTCCACGAAGCCCCGGATCTCGGAATTGCCCAGCTTGGTCTTGGTCTGACCTTCGAACTGCGGCTCGCGGAGCTTGACGCTGAGGATGGCCACCAGGCCTTCTCGCACGTCCTCCCCGCTCAGGTTCTCTTCCTTTTCTTTCAGAAACCCCTTGGAGCGGGCGTAGTCGTTGATCGTGCGGGTCAGCGCCGCTCTGAATCCCGAGAGGTGGGTGCCACCCTCGTGGGTGTTGATATTGTTGGCGAAGGAGAAAACGTTGTCGTTGTAGCCGGCGTTCCATTGCATGGCCAACTCCAACATGTGAACGGAGCCTGTGGCGTGACCGGCTTCCTGGCCTTCGAAATAGACGATCCGCGGATGGATGGCGTCCTTCTGCGCGTTGATGTGCGTGACGAAGTCGACGATGCCTCCGTCGTAGCAGTAGGCGACACTCCGGGGCTCGATGCGCTTCGGGGCCGGCGGTATCAGGTCGTCGGCAGGAGCCGGGGATCCCTGGCCGGCCGGCGGCGGAGATAGTCGAGGAACGGGCCGCTCCGCGGTGGCATCGAGGTCGAGCGGTTTGTAGTCGTCGTCCTCGTCGCCCCCGGAGGGCCGGCCGTCTCCGTCACCGATGTCTTCCCGCTCGTCGACCAGGGTGATATGCAGCGAACGATTCAGGAACGCCACCTCGCGCAGCCGCTGAGACAAGGTGCTGAAGCTATAGTTGAGGTCATCGAATATCTCAGGGTCCGGCCGGAAGTGGATGGTGGTTCCGCAGTAGTCGCTGCAGGGCGCGATCTTCTCGAGACCGCTGGCAGGCACGCCCCGCTCGTAGCTCTGGCGGTATCGGTGCCCCTCTCGACAGACCTCCACCGTGAGCCATTCGGACAGGGCGTTGACGACACTGACGCCCACCCCGTGGAGACCGCCGGATACCTTGTAGCCCTCTCCGCCGAACTTGCCCCCAGCGTGGAGCTTGGTCATGACGATCTCGACGGCGGGACGGTCGTACTGCGGCATGTTACCGACCGGTATGCCGCGTCCGTCGTCCACCACCCGCACCGATGAGTCGGCCCCTATGCTGACGTCGATGCGGGTGCAGTAGCCGGCCAGTGCTTCGTCCACGGAATTGTCGACCACTTCGTAAACAAGGTGGTGAAGACCGCGGTGCCCGGTCGACCCGATGTACATCCCCGGCCGTTTGCGCACCGGCTCCAGGCCCTCCAGGACCTGGATATCACCTACATCGTAAGAGTGCTCTGCCAAACTCGCGTGACCTCTTTCTCACCCCATCGGCGTGGGACACAGCCGTCCGCGCGCCGGCACCCCTGCCCACGCGCCGCCGAAATGGCATTGCTTCCGGGAGACTGGAAGAAGGGCCGACCTCACGACGCAGGGGTGCGGTTCTACGCCTCGCACATGATACCACACGACCCCCCCTCCCGACTTTACATAATACGCTCTCAGCGGACGAATGCCTTCCCTCCGCGTACTCCATCCCGCGCACTCCTTCAGCCGTCAGGTCCGCCCGAAGGACGCCCGCATCGCCCGGAGAATCGAGTCTTCCAAGTCGGTATCGAGGCCCAGCTCTTTCACTCCGGCGATCGCCGCCTCTTCCTCGGGCGTCGGCGCGGGCGCCGTGCCTGCGATACGAGCACCCGACCCGCCTCCGGCCGCTCCTACGGGAAAACGACGTCCGCTCCCTTCCCAGCCCGCGTGACGGAAGACGACCTCGCTCACCACCTCTGCGCCCAGGCGCTCGTTCAGCCGGTCTTTGATGGTCTCGGCCATGAGCTGAAGCGTCTGCGCCCAGGCGCTGGAGGAAGCGCTCACCGTCAGTCTGCCCTGCCTCAACTGGACGGGTCTGGCGTTGGCGGCCACTTCATCGCCCACGGTCTCGGTCCAGGTCGAAGCCAGCAGTCTGGCGACGCTGAGGCCGCTCATCGCCCCGGGTTCGTTGCCCGCGGGTGCCTCCATGCCGCCTACGCGCCTCTGGGCGCCCTCGCCACTCGCCGGCGGACCGCACGCGTCGTTCAGGAGATCACCCAAGCGGTCGAAGTCGGCAGGTCTTCCCGTCACGCTGTCACTCCATCACTCCGGTCGAAGCTCCACCACCGTTGCTTCCGCCAGTTCCTCCGCCGCGAAATAGCGGAGCTCGGTGGTGGTGATCACAGCCTGGCCGCCGCGTCTGAGCAGGGCGACCAAAGCCCTCCGGCGGTCCTCGTCGAGCTCGCTCATCACATCATCCAGCAAGAGCAAGGGCCTTTGTGTCATAGAGTGGGAAAGGCCGCAAGAGTACTCCCATTCAGCCAACACCAGCGCCAGGAGGGCCGCGCGCTGCTCGCCCTGAGAAGCACATTCACGAACGTCGAGATCGCGGCATGTCAACCTCAGATCGTCCCGGTGCGGGCCTAGGTGAGTGTAAGTGCGATGCCGGTCGGTCTCCCGACTCTGGGCAAGCCTCGATCGGTACTCTGCCTCGTCCAGACCGGCGACGTTTGTGCGGTACACGAGCCGGAGGGCTTCGACAGCTTCACCGGTCAGAGCGGCATGCGTCTGCTGAAAGAGACCGACGAACGAGGCCAGGGCAGCACCGCGCCGCTTTGAGACCGCCAGTCCCGCGTGCGCCAGGATCGACTCCCAGGGCGCGAATTGGCGGTCTTGGTCGCCGCCCCGCATGGTGCGCAGCAACATGTTCCGCTGAGCGAGCGCTTCCTCGTATCGGCGCAGACTCTCAGGGTATTCGGGGTCGCAGTGCCCGGCCAGACCGTCCAGATACTCTCGTCTCCTGCGCGGACTGCCTTTGATCAGGCGCAAGTCGTCGGGGACGAAGGAGCGCATGGGCGACATGCCCTGCCAACGGGAGGCGTCATCCAGCGGAGCCCCGTCGGCGGTCAGACGCCGTTCACCCGACCGGGAATACGCGGCTGCAGCCACGGTGGTCTTCCCGGCTTCGGACAATTCGACCTCCGCCCGAAGGAAGTCTTCGCCCCGGCTGATCAGGTCGCGCACAGCTCCGGACCTGAGCATCGATCCCCGGAGCACGAGGGCGATGGCTTCGAGCACCGTGGTCTTTCCGGCGCCGTTCGGGCCCACCAGTATGGTCAGGCCCGGTCCCAAGCTCACCTCGAGTGCCCCACGGGAGCGGACGTTCACGAGCCGGACTCTCCTCAGCTCTACGAAACTCAGCTCTCCCCTCCGAGGGTCGGCGGCGGCATCGAGGCCGGTGCGAGCACGACCTGCGCCCTGTGGCCCCCCACTTCCACGATGTCGCCTGGGGCCAGTCTGTGTCCCCGACGTTTCTCGGCCTGGTCGTTCACGCGTACCAGACCGGAGATCACCAGGGCCTTGGCATCGCCCCCCGTCTCGGCAAGTCCGGCCAGCTTGACGAACTGGCCCAGAGTGATGGGAAGATCGACCGCTATGGGGGTCGGGCCCGCCACGGCCTGCGTGACCGGGCTCTAGTCGTTCAGACGAATGGGCATGACCAGATACATGAAGTCATCACCCGCGCCCTTGAGGAGGCCGGGGCGTAGCGGGCTTATGAACCTGAGGTAGACGGGCGACTCCTTGACGGCGGCGACGCCGGCCTCTAGAAACTCCGGGTTGAAACCTATCTCGAGGTCGTCCCCCGAATACTGGACGGGCATGGCTTCGTGGGCCTTCCCCACGTCTTGTGCCTCGGCGGACACGGTAAGGGTGTTACTCGAGAAGCGCAGGCGCAGAGGGGCGTTCTTCTGCGCCAGCAGCCCCACACGCCGAACCGCTTCGAGTAGTTCATCGTGGTCGACCGCCACTTCGTAGTCGAACGTCTCGGGGATCAGTTGCTTGTAGTTGGGGAACTGGCCGTCGATCAGTCTGGAGATCAGCGACACCCCCCCGACGTGGAAGAGGATCTGGTTCTCCGTGGGCAGTATGGTGATGATCTCGTCGCTCACGGCCGCAGCGATCCTCGATAGCTCGAGGAGAGTCCGTGCGGGCACGATGGCCTGTAGTTTCTCCGTCAATGAGGACTCCACCGGGGCCTCTTTCACGCTAAGGCGATAGCTGTCCGTAGCCACCATGCGCACCGAAGCCTTGGCGAAGTGGATCAGCACTCCGGTGAGAACGGGTCGGGTCTCATCCCGAGATGCGGACGGAGCCACTCGATCCACCGTCTCGATGAAGGCAGTCTTGCTGACAGTGAAGCCTTCGCCCACCAGACTCGGCAGCTGGGGAAAATCCACAGCCGGTAGAGAGTGAAGGGCAAAGCGCGATTCCCCCGCGTCGATTTCGACTTGTGTCTCGCCGGGACGCTGCTCGATAGTCACTTCGCCCACGCGCAAGCTCCGGGCGATGTCTGTGACTATCCTAGCTGGTACGACCAACGAGCCCGGCCGATCAACTTGCCCCACGAGGGGTGCTCTCAAGGAGATCTCCATGTCGGTGGCCGACATCACGATCCCTTCCTCTCGAGCGTCCACGAGCACGCCCGATAGCACCTGAATCGAACTCCGTGACGAAACAGCCTTGTTAACGATCCCCAAACAGTCTACAAGCGCCGTCTTTTGTGTGACGAGTTTCATCAGTGCTCCTCGGTCGCTTCGGTGGAGGTCGTCTACGCGTGGCCCACGCCACGCCTATTATTACTAACCTCTTTAGAAGAGAAATATAGCTGGTGTAGTAGGTGCTGTGGAAGATGTTAACAGGTGAGACGGATGTGATTGGGATGGGCAAAGGTGTGGGTGTGAATCCACGGGTGGCTGGGGAGGAGAGGGGGAGCGACGGTGGCGGCTCCGGAAGAAGGAGAAGAGACAGTGGAGAGGGAGGCCGTCTGCACAAGCTCTGCCCAGGTTATGGACAGGTGGCCGTGGAAAAGGTGGCATCAGGTGCTCTTGATCTTGGTTGTGAGCCGCTGCACCCGGTTATACATCTCTCTGTCTTCCTGCATCAACTTCCCGATCTTGTCTACCGCGTGTAGGACCGTCGTGTGATCACGATTGCCGATACGATCACCGATCTTTGGAAGGCTGAGATCGGTGAGTTCGCGGGCGAGATACATGGCCAGGTGCCTGCTCTCGACTACGGTGCGGGACCGTTTATCGCCTGTGATCTCGGTGACGGATACCCCGGTGGAGTCGGCCACGGTGGAGAGGATGAGATCGATGGTGATGCGGGAGGAGGCGGTCTCCGGTATGTCCTTGAGTACCTCCTGGGCAAGGTCTACGTCGATGGGGCGCCTGTTGATAGAGGAGAAGGCCACCACTCGAGTGAGGCATCCCTCAAGCTCCCGGATGTTCGTAGGTACTCGGGAGGCGATCAACATCAGTACATCATCGTCGGCTAGGGGGATGCCATCGCTGTGCACCTTCTTGCGCAGGATGGCTACTCGCGTCTCCAGGTCGGGCGGTTGGATGTCGGTGATGAGCCCCCACTCGAATCGGGATACGAGCCGATCCTCCAGCGTCGCCAGACCCTTGGGGTGTCTGTCGGACGTGATGACGATCTGCTTCTGGGCATCATATAGCGCGTTGAAGGTGTGAAAAAACTCCTCCTGGGTCTGTTCCTTCTTCTGGAGAAACTGAATATCGTCGATCAGCAGCACGTCGATGGTCCTGTATCTGTTCTTGAACCCCTCGATGCTGTCGTCGCGCAGGGAGTTGATGAAATCGTTGGTGAAGGTCTCCAGAGTGACATAGCGCACCCGGAGTCCGGGGCTGTGGCGGACGACGTACTGGCCTATCGCCTGCAGAAGGTGGGTCTTGCCCAATCCCACCCCGCCGTAGATGAAGAGCGGATTGTACTGGGTACCCGGGGTCTCGGCGGCCGCCAGGGCGGCGGCGTGGGCGAAGCGATTCGATGAACCAATGACGAAGGTATCGAAAGTGTACTTGTCGATCAAACCGGAAGCTGCCGAGATAGCGTCGGTCGGGGAAGCGCCGGACGAGGGATAAGGGGGACCGCCGATCATACCGCTGCCCTGGCCGTTTCCGGCGCCAGAGCGGGTCGGCGGGGCAGAACGGGTATAGGCGGGTATCTCCGAGTCTCGGCTCGAAGCCTGCTCGCGGGAGGGCGCGCCCACGGCCTCTTCCCGCCCCGCGGCGTGGAGGACATCGGGCGAAACGACGATCTCGCAACGTACCGCCTGCCCCACGACCTGGGAGACGGCGTCCGCGATCAAAGTCCGGAAGCGGGATTCGATCCAGTCCTTGGCGAAGTCGGAGGTGACTCCGACGGAATAGGTATCGTCGAGCAGCCCCAGCCCCACCGTCTGCTCGAACCAGATGCGGAAGGTGCCCTCGTTGATCTGCTGCGAGATGATGTCCAGCGATTCCTCCCAGATGGGATCTACGGCCCTAGCGTCCGCCATCATATCTCTCCAGCAGTCTGTACGGCCCGGGCCAGTACTGCCCAAAGGGCTGGGCGTGGAGCCACGTAAGCTTCAGCGTGTTCAGAGCACGGCTCCTAGATAAGCCAATCCCGACTCTGTAGCCGACCGTCGTCCGGTCGTTTCGCAGGTGACAAAACCGGCATCCTCCAGCGAGACAAGATCTCGATAAGCGGTCGAGGTAGACACGCCCAACTCTTGGGCGATGCGGGTCGGACCGACCGGAGCAAGCTCGACCGTCAGCAACAAAGCCTTCAGCTGACGCTCAGAGAGATTATAGGCCGGGACCACCGCGGACGCGAGAGGCGTTTCCGCCAGAGGAGTCACCTTGGCGGTGACGACGGTGCCCTGGCCCAGGTTGTCCTCGATCTCGAGCATTCCGTCCAATCCGGCCAGCGTCTCCTTGACCACCGAGAAACCGGAACCCACCCCGCGGATGAACCGCTTCGCCTCGACGCCGGCAGAGGTGAAGCCTGGACGCAGAGCCGCCTCCTTGTCGGAGATCCCCGGGCCTCTGTCGCTGACACGCACCGTGTTGCCCCGGTCGAGGATGGTCACGACCACCCCTGCGAAAGAGGCGTGGACCAGGTTCTCCACCAGTTCGCGGAAGACCGTGACGGGCAGCCGACCCCCGAGCTCTCGGGCCCGCTCGTAGGCCCGGGTGGTGAGAGCCTCTATGAGGGCAGGAACCTGCTCGTCGGTCAGCGGGATATCGGTAATCGAGGCGACGACGGGAGGAGTGCGTGGCTCGACGTAGACGGCGATGCGCGGGGGCTCTTCGCGAGGGCTGAAGAAGGAGGTCTCTCGGGGGGTGTGCGGTCTCGGAGAGTCGACGACAGGGCGGAGGTCGCCGGCACCGCGAAGGTCCGGGGAGGGATCTGAGGGGCGGTCTTTCAGGGGAGCGACGGTCTCTCTCGTCGGCTCGGCCTGCGCGGTGAGAGAGGACGCCTGAAGGGACGGTTCGACGATCATGACGAGGTGTTCAGTCTCCCGGGCGAGGTGGGTCTGGCATGTGCCGAAAACGCTCCGCCATTGTATCGAGCGGGTGGGTGATTTTCCACAGCCTTGGCGGAAGGAGAAGTTCGGAATCTCCGACTCTTTTTCCATGAAAGCACTCAAGAACGGCTGCATGTCTCCCAGTCAAGAACGGGATTTTGCAGGGATTAACGCTCACTTATCCACAGACCTGTCCACAGGTGTGGAAAAAGTGAAGAAAACAGGAACCTGATACCCGCATAGACCAGCTTTTCTGTTGAAAATGGGGAAAGTTGATTTCTCGAGACCGGGTCAGACGGGGGGTGTCGACGCCTCGGCAAGGCCCCGAGGCTGATAGACGACGGGCGGTCGCGGTCGCCGCGACCGCGGACGAGGGGCGGTGCGTGACGGTGGCGGAGTACCCCCGGGAGCATGGAGACGGGCGGCGCGTGGGCCAAGGGCCTGCAGAAAGAGCGCTTCTAGCGAGGCTCTTGCGGCCGGACAAGGACCGCGGAAGCGGGGGTCGTCGCCGCAGGCACCGCGCGAGGCGGCTCGCGAGGACATGCGGACCTGAGCGCTCCCGATCGGACACCCTGCCAAGATCGGGGCCGGAGCGGCCACGGTGTGCGCTGAGAGCGGGGTCTCCAAGGGGTGGGTTCCACAGGCATGGTGGGGTGGTTGCCCGACACATGGGTGGGGCTCAGTGTTTTCCACAGTGTCCCCAGACGCCTGTGTACGCCTGTGGCGGGGCTCGGGTGAGGCCACGGGGTGAGGGAGCGTGGAGCCCGTGTCTGCGAAAGCGTCCGATCGTTACCGGGCCGTGCGGCGCATGCCCCCGGCATGCCCTCGGGCCGGCTGGTAGGGGCTCTGATTGACGGGGAAACAGCGGACTTGTATACTTCGCTCCCTTCTCAGGAGCTTCTCGGCGGGTCGTCCGGGGCGGATCCCCGTCCGGGGGTAATCCGGGGGCGGCTCGTGGTGGATGGTCTTGACAGCGTGGCCGCGGCTGAGGCTGTGTGCGGCGCTCGAACATACTAGTGAGGAAACGTGAAGAGGACTTACCAGCCCAACAAGCGGAAGCGCAAGAAGACTCATGGGTTCCGGGCCCGCATGAGCACCCGAGCCGGCCGGGCTGTGCTCAAGCGTCGGCGCGACAAGGGTCGCAAACGCCTCTCGGCCTGACCGACGTGGATCGGTCCCGGGGCCGACTGTCAAGATCCGAGGACTTCGCCCGGGTCTATCGCTCGGGCCGGTCGGTTGCCAACAGGTACCTGGTCCTATACTATTTTGAGCGCCCTTCACCCGAGTCGGCGGAGTCCGCGAGCGGGGCGCGAATCGGGTTCTCCGTCTCCAAGCGACTGGGAACCGCGGTCGACCGGAACCGCATCAAGCGCGTCTTGCGGGAGGCCTGCAACGCGAACCGCCGATCTCTCAGGGGGAACATGGACTTCGTTCTGATCGCCCGCGCACCGATCGCCGAACTGCTGGAGACCGAAGGGTTCTCTGCGGTCGAGGCCAAGATGCTCGAGGTCTTCGGCAAAGCTTCGTTGGTCGTCTCCGGGGGAGGACGCAGGCAATCCTCGTGATCATTCGTCATAATCCGGTCCGGGCTCTGTTGGTATGGGTCGTTCGCGGCTACCAGATGTTCATCTCCCCCGGGCTCCCGGGGCGGTGCAAGTACTACCCTTCTTGCTCGCAATACGCTATCGACGCGGTGAAGGAATACGGCGTGTTGCGCGGGTTCGTCCTGGCGTCGTGGCGCCTGCTGCGGTGTAATCCTCTGAGCTACGGAGGATACGATCCGGTCCACCGTCAGACCTTGTTCGCTCCTCGTTCGACGGGGGACCAGGACGCTCAGTCTGTGGGTGCTCCCCGCGCGATGCGCCGTGATCGCGGGCCGAGAGACCGCCGGACGGGTACGGCGTAGGGGGCGGTATGAGCAGCATCTACAGCGTCTTCTCTCCTCTCGCCGACTTCTTCTTCGTCATTCTGAGGTTCCTTCACGAGAACCTAGGGATCAGCTGGTCTTGGTCGATCGTGCTACTCACGGTGATCGTGCGGATCGCGCTCATCCCGTTGACCTGGCGCCAGATCAAGAGCATGCGGGCGATGCAGGCTCTTCAGCCGCAGATAAAGGCTCTGCAGGAGAAGTACAAGGACAATCGCCAACTGCTGAACCAAAAGACCATGGAGTTCTATCAGGAGAACAAGGTCAGTCCGTTCGGCTCCTGCCTCCCCTTGGTGCTCCAGCTGCCCGTCTTCTTCGGGCTTTTCATAATGCTGAGGAACGCCGGCACAACCGTGGCGGCAGGTGCCACCGGTGCTGCGGCCGGGGCATTCGCGGCTGGTTCTCCCGATTACCCAGTCCATTGGTTGTGGATAGGCGATATCACCAAGTTCAGTATTGCTTTAATGTTCCTCTATATTGGGAGCCAGTTTGTTGCTTCTTGGCAAATGGCCAGAAAGGGCGCTGGTCAGCAAAAGATCATCGCATATTTCATGCCTATTATGGTGGGCATATTCATGTTCATAGGGAAGTGGCCCGCAGGTTTGATGATTTATTGGTTCACATCAAACTTGTGGACTATAGTTCAGCAGTATGTTGCCGAGAAAGTCATGCCGGCCCCCGTCGTCGCCGCAGCGGTCCCAGCGAAGGAGCAGAGGGCAAAGTCGAAAGGGACGAGCACAGTGAAGGCGGGGGCGCCGAAATCGGGCGCAGCAAGACCGGGGACGGCCAAGTCCGGCGGGGCGAAACCGGGAGCGGCGAAGCCGGCGGCGAAGAGTGGAGGCAGGAGCAGTGGCAAAAGACCGGGGACCCAAGGGAAGACGTCAGGTAGCAAAGGCCAGCGGCCGAACAGTGGAGCAGGCAATCCAAAGAGCTCTGGCCGAACTTGATTTTGCGCCGGGCGAACTCGGCGAAGATCAGTACGAAGTCACCATTCTGATCCCCCCCGAGGAGGGGTTCATGGGAGTGGGCGCAGTGGATGCCATCGTCGAGGTGGCTTTGGTAGACGAAGCGTTCGACTACTATGGTCCCGGGGCGGATGCGCAGCCTCCGGAACTGCTCGTTCAGGAGCCTGAGGAAGAATACGACGAGAGCGAAGAGTATGAGGACGAGTACGTAGAGCTCGCCGGTCACGGTGTAGGCGACGACGGCCAAGCCGACAGTCCGGAGGCCGCCCGGCTGCGTGCGTTTCTCCGGCGCGTGCTCGCAGAACTCGGACTCGCCGCACAGGTGAGGATCGATGAGGGTCCGGACGAGCTGCGTGCCGAGGTCAGCGGAGAGGACTTGGGTATCCTTATCGGCCGCCGCGGGCAGACCATCGATGCCGTAGAGTATCTCGCGAGCATCGCGGTGTTCCCCGGGGGGCACACAAGGCGCAAGCACGTGGAGTTGGACGCTGAGGGGTACAAGGAGCGCCGACGGCGGCAGATCGAGCGGGTGGCTCTTCGCAAGGCCCAAGAGGCTACGAAGCGGGGGAGACCTGTGGAGCTCGCCCCAATGAGCCCCGCCGAACGGAAGATAGTCCACCTTTCGCTGAAGGGCCGGACTGACGTGGTCACCGAAAGCCAGGGACGCGAGCCGAACCGTTCGGTGGTGATCTCGCCCGTGCGCTGAGCTGAGGCGAGGGGACTCATTCAGGACGAGCGAGGCCCCTTCGTGCCGGCGACGGCTGCCTTCTGAATAACGCGGGAATCTCGGAAAAAGGGAGCCGTCCCGAGCACCCTCCGGCGCGGCCGGAGGACGTATCCTGACGCGGAAGAACGAAACAGGGTCTGAGCAGCCGGAGCGCGAGTCTGCCGGCGAAGGCGCGCGCCATGCCGGGTGATGGTCGCACCGCCCGTTTTCTGGCATCATCTCAGCCCCTGGATCGACGCGAGTGTACCGACTGCCGAGGATCGAATGAAAAGCGCGAAGCAGCCGGAAAGATGCACATGCCTCACGCGCTGCGTGACAACGACAGCGCTACCCGGTAACCGGCCAGGCTGAAGGAACGTTGGGTGATGGGCCTATCTGAAGACGCAACCTGGGGCGAAGAAAGCTGGGGCGAAGAGACGATCGTCGCCGTGTCGACGGCCACCGGTCCCGGCGCCATCGGCATCGTCCGGATGAGTGGACCGGAGGCCGTCTCCATCGCCCAGTCTGCCTTCCACCCTGCGCGTAACACGCGTCTGGACGATGGGGAGACCTACCGGCTCCTGTATGGTCACGTGGTGGACCCCGATGACGGAGAGCCGGTGGACGAGGTCCTGATGGCAGTGATGCGAGCCCCCCGTTCGTACACCCGTGAGGATGTGGTCGAGTTGCACTCCCACGGAGGTCTTGCCGCCCAAAGGGCCGTGCTGCGTCTGATGGTGCGTCTGGGGGCCCGGCTTGCAGAACCGGGGGAATTCACGCGGCGGGCCTTCCTCAACGGTCGGATCGACCTGACCCAGGCGGAGAGTGTTGCCTCGATCGTCGCTGCGCGCAGTTCAGGTGCGCTGAGGGCGTCCCTGCGCCAGTTGGAAGGGGGACTTTCAGATGCTCTACGGTCCTTGCGAAGACAACTAGTGGGGGTTCTG
>CAZCCL010000071.1:0-13848 GCA_964497095.1 uncultured Gaiellales bacterium | reverse complement strand
AACCCTTCGGGGCGGGACCGTGCGGGGCTGCAAAGGGGGGATCGGTGGATTCGGGTTAAACTATCGGACGCAGCTCGTGGACAGAGGCCACCGCGAAGGTGGCCAAGAACACCCGTCGGGGCCTGGGACTTTGCGGCCGCGACTCCGACCGGGAGGGTCTGTTTGTGAAGAATGATCGTGCTCGTTTCCGGGCCAAGAGCCACCGCCGGATCTTGGTCGCGGCACTTGTGGCTCTTTCTCTTGTCATCGGCGGCTTGGCCTTCACTCCTGCCGCGGGCGCCGCGGCGGACGACTTCGTCTTCACCGGTCGCGGCTGGGGCCATGGGGTAGGTATGAGCCAGTGGGGCGCCTGGCAGGCGGCCCGCGAAGGGGTGGCTTTCGAAGATATCCTCGCCTTCTACTACCCGGGGACCACCCTTGAGAGTCTCCCAGACCCGGACACGCAGGTCCGGGTCCGTATCTCCGCCAATCCCCCCACGAGCAGCGTCACCAGCTTCGTCCAGGTCGACCTCAAGCCGATGGTGACCTCAGCTGTTCTGGTCAAGCACACCTCCTCGGGAGACGAGACCGAGGTGATCCCTGCGGGCAGCTTCATCAATGTGCTGAACAGCGGGGGCAGGGTCCAGGTAGTGACTGGGGCCGGCGCGCAGGGCCCATATGACTATATCGAGTTGCAGCCCGTCGCCGCCGGAGACGATCCCGCCGAAGGCCGGGTCGCCATCCAGCTCAAGACCTCGGGGAAGACCTACGACTACCGGGAATTCTGGGGCTCTATGCGCGTGCAGTACGGCGACGACCCAGGCGAGTTGTGGGTCTACAACATCGTCAAGCTGGAGAAGTACGTACGCAGCATCGCCGAGGTCGATTACGACTGGGCGGTCCCTGGAGCCGCCGCCTACGCCCCGGAAGCGGTGAAGGCCCAAGCGGTAGCAGCCCGCACCTATGCGGTCGCCAAGAACGGTCCTCTGACCGACGGTTGGCAGGACCAGTACTACCGGGGCTACAAGTTCGAGAAGCAGTATCCCGGCATCGCGCAGGCGGCTGAGGATACGGCCGGGCTGATCCTCACCTACCAGGGTAAGGCTGCCAGCACGTACTTCTCCGCTCACTCCGGCGGCTACACAACCGATTCGGCCTGGTCGGGGACGAAGCCGCCCTACATCGTCTCCCAACCCGACCCCTGGAGCCTCAAGGCCCCGCCCGCGAGTATGAACTCATATGGGCCCGGCTACAGTTGGACCTACACGATCTCCCGGGCGAGCCTGTCCGCCATGTACGACGTAGGTACGATCAGTCGGGTGGAGATCACCGCCCGCGACACCACAGACTCTGAGAGTCACGCCAAGACGGTGCGTCTCACCGGAGACAAAGGCACTACCACGGTCTCTGCCACCTCCCTCAAGAGTCGCCTTGGCCTGCGCTCCACATTGATCCTCACGGTCACCGGTGGGGAGCCCCTGGCTCCGGGAGAGTTCTACGACGTTGGCACCGGCCACATCTATCACGACCAGATCGCGAGGATGGTGACCGACGGACTGATGAACGGCTACGATTCCGGCCTCTTCAAGCCCGAGAACCCGGTCACCCGTTGGCAGTTCGCCAAGATCGCCGTCAACCTCCACAACATCCTGCACCCGGACGACCAGATCGCGGTGGTGAACGTCACTACCGCTCCCTTCAGCGACATCCCGCTGGACAAGAACACGGTGGGCGACATGTCCGACTGGGTGGCGGCTGCCAAGAAGGCAGGTTTGGTCATGGGCGAGAGCTCCACCATTTTCGATCCCTACTCGGTGGTACGACGAGACCAGATGGCCACGATGATATGCCGGGCCCTGGGCTGGGAAGATGAAGCCGCCGCCCTACCTGCCGACACTCCGAGCTTCACCGATCTGGCGCACTCCAGCGTCCATTGGAGCGCCGCCACCTATCTAAAACTGCAGGGCGTCATCCAGGGCTACGGCGACGGCACCCTCCGGCCCGAGGAGGCCACGAAGCGTCAGCACGTGGCCGTCATCCTCTGCCGGGTGCTCGACCTGGGGTGATGGACAGGCCGACGAGCATCTTGCGCGGGGCACCGACAACCGGGCATCGCACCAGGGGTGCCCGTCGGTGAACGACCTCGATAGCGCACCCGGCGCCGCCAGACTGCCGACCCGCGTGGCGTTCTTCCCGGTCTCGTTCTTCGCCATCGTGATGGGGCTGTGCGGGCTGGTGATCGCCACCCAGAAGATCGAGGAGCTCCTCGAGATCACCGACATACCGAGCACGGTCCTCCTAGCGGTAGCACTGCTCGTCTTCCTGGTGATCACGGTGTTCTACATCCTCAAGATCGTCCGCCATCGGTCTCAGTGCGCGGCCGAGTTCAACGACCCGGTGCGGCTCAGCTTCTTCCCCGCCTTCTCGATAAGCCTGCTCCTGGTCGGCATCGCCTTGTTGCCCATCAGTTCAGAAGCCTCTCTGGTCTTCTGGATAATGGGTACCGGGGTCCATCTGGTGCTGACGCTCATCGTGCTCAGCATCTGGGTCCACCACGAGAAGTTCGAGATCAAGCACATGAGCCCGGTGTGGTTCATCCCCGTCGTGGGAAACATCCTCGTCCCCATCGCCGGCGTGACGCACGCACCTGCTGAGGTGTCCTGGTTCTTCTTCAGCGTAGGCATCGTCTTCTGGCTGATGCTGCAGACGCTGTTCTTCTATCGCATCTTCTTCCACAACCCGTTGCCGGAGAAGCTCCTTCCCACCTTCTTCATTCTCCTGGCCCCGCCGGCGGTGGGTTTCATCGCCTATGTCAAGCTGAACGGGGGCCTCGACAACTTCGCTCTGATCCTCTACTACTTCGCCTTCTTCCTTTTCGTCTTCCTGCTGGTCCAGTTCCGAATGATCCGTCGCTCCCGTTTCTACCTGTCGTGGTGGGCCTACTCCTTTCCCGTGGCGGCTTTCTCCATCGCCGGTGTCCTCATGTACCGGCAGACGGACCTGCGTTTCTTCTACGTGCTCTAGTTCGTAGTCTTCGCGCTCCTCATCGTCATCATCTGCACCCTGGCCGTCCTGACCATCAAGAACGTGGCTAAGGGCCAGATCTGCGTGGAGGAGTGAAGAGAGAATCCTGGCTCGTAAGCACCCGAGTACCTGCTCCGGGCGGAGTAGCGCGTCGCCATGAAAGAAGCCGGGGCCCCGGACCCAGGCGGACTTCCTTCGTCCGCTGGAGCCCGGGGCCCCGGCTCGCTATGAGGGGCACCTCGAGGACCGGAGGGGGCAGGTCGTCTCGAGGAGTGGGGGACTATGTCACCGACTCAGCCATTTGTTCGGCCTCGCTATCCGTCGGAGGGAGTCTGGGCCAATCCCAGATCTTGCTTCCGCTGCAAGAACTCATCTCGATCGATCTCGCCGCGGGCATACCGTTCTTCCAGGATCGCCAGCAGGGAGGGAGTCGCCGCCGCGGCCGGCGAACCCGGCTCAGCCGGTGTTGCGATCGCTCCGGATTCGACCGGCGGCGCCACCGCTCCCGGTGTGGGGCCGCCCACTGGGACTACCGCTGAGACCTTGTTTCGTCTGCTGTGAAGAATCAGCGCCCTTATTCCCAGCACTAGGGCGGCGATCACAGCGACCCACAGGACGATCATAAGAACGAAGCCGACAATGCCGGCCGCGCCCAGGTGCCGGTCCCAGCCATCAAAATGCTGAGGATCTAATTGCCATCGCATCATCGCGTTCCTTGCTCCTCGTTCGGGCCTCGTAGGCCCGTCTTTGTAACCTGGTGCCACTATACTTCAGATGGGTATAAAGGCCCTGTAAAGCCGGGCCGAACAGGGAGAACGGCTATAATGCCTGCCATGCTTGCCCCAAGACCACCGCGGCTCCTGCGGGTGACGCCTTTCATGGCGGCGATGACCGTCATGCTGGCGACCATCCTCCTTCTGTCGGGGTTCGCGTTTGTCGGTCCAAGAGCCGAAGCGACGGCGGCCCCAGGTCTCATCACCGATTCCGGATCCTCCCTGCCGGCTTCCTCAGTCACGCCCCAGTCGAACGTGGTTGCCGCGGCCGACCCGGTGGTTGGCCAAGTCGACACCTTTTGGGCCAAGGACTGGAGCTGGGGCGGGTATCTGCAGATCGAGGCGACGGTCGCCTACGTCGGCGCCAGTTGCACGGTCTACCTGCAGAACGGCGAGTTCGTGGCCCCGGTGACCATAGAGCGGTTGGGAACGGAGTTCGATACGACTGTCTATCCCACGTTGACGGACGTTCTCGGGGCCGAGCCCCGCCCGGGGATCGACGACGAATCCCGGATCGCCATCCTTCTCTACGACTTCGCCAGCCTCAGTGTCTCCGGGTACTTCTCTCCCGTCGACATCGACCCGCCGGCAGGGCAGAGCAACTCCAACCGCCGGGAGATGATCTACCTGAACGCGGAGATGGTGGCCTCGGAACCCGAAAACGCCGGTTCGCTCGCAGCCCACGAGTTCGCCCACCTCATCGCGTACTACCGCGACTACATGCTTGATCCCTCCCCGGCTCGGACGGAGGAGCCTTCGTGGATCTACGAGGGCTTCACCACCTACGCTGAGCATTTGGCCGGGTATGATGGTCGGACCAATAGTCAGCTCCGGAGCTTTGCCAACGATCCGGGCGCCAATCTCACCAGCTGGGTTGGCTACCGGGCTCACTATGGGGCGTCGTACGCCTTCATGAGCTACCTGGCCATGCGGGAAGGACAGGGATTCGTCACGGATCTCGTGGACCAACCGGCAGACGGTATCGCCGGCATCAACCAGACGCTCGTGGACCGAGGAGAGACGTTCGAGACTTTCGACACCCTCCTCGATGACTGGATGGTGGCCAACTTCCTGGACGGTGTCTATCCGGAAGTGTTTCCGTATTCGTACCCCGAGATCGAAGTCGGGGCCGTGCCTGTGTCCGTCTCCGGCTCCTTTCCCGTGACCGGTTCGGAGTATGCGACCAATTTCGGCGCGGTCTACCTCGACTTCCCGATGACCGACCCTCAGTCCATTCTCCGAGCGGTGGTCGATGGAGATCCTGCTGCTCCACTGCGGGCGGCCCTCATATCCTGGGATTCGGCCGGCCAAATGCCCCCCACAGTGACCTGGCTCCAAGTAGTCTCGGGCGACGGCAACTGCGCGGCCCCAGCAGGCTACAACCGACACACGCTGGCAGTGTGGGGGCGGGGAGCGGTAGGGGAGGACGCCCTGTACGAGTTCCGATACACGGCCTCGGTGAGCATCGCCGGAGGTCCCAATTCATGGACCTGGGGCCCGAGGATCCCTACTACCCCTATGTGGCCGAACTCTTCATCCGGAATGTGATCAGCGGTAAGGAGATCCCCCCGGGCTCGGGTCTGTGGTATTTCCTTGGGGGGCAGAACGTACTGCGGGCCCAGTTTGCCAAGATGATCATGGAGTCCATCGGGCTCCACACCCCGGCCATCGATAATCCTGATGACCCCACCTTCTCCGACGTACGCCTGACCTATGACGGATCCGGGGCCCCCGAAGCGTATCCTTACGACTACGTGGAGGAAGCCGTGGCGCTGGGCATCGTGCGTGGCTACAATGACGGGCTTTTCCGTCCCTACAGTTCGATCACGCGCGGGCAACTCGTCCTCATGATCACCCGGGGAGCAGCTGCAGCCGGCAAACCTCTGCCCGAGTACACGGGCGCCACCCAGGTGTTCGCGGATGTGCCTCTGTCACATCCTTACTATCGTGACATCATGACCGCCTACTACGCGGGGATCATGAACGGCAGCGTGGGCAAGAACGGTCTCCTCTATTTCCATCCGTATTCTTACGCGAGCCGGAATCACGTGGCCAAGATGACGGCCAATCTCATCAGCCACTTGGAGGATCCAGCGGTCTGGTCTACCGCTGCGCAGTCGCAGGACTAAACGGCCCTGTGCGGCCCCTCCGGGCGCCGCCCCGCCCGTCTGGGGCTTGGCCTCGCAAAAACCTCGGGCCGCCTTGGAATTTCTCCCGATAGGCGCCGCTGCGGGGTAGGGGGGTAACCTTCGGACTCGGTACATCGTTTATCATTAGAATGAACATGGTCAAGCTCCGCCGCCCAGACGCGTCGTCCCGGGAAAAGGATGTGGATCCCCGGGACGGGGCGAGCCAGGAACTTCCCGGTGAGACAGTCCCTACCCCGGATGGCTCGGCGACCGTCGACACCAGCGTCGACGCTGGTGTCGACGAACTCCCCGTGGGTGGCGCCGGTCTCGACGCGGGGACGGTCGACGGCACCCTTGATGCCACCCTCCCTATGCCCGACGTGCCGGCGTCCGAGAAGGACCGCCGCCGCGAGCACCGACTGGTCGAGGCTGCCTGTCGGGGGGAGAATTCCGCCATAGAAGCGCTCTACCGTACGCACTACGACACCATCTTCCGCTATGTGCTGTTTCGCCTCGGCTCGCCCCCCGCTGCCGAGGATGTCACCAGCCAGGTGTTCTTGGGGATGGTGAAGGGACTGGGGCGCTATCGGGACGAGGGCAAACCCTTCGTTGCCTGGCTTTACGGCATAGCCCAGAAACAGGTCGCGTTCTTCCAGCGCGGGCAAAGCCGGGCGCCCAACCCGGTGGACCTCGACGCCGCCGCGGAGCTGGCGGCCCAGAGCGCCGGCCCCGACGCCACTGCCGAACAACGGGAGCTGCGCGCAGGGATCGCTCGGGCGTTGAGTAAGGTGCCGGAGGGGCAGCGTGAGGTCCTGATGCTGCGTTACGTCTTGGCGCTCTCGGTGGCTGAGACCGCAGCGGTGGTGGGCCGGACCGAAGGAGCGGTCAAACAGTTGCAGCTACGGGGACTGGCCACCCTCAGGGACGTCCTGGGACGCGAGGGAACGCATCTGCGCTGATCCGCGTCGAGTCGACAGCCGTTATCGGGCGGCCGGACGCCTCCCCGATGTCGCCTCGGAGGTTGGATGACCGTACGCCGGCTAAGAATACCTGTGGCCCGGCGATGTCGGGAGGAATACAATCAGAAGAGAGCAGAAGCGCGAGGCGGCGATGCCTGAAGCGCATGCTCGCTCATGCTGATCCTGGGTATAGAGTAGGAATCGCCTGGAGTAGGGATCACATGTTGATCGGGGCTAGCCTGGTCCGGAGGCTACCGGCCCGCCTGGTCGGGTCGGTCTGCTTCTTGTTCGCCTTGATCCTGGCGATGGGATTGGCGGCGCCGTCGGCGGCTCTGGCGGGGGATGCCTTTTTCAAGGGCACGGATATCCCGCTCGACAACCCCGACTGGATGGCCGACCTTTCCGACGGCCTTCTTCTCAGCCAGATCTCTCTTCCGGGCACCCACGACACGATGGCCCGCGGCTGCGACCTCCTGGCTGACTGCCAGGTCGCACCTCTGGCCGACCAGCTGCAGGCGGGCGTCCGCGCTCTGGACATCCGCTGCGCGAGCGACTCCGGCGCGCAGGGGAACTACTTCTCGCTCTGGCATGGACCCTACTGTCGCTTGGGCACGTTCGACCAGGTCGCCGATGACTGCCAGACGTTTCTTGCGGCTCATCCTGAAGAGACCATCGTCATGCGGATAAGGCAGGAACCCGCTCTCACGAATCCCAAGCTCTTGTTCACCGACATGTTCAAATGGTATCGGGATGTCAAATATCCGGGTTTGTTCGCGGATATCGGCGACGGAAGTACCATCCCCACCCTCGGGCAGGTCCGAGGGAACGTGGTCGTCCTGCAGGACTACGACTACTCGCCTTTCTGGGGCATCCGCTACATCACTCCGGGCAGCCATCCGCCCTTCGACTCTCAGGACAGCTATGTGGTCCCCTTCTCCAAAGCCGGCTTCGACGCCAAATGGGCGGGCATCTACGACCATCTCTATGCAACCAACGCCGGGAATCGTACGAGCACCTGGTATGTGAACTGGCTGAGCGGAGGCACGCAGACCTACCCCGAACGCGTCGCAGGCGGCTACTCGGGTGGTTTCTCCGCAACGGGCATGAACGACCGTACGCTCGCGCTGCTGAGGGGTTCAGCTCTTCTCGACCCTCCCTCCGGATCGGGCTCGGCCAAGGCCCCCCTTGTCCGCACGGGCACTCTAATGATGGACTTCCCTGGGCCGGGACTGATCCAAGCCATAATCAACCTGAACCCCGGGGTCCCGCGTCGTTTCACCGACGTATCAGGCTCGCCCTACGAGACCGCCATCTACGAGCTCGCCGCCCGGCAGATCATTCTCGGGTTCCAGGACAATACCTTCCGTCCCGATGCCGACGTGACGCGGCAGCAGTTCGCGAAGATGATCGTGAAGACCTTGGGTCTCCCCGTGACCGGGACTGAAGTGTGCCGCTTCAAGGATGTCGATGCGCAGGTAGGCGCTGATCCTTTCTACCCCTCCAAGTACGTGGCCGTGTGTGCGGATCACAACATCGCCTACGGCTATCCGGGCAACCTATTCAAACCCCTCCTCAGTATCAGCCGGCAACAGCTGATCACGATGGTGGCCCGGGCGGCCGCTCTTCCCGAACCACCCGCCGGGTACGAACCCGGCTTTTTCGCGGGGCAGTTCTCCGCCGATCATTACCAGAACGCCCGCAAAGCTGCGTACGCGGGACTACTGGACGGCCTCGGGGGCGTGGGACCTTCGTACGACTTCTTCGCCCCTGCGAGCCGGGGCGAGTGCGCCCAGCTGCTCTACAATCTTCTGCAGGAGCACTAGGCGGTAGTTCGAGCCCTTGTATGGGCCCGGGCACGCCGGACAGACCCCGCCTTTCCCATCGGTTTCCCGACCCTACGCCGTCATATCGTGACTTTTCCGCCGCCGCGGCAATAGGGATTCTGATGAACCATGTTTAGAGGCTTCTTCAACAAGCGGCGAGCGGAGAAACAGAGCGAGGGCGCAGGGCTCATACCTTCGCCAGATTCCGCTCAGATCCAATCCCCGTCTTCCCCCTCACCCTTCCCAGTGGACCAAGCGATGCTGGCCATCAGCCGGGAGCTATCTGGTCTGTCTGAGTTGCCGTTGAGTCAGGCCGCGAAGGAACGGGGATGGGCGGCCGTCAAGAGCGAGTTGGAGCAACACCCCGTTCGGGCGACGGCCGGCGCGCGCCCGCCTCGCACGGGCCACGCGCGCAGTTGGCGGTGGGCTATCGCTTGTGCGGCGGCAGCGGTCGCCGTCATTGCCACTCTGCTTGGCACCTACAGCGGGGGTCTTCTCCAGACGGTCGACAGTGGCGATCAGACCACCACTATCACCTCTGTGGTGAGCTCCGACACGACTGAACCCTCCACCACCGTAAGCACCGAGAGCACCACCGTCAGCACGAGCAGCGTGCCCACCAGTGAGGGACAGGTCGGCCCCGTTTCCACAGACGGCCCCGGTACCACGAGCGCTCCCGATACTACCACCGAAGTAGCCCCGGACACGACGGAAGGCAGTGGCCCTGGTACCACGGGCGGCCCGTCCATCAACACGACCGCCACGCGGCCTTCTTCGACCACTACCGCGGGTGAGCAGTTGTACACGTCGGTACAGCGCGAAGGCTCTGCCCGGACGGCTGCCGCCTACCTGGCCGATATGGTCATCACGGGCAACACCTCGGGGGCCAGAGCTCTGGTCGCTCCCGAGGCCCAGGCCTTGCTGGCGCAGATGATGACGTCTCTGACTGAACCCCACGGCTACAGGATCACCGGCGTACGGTCGCTCTCCGACACATCCGTGCGCGTGACCCTGGAGATCAGCGACAGGGTTGTGAGCCCGAACGGCGAATTGAAAGAGGCTCTGCCCAAGTTCGTCATCAAGGTGCGTGTGGACGACAAAGGCGCCGTCATAACGGCCATCAACGCGGGATAGTGACAAGGGCCATGATGACCATCGAGCTTTCGTATTCTTCCACTGACACGTTATACTCGACATTCCGTGCAGCTTGTCTGCACTTTTTTGCTGGTCTGAAACGGCCGCGGGCTCTTGCCGCCCCCGGCCCGAACAGAGTTTGCCACTCCGTGTTGGTAGGCGCGGATGTGAGACCAAAGAAGAAAGGAGGTGACTCGTTCTTCTTCCTACACTACCGCTTCACCAGTAGGAAACGGCAAGAACTATTTTGCTATGAGTAAACAAGAAAAGAGGAGTGGTCTCATGCGGAAACGCACCTTAAAGGTAGCGCTTCTGGCCGCCCTCGCCACGATCCTGGTACTAAGCTTCTCCAGCATCGCCCTCGCGGACCAGACCTGGAGTGACCTGCCCGATACGGTGACCGCCAAGTACGGCATCACCGACAATCAGGTGGCACAGATCTCGGATGGTTTCCCCGACGGCACCTGGAGGCCCTACCAGGCGGTTACCCGCGCCCAGTTCACCAAGATGGCGGTGCTGGCGTTCGGGATCCCGTTGGCGAATCCGGCCACCCCGTCCTTCACGGACGTGCCCAAATCAAACATCTTCTATCAGTACATCGAAGGGGCCAAAGCCGCCGCCATCACCAACGGCACCGGTACGACCACCTTCAGCCCCAACGCCATGGTCACCCGACAGCAGGCCGTTGCCATGGTGTCCCGCTGGGTAGCCCAGGTGAACGGCTATGATCTAGCCACTATGTACACGGCCGATCAGATCGCCGCTCTGCTGGCCCACTTCGGGGACGCGGCCTCCATCAGCTCCGCTCTGCAGGCGGAAGTGGCCTTCGCCTTTGACATGGGCATCACCACCGGCGACGCCTACGGCAACTTCGCTCCCCTGGCCAACATGATGCGTATCCAGGGAGCGGCCTTCCTGATCAGAGCGCAGGGTCTGGTGCCGCCAGCCAACTGGACCGCCTACGACATCGCTCAGGTCACCGCCGATAAGAGCGAGAACCTGATCGGTAAGACCCACACGGTCACCTTCAAGGTCACCACCCAGGACGGCCATCCGGCCAAGAACGTCTTGGTGGACTTCGACACCCTGTTCGCCAACCCGCTCTATGTGGGCAACATCAGCCCGGAAGCGGCCATGACCAACAGCATGGGTGAAGTCACGGTCAACCTGAACTCGGCCGAGCCCGGCACTCAGAGGGTGTATGCCACCATCGTCACGCCTGACGGCCTGATGACCGAGATGGCCACCAAGTACTGGGTAGCCATGGACGAGATCTACATCATGGACACCGAGCGCTTCGCCGAGAACAACGCCGGCGACTCCCACGAGTGGTGTGCCCGGGTAGTGGTCTTCGGCCCCGGCCCGCGTTCCACCAGCCAGTATGACTGGTACAACGTGATCGATGATGAGTACGATCCCGCCGATCTCCAGACCGACGACGGCTGGTGGGATAAAGGTCTGAACGACTACGAGGATGAGCTCGACGACCTCGATCCCGACGAGATGGTCCGTACCATGGCCGGCATCGGCGTGCAGTGGGACCTCGTCAACTACATCAACGACGACCCGGCGACGCCGGACGTAGATGAGTCCGTCGCCTCCGTGGGCGCGATCACTGAAGTTGACGGCGTGGCCATCACCCCGGCCGGAGAAGCGCTGGGTATGACCGATGAAGACGGTGTGAGTTGCATCACCATCTACTCGGAAAAGACTGGCTATGCCGTGGTGCAGGCGATCGCCACTTATCCCGAGAACCCCTACCCGCAGATGCTGATCGATCGCGACACCATCGATGGCAACTGGGATGCGGACGAGGATTGGGAACAGCAGCCCAAGGGAGTGGCTAGCGCCACCAAGCTGTGGATTCCCCATGTCATCGGTGGCGATGACGAAGGTCCCATCACTCCTGCCTACGCTGTTAACAACACCGGCGAGGTGGAGCAGTTCGATTTGGCCTTGGAAGACGTCTACGGCAACCCCATCCCCGGCTACACCGTAGAGTGGTGGATTCAGGGTGTGGGCGAGTTCAAGACCGACGATTCTTCCTGGTCGGGCATCGGTGAGCAGAACAAAGACTGGGATGTGACCGACGCAGGCGGCATGGCCTCCGTGTGGGTCAAATCCCTCATCCCCGGTCAGACCATCGTCCACTGCAAGGTCATGGACAAATATGGTCTGCCCTGGAAAGAGTGGAACGTCGTCAAGCAGTGGTACTCCATCGATGACGTCCAGTTCTGGGTATGGGATGCCCTAGCCGGATCGTACGTGCCTGATCCCGGCGCCGAGAACGAGGTCAACACCGGTCATACCTTTGAGGTATTCGTGGCCGGCGCCAAGTACGTGCATGTCCTCTACGACATCAACGGCAACGGCCTCTCCGACGACCAGGCTCTGATCGGCGACCGCGACGACCTTTGGAACGCCTCTGGCTGGGTGGCAGCCATGGTCAACAACATACTGACCTGGGTGCCCAAAGCCGCCGGTGCGGACGTGCTCCCTGGCCAGGTGTTCACGCCTAACCAGGTTGGCGGTCCCTACTACACCCGCTTCGCTGACCTCGAACTGGCCGATGCTGAGGTCTGGTTCTACGAGGGTGCGGATATCGGTGCTGACGGCATCGCCGAGGTCTGGTCCGGCCTGGGCGGCAAGACCGTCTACTTCTTCAACAACGTGGGCGTCTGCCCTGAAGCTCCCACGTCCAACACACCACTTGCGACCGTAGTCGGTGACGGTCATCCGGCATTCGTCGGCTCCATCACCTCGGACACCATGGTGGTCACGGACGACATGGGCTGGGCCGATGTCAGCATCAACTCCGTCAACAAGGGCTATCAGTACATCTACGCGGTAGCGGACTACGTGGAGAACCCGCAGGACGGCGATCCCCTGATGCCGCTCGACTGGGCTGAGCTTCGTTGGGACTGCGTCAGCAAGCTCTGGGAAGCCGCCGGTGGTGACAGTGTCACCATCTTCGCCCAGGGCGAAGGTGTGATCGGCGACCGTTGGGTGAACCCCGTCTCTGACGTTGCAGCCGAGAATGTTGAGACCATCGCCGTGCAGGTATTTGACGAGTACGGCAATGCTCTCGAGGGCTACAAGGTGACCTGGGAGGTGCTCGGTCAAGGTACCATCACTGCTGGTGCCGTCGACACCTATCATCCCTACGCTCACCTCGCCAATCCGGTGCATGACGATCCGATCGGGGCCGGCGTGGCCGGCGTTGGCGACCGCAACCCGTTCGTCAACAGCAACCTCCTCTGGGGTGACTTCGCTGATGGAGTCCATCCACAGAGCGTCCCCGACGCTGCCGATGACGATTACGCGTGGGGTTGGACGCTGAACCACCAGATCAACTTCACTCTTGATCTGGACAGCGCCGCTCACGTGGATCTCGTCCTCGACGAGACCCTCGGTCAGCTTCAGGCCGGTGGCCTGTCAGGTGCGGAGGGCATCGACCACTTCACCGACATCGTCAACATCAAGGTCTACACCCCGGCTGGCGCCCTCATGGGCCAGTGGGAAGTGACCAAGGTATGGTCGCTGGAGACTCCCGAGATTGCCACCTTATCTGGGGCGATTGGGGAAACCGATGCCGGTCCATGGGTTACTGCCTTGACATCGGTGGTCAGCCCGATCCACGTCCGGGTCCAGATTCTCGACCAGTTCGGCAACCCGTGGACTGCGGCGATTCCGGACCTCTACGTCTTCGTTCAGGCCCCCAATGGTATTGGCGTGCTTCCGTTGGCTGGTGCTCCTGACGCCGACGGCTACGTGCAAACCACGTACTCGCCGACGGTCGCAGGTACGTTCTACTTCACGCCGTTCATTGACGACGTAACCGTCGATACCCTCATCACCCCGGGTGAGTTGACCGGCAACACGTCGGTGCTCACGTGGGGCAGCTAGATGAAGTAGCCATAAGGGTCGGCACCGTCTGACTCTGGAAGGGGACCCGCCTCCAGGCGGGTCCCCTTTTCTGTACGCCTGGCATGGACGACAGCTTGGGGGTGAAAGTCCCCTAGAGGAG
>CAZCCL010000070.1:13144-13888 GCA_964497095.1 uncultured Gaiellales bacterium | reverse complement strand
CCATCGGATTCTCCATGATCCACTCCGGGTCGTACTGGTTGGATCTAGGGAATCTCTCGTTTTGCAGGAGTCCTGGCATGTACACTCCAGTCGCAAGGCCGTCGAAACAGGCCCCGGGGTCCCGACATCCAGGCCCCCGATGCGATTGGAGTCTACTTTACACGAGTAACGACCGGGGCCGTCGAGGGCGCCTAGGTCGCACAGCACCCCCTTTCCCGGACTGCGATGCCACTGCTTGACGGTGGTGCGGCCTCCCGGTAGGGTACGGTAGTGGGCCGGCAAGGGCCCGGCCGGCACTCACGGGCAAGTCCAAGACCGGAGAAGCACGGGAGGGAGGCACAGATGTCTCGACGCACGTACACCCTCGCCCTCATGTTCTTGCTGTTCGTCCTGGTTGTCGGACTGCCGGCGGCCTGCGGAGGCGGCGACGCGTCTTCGCAATCGGGGGCGGGGCAGCAGGCAACAGCCGTGGCCGATCCGCTGGAAGACTGGATCGTGTACACGGCTCCCGACGGGAGCTTCAGCGTCCGCCTGCCCGAGCAGCCTGAGGTGCAGGAACAGACCATCGAGACCACCGAAGGCGATGTCACCCTCGTCATCTACACCGTGGAGGGCAAGGAGGCCGCTTGGCTGATCAGCACCAACACCATGCCACCCATCACAGCCGCCGCGATCACTTCAGGCGATGAGGAGGTCGTGGCCCAGATCCTCTACGAGGTGGCCGAGGGTGAGAACGCCAAGTAC
>CAZCCL010000070.1:0-13134 GCA_964497095.1 uncultured Gaiellales bacterium | reverse complement strand
CCAGATCCTCGAGGGTGGTCGTGACGGCGCGCTGGCCAACATCAACGGGACCCTGGACCGGGAGGAGGCCATCGAGATCGACGGCAACCCAGGTCTCGAGTTGCATTTCACCGCCCCGGGAAACGAAGAGGCGGGGATCGACGAGATCAGGGGGGCTGCCCGCATAATCCTGGTGGGGCCGACCCTCTACCAGGTCATGCTCATGACGACCCCGGAGGGCATCGACGAGACGGTCCAGCCGTACCTGGAGTCCTTCCGGGCCATCTCGGACTAGGGCCGCGCCGGACCGGCGCGCCCGGCCGAGTCGCCGGCGACGACGAACGGCGGGACCAGCTGCCGTCGGACGCCGAGGAGAGTCGTTGCGACGCCCAGTAGACGCAGGATATGATTGTCTGAGATCCGGAAGCAGCCCGAAGGAGGCTGGCCATGGAGTATCGTATCGGTTCCGACCCCAGCAATCCTCCCCGCCTCAGGTTCTATCGGGGGAACTCCCCGAATAGGTTGCGCCGGTTCGCTGTCCCTGCTGCGGTCCTCCTGTGCACCATGACGATCCTGTTAGGTTGGATCGGTCTGAGCGGCGCCCCGTCGGCCATGGCGGAGACGTTTGAGTCCTGGCTTCCCTACAGGATCAGCACCGGGTCCATGAACTCGATGCCCCGGCTGCACGGTAACCACGTCGTGTGGCTGGGGTTAGTGGGAAACCGCACTCAGGTCTTTCTACACGACATCACCACTGGGGCGACATCGCAGATCACCCAGGGAACGACGTGGAATTACGAGTATCTCGATATCCAGGGGGACTGGGTGGCGATGCAGGCCGACAACGGTACGCATTCCGAGATCTTCCTCTACGATATCGCGGCGCAGACGCTCACTCGCCTCACCAACAACAACACGGACGATGAGCATCCCAGCATCAGCAGCGGAAGGGTGGTTTGGAGCGGCTTTGACGGCCAAGACTGGGAACTGTTCCTGTACGACACTGCGAACGGTCAGACCACGAGGGTAACCAACGATGCCACCGACCAGCAGGACCCTCAGTTCGATGGAAGCTGGGTCGTCTCCATCGGCCACTGGGCTCCGCATGATTGGGACGTGCTTCTCGATGGGGTGAACGTCTCGTTCAGTCGACTCCTCCGCACCGACGCCGATGACTTCAGTCCCCAGGTCCGAGGCAATTTTGTGGTCTGGGAACGTGCTGATCCCAGCGGTGGCGTCGACATCTACCTCCACGACATCGCTCAGCAGAAGACCACGAACCTCACTCCGGCGACCAGCCTGGATCAGCATGCGAGCATGGACGGCGGACGGATCGTCTGGGAGCGCTGGGACGGAGAGGACTATGAACTTGTTCTTTACGACATCGCGGCTGCGACGCTCACGCAACTCACCAATAACTCGTTCTCCGACTACTCACCGGACGTGACTGGACACGAGCTTGTCTGGTCGGCGGACACCAACTACCCGTGGACCGACGTCTACTACCGCGATCTTGGGCAGCCGGGCTATGGCTCACCCGAACGGCTCACGATCGAAACGGCTGCGCGGGCAGTGTATCCGCAGGTGGATAGAGAGAGGGTCGTGTGGGTCCGCCAGGGGAATCAATATGACATATTCCTGGCCCGAAAAGTCGACTTCCCCGTCTACCCGGTTGTCCCTCTGCCCTCGGTAACGCCCTTCACCGACGTGCCCGCCCCGCACCCATACCACGCTGCCATCCACGGTCTTCGGGCCCTGGGCGCGGTGAGCGGCTATCCAGACAACACCTTCAGGCCGGATAACAATCTGTTGCGGGCTCAGTTCGCCAAGATGATCGTGGAGGTACTGAAGATGACCGATGCCCAGGGCGCTCAGGTGAACGAGGGCATGACGGCACCCTTCAACGATCTCGGTCCCGACGATCTACAAACGCTCTACCCTCACGAGTACGTGGCCGTCGTGGCCAGTCGAGGCGTGACGGTAGGGACCGCGCCGGGGGTCTTCTCGCCCTGGCTCAACATCACCCGAGCCCAGATGATCACCATGGTCGTGCGGGCCGCGCAGTCAATGAAACCGGGGTTGCTGAATACGCCGCCGCCCGGCTACCAAGGTGGCTTGGGCAACTTCAGCCCGACCCACGGCGCCAACATGCAACTCGCCCAGCACAACGGGCTCCTGGCGGGTCTTGTCGGTTTCGGACCAGGGTGGGATCCGTGGCGAGCTGCCACGCGCGGCGAGTGCGCCCAGGTTCTCTGGAACCTCGTGCAGAGAATAGGTCCGTAGACAGGTTCCCGGAGGAGCAACCATGGAGAGCGGCGGAACCGGCGGGCGGTCCCTGAAAAGGCACAGCAGACGGTTCGCCCGGTTTAGGCTGACCTCCATTGGTGCCGGTTTGCTGCTTCTGTCGGCCGTGGTCCTCGTTCTGACCTCGTCCACATTCGCCCCCGCCACGATCTTTCCCGACGTGCCTGCCGACCATCCCTACGCCGACGCCATCGCCGACCTTGCCGAGCGAAAGATCATTCTGGGCTACTCGGACGGAACCTACAGACCCGACGCTCCGGTTATGCGCCAGCAGTTCGCCAAGCTGATTGTCCTCACTCTGGGATACCCGGTGTCGGAGCAGAACGTGAGCTTCTTCCGCGATGTGGAGCCGTCCGGACCCGACAGTCTGTATCCCGACAACTACGTGGCGGTGGCGGCCGCCCGGGGCATCACTCTGGGCACCGGTCCGCAGACCTTTGCTCCCTATCGGGACATCAGCCGCTTCCAGGTGATCAGCATGACGGTGCGGGCGGTGGACGACCTCTACCCCGGCTTGCTCGACCCTCCGCCTTCTGACTTCACGGCCACCTGGAACCCGGCTCAGAGCCCAGACCACGGCCAGAACGCACGCCGGGCCGAGTACAACGGCCTGCTGGCCCTCATGCCCTTGGAGAGTCTAGACCCCTGGGCGTCGATGCCCCGAGGCGAGGTTGCCCAGGTGCTTCAGAACCTCCTGGCGAAGTTGCCCAACCCCACCACCACCACGACCGGATCCACGACCACGACCACGGAGCCGAAAGAACCTTTCGAGGAGCATCCCTATTGGGACATGCCCAACTTGATCGTGACCGAACTGGCGGCCCGCACCGAGCGCGCCGCTCAGGGCCAGACGGTCACTTTCACCGCCACGGTTGAGAACGGCGGCGAGGGCGAATTCTCCGGCGGGATCGTCACCTTTCTGGTGGACGGCGAGCCGGTCGGGGAGACGGGCGTCCCCGCCCTCGGGCCGGGCAGCCTTGGCGGCATCGAGGCCCGCTGGACGGCCGCCGGACCAGGACGCCACGTCGTACGAGCCGAAGTGACGGCTGCGGGCGAGGATGTGGAATCCGACGAGCGCGACAACTGGGCCGAATGCTCGGTATGGGTGGCGGGAGAGGCTCAGCCGGTTCCCGCGGTTGTAGTCGATGGGCCCGACTTCGAAGAACTGCAGATCAGCCCGGGAGATGATCTCCGGCTCACTTTACGTGTGCGCAACCCCAGCTACGCCCTCCTGCCCGAGACCCCGATCCGGTTCCTGATTGACGGCGAGTTGGTCGCGACCGAGACCGTCGATCAACTGGGCCCCGGTGGGTGGCAGGATCTGCAAGTACCCTGGAGCGCGGTGATGGCAGGCGATCACCTTCTCAAAGTAGAGATGGACCTGGACGACCGCTTCCCTGATCCCACCGCCGCCGGTGTGACCGTCTACAGGGCGACCGTGCCGGGGCAGGGACCCCTCTACAGCTATCCGGCGGCCAGAGACAAATGGGCCTCGATGGGGCCGAGCATCCTCGCGAGCGATAACGCCGGCCGCATGGAGGACCTGGTTTTCGACCCCAAGAACCCGGGCATCGTCTACGGGTGCTCGGAGGTAGGAGGGATCTGGAAGACCACCGACGGCGGGGGGACCTGGGCCCCGATCGGCGACAAGCTCTCCACCATGGATTTCCGGCGTATCGCGGTCGATCCCAAGTATCCCGGCGTCATATACGCGGCCAGCTACAAGAACGGGGTCTTCAAGTCTATCGACGCCGGAGCTACCTGGACAGCGTTCGCCCTGAGGGCCAAGGACGGCTCCACTGACGTGGGAATCAAGAACCCCAAGGGTCTCGCGGTACTGCACCCCGATCCGGCCACCAACGAAGTTCTGGTCTACCTCGCCTGCGAAGCCGGAGTGCTCCGCTACAAGGATGCGAACCCCTGGAAGAAGGTGAGCGTCGCCGGCGAATGGGACGTGATCCTTGACGGCCCCGTGTGGGACATGGTGGTGCATCCCGAGGATCCCGACATCCTCTGGGCTTCTGTGCACCGCTGGACCAACAACAAGCAGTCGCTGGTGTTCGATTACGTGGCTTCCACCGTGATGGGTAGCTGGGGGACCAAAGCCAACTGGTTCAAGGTCTCTACAGGCCTGCCCAAGCAGGGCCAATGCAAACTCGCTTTCTTCGCCCACCAGTCCCAGTACGTTCTCTACGCGTCCATCAGTAGACCTGACGCCAACCACGAGCTGGCTATCTACCGTTCGCCCAACGGGGGCATCTCCTGGACCCGAGTGGTCGATTACCCGCCGAGCGCGGGCGACTACTGGAAGAGCATGTACAACCCCTTCATACGAGTCAATCCAACCGACAGCAACATCGTCTACGTCGCGGGCACCCGGCTCTACCGCGTGGACGTGACCAAGGCCCTGGCCGGCGCCCCCGACCACACCACGGTGGTGAAAGCCGGTCACCCCGATATCAAGGAGCTTGTCTTCCTCGAGAACCCGCCGGCCGGGTTCGACGAGGCCTTCTGGGTATTGAGCGACGGCGGCGTGTGGCAGGTGAAGAACGGGCCGCAGCTCCAGATGCTTACCCCCCGGAACCAGGAGCTGCGGAACATCCAGTTGTACGATATGGATTCGGCAGCCACGGACTCCAAGCTCATGATCGGGGGCACACAGGATAACCAGACCATCCAGTATCAGGGGAGTGCCGAGTGGCGTGAGATCGGGCCGGCCGGCGACGGGATGTATGCACTCATCTCCCCTACCAACAGCAACCGGATGTACGCCCAATATCAGTTCATGGACAGCACCGCGCGCACCGACAACGGGAAGGGCACGTCGGTCAAATGGGCCGATGCCTCAGGCACCGCCCCCAACCGTCTGCCCCATATCGGCGACGGTTACATCACCATCGACCCGACCGACGGAAACCACCTGCTCGGCCGGGGCGACCAGTTGTGGGAGACAAAGAACGGCGGGGCGACCTGGGCCAAGGCGGGACCCAGCCCCGCTGCCGGACAGCCCCCGGTGCGCGGGTCCATCGCCAGGGTGATCTTCCGGCCCGGAACCGATTCCCAAACCTGGATGGCCGGAACCAGCGCGGGCGAGCTCTGGTATCACACGACGTCAGGCTGGAATAGGGTCTTCCAACACAAGGGCGCCAAAGGACTGCCCGACAACGCAGCCGTGCGGAGCATGGCCTTTGCTCCCACAGATAATTCGGTGCTATACGTGCTCTTTGGCACCGGCGACAAGGACCGGCGCCTCTATCGGTTCGACCTGAAGGGGCTCAACTGGGTCGATTACCCTATCTCCACGCAACTGCCAACCAACGTGAGCCTGAAGGTGTTGTGCGGCGATGCCTACAAGCCCACAGTGGTCTATGTGGGAACCAGTGCGGGCGTCTTCCGCGGCGAGCGCACGCCCGGGCTCGACTACACCTGGAAGCCCTACAACGAGGGGCTGCCGCTGGTGGTCGTAAGCGACCTGCTGGTCGACAAGACCTCGGGAGAACTCCGCGCCGCCACCAATGGCCGTGGTGCCTGGGGAATCAAGACCGGGCCGTGATAATCCAGTCCCCCACCCGGCCTGTTTGCGCGCAGCTGCAATGTTCGTGTTCGGGAGTCCCCGCCAAGAGGAGGATTGACATGAAGAGTCTCAGGAGACGATCGGCTTCATGGGAAGTCTCGCGCGCAGCCATTCTGGCGTGTGTCACCATCTGCCTTTTGTTGCTGGTCGGGGCGACGGCGATCGCTTCCCCCGGTTGGACAGTCCAGCAGCTGACCAACAGCCCGGCCGACGACACCAGGCCCCGTGTCAGCCAGAACTGGGTGACATGGGTGCGGGACTCCGAGATCTACCTCACCAATCTGGCCGCTGGTCCGGTGATACGGTTGACCAACAACACCATCCAGGATGAGCAGCCCGACGTCACCACGCGAAATGTGGTCTGGTCCCGATTCGACGGTTCGGGTTGGAAGATCCAGCTCTGGGACAGGCGCAAGAACAGCCGCGACGAGCTGGGCTATGGTTGGTGGCCCACCTTGAGCCGGGACTTCGCCGCCTGGTCGTATCAAGCCCCGTCAAGCAACGAGGTATACGTCACCAGCATCCCCTTCATGTCGGGAGCAACGGTCAACCCGCTGACCACGAACGCCATCTCCGACGAATACCCCTCTCTGGGGCGAGATGTCTTGGCCTGGGAGCGAGGCGGGGGCCTCATCGGCACCGAGGAGATCATGGCCTTCGATCTACACGCGTGGACGAACGAGGCTCAGATCACCAACAACTCCGTCTCCGACGGGCGCCCGTCCACGGATGGGAGGCATATCGTCTGGTCGCGCTGGGACGGAGTGAACGACGGCGAGATCTTCATCCACGACCTGGATTCGGGGCTGACCTCCCAGCTGACCAATGACTCGGCTGAGGATTACGCCCCAGTCGTCTCGGGCCGGAGGGTAGCTTGGCTGAGCGGCGGCATGGACCCGAGCCTCAAGGTGTACGACCTCGTGAGCGGCACCACTACCGTGGTCGCCGCAAGTCTGGGCAGCCTCACCGATACCCCCGACATCGACGGTTCCCGAATCGTGTGGGAGAGAAAGGTGGGAGGCAACCAGGAGGTCTTCACCGCCTGGTACAACAGCTTCCCCGACGTCGATCCCCTCTCCCTCAACTACTTTGCCATCCAGTGGATGGCCGACGAGGGTGCCATCAACGGATACCTGAACGGCGACTTCGGGCCCCTAGACCCCGTCCGGAGGGCGCAGTTCGCCAAGATGATCGTCGGCGTCCTCGGCATCCCCGTCGACGAAAGCCTGATCGCCCCCTTCCCCGACCTCGGACCAGACGACCCCAACGACCTCTACCCGCACGATTACGTGGCCGCGGCCGCGGCAGCCGGCATCATCAGAGGGAAGACCACGGGTGACTTCGATCCGTGGGCCTACGTCACGCGGGCTCAGGCGGTGACCATGGCCATGCGAGCAGCCTCAGACTACTGGGGCCTGCCCCTCCCGGCGTTGCCCTCGGACTACACCGGCACTCTCAACTTCACAGACCCCGATCACGGCTACAAAATGAGACAGGCGGAATACGTGTATCTACTCGAAGACATAGTCGGGTTCAACCCTGGTTGGAATCCCTGGGATCCCGCGTGTCGGGCTGAGATAGCCCAGGTGCTCTGGGCCCTTAATGCGGAGCTCCGCGAGTAGCCACCGGGAAGCGAGAAGGAATCCGTACGGAAGCTCAGCATGAATATCGAGTACTTCCGTGCCTCGAAATACGGCAACGGGGCCATGGTGGCGGAGGAGTTCAAGAGACAGATGCTCGCCAAAGGCGTGACCGTCAACGTCCATCACATCCGGGAGGTCGACCCGAAAGACCTGCCGCCCGGCCCACGCTTCTAGTATGATAGTTAGTCGTCCGAACCACCCTACCTTCTGCTTGTGCGCGGCGGCAGCCACTTGGAGGACAAGAAGCGACCTCGGGGGGACGTGGTAGATGCTAGAGTCTCTCCTCTATCCCGACAGCGTTGCCGTGATGGGGGCTTCCCGCACACCCGGGAAGGTGGGCAACGCGGTCGTCGCCAACCTTGTCGAGGGAGGTTTCGAGGGCGCGATCGTTCCTGTGAACCCGTGCGGGGGCGAGCTGCTGGGACTGAAGGTCTACACCAGCCTCGAAGAATACGGCAAGCCCATCGATATGTCCGTGATCGCGGTGCCGACTGCAGCAGTCAAAGAAACCGTCGTCAGCTCGCTCAAGGCCCAGGCCAAGATCATAGTCATCATCACGGCCGGCTTCAAAGAGGTGGACGAAGCGGGCGCCCGCCTGGAATCCGAGATCGCCGACCTGTGCCGTCGGCGTGGCGCCAGGCTGTTGGGCCCGAACTCTCTGGGTCTCATCAATACTCACCACAAGCTGAACGCCGCCTTCGCAAGCCACATGCCCAAGGTGGGCGGGATCTCGGTCCTGTCCCAGTCGGGCGCCCTCTGCGCGGCCGTCCTCGACTGGGCGGCTTCCCGCAAGGTAGGGCTCGCCACGCTCCTCAGCATGGGTAACAAGGCCGATCTGTGTGAGACAGACTTCCTGGCCGCGTTCCAGAACGACGAGAAAACCAGGGTGGTCGCAGGCTACTTGGAGAGTATCAGCTCGGGAGACGATTTCATCCGAGTCGCCGAGTCGCTCGCAGCCGTCAAGCCGGTGGTGATTCTCAAGGGAGGCACCACGTCCGCCGGATCGAAAGCCGCCTCATCACACACCGGCGCCTTGGCGGGGGCGGACACCGCCTATGGGGCGGCCTTCAAGCGAGCGGGCATCATTAGAGCGGATACGTTCGAGGCGTTGTTCGACTTCGCCACCGCGTTCGCCATGCAGCCGCTCCCCAAGGGCAATAGAGTCGCGATAATCACCAACGCCGGAGGGCCTGGGACCATGGCGGCCGATGCCGTGGAGTTGGCCGGGATGCGGATGGCTTCGATCGACCCGGATATCGCCGAGGGGCTGTGCGCCAAGCTTCCAGCAGCCGCCCGCGTAGGCAATCCCATCGATGTCCTCGAAGACGCGAATCCCGAGCGCTACGCGCTTGCCGTCGAGGCCATCCAAGCCGATCCCGGCGTGGATGCCGTGATCATCATCCTCACGCCCCAGGCGATGACACAAGTGGCCGAGACCGCGCGCGCCATCGCCTCGAGCGTCAAGGGGAAGAAGCCGGTACTGGGCGCGTTCATGGGTGGCGGAGACATCTATCCCGGCCGCCAGGAACTGGCGGCCGCGAACCTGCCCAACTACCCTTCGCCGGAACGCGCGGTGGCCGCCCTCAAAGCGATGGTGGACTACACGGTGTGGCGCCTACAACCGAAGAGGGTCGTCACCCGCTTCCCGGTCAACCGGCGTCGGGTCAACCGCATCATAACGCGCCAATATCGTATGGGCCGGACTTATTTGGGCGAAGTCCGAGCGAAAGACATACTGAGGGCGTACGACTTCGTCGTGCCGGAGGGCCGGATCGTGAGCACGGTCGATGAGGCGATCGAAGCTGCCTCGCAACTCGGCTATCCCCTGGCCATGAAAATCGTCTCCCCGGATATCATCCACAAGTCCGACGTGGGTGGCGTCAAGCTCAACCTGAGTACGAAAGAAGAGGTAGCCGACTCCTTCGAGCTGATGATGCTCCGCATCGCGCGCCGGGCCCCCGAGGCTTTTCTGGAGGGAGTCTATCTCGAGCGCATGGTAACCAGGGGCCGGGAGGTCATACTGGGAATGACCCGGGACCCTCAGTTCGGACCCATACTCATGTTCGGGTTGGGCGGCATCTTTGTGGAAGTCATGCAGGATGTCTCGTTTCATCTCGCCCCCATCACTTCCGCCGAAGCCATGAGCATGCTGATGGGGACCAGGTCGTACAGACTGCTGGAAGGCTTCCGCGGCGAGGCAGGGGTCGACCTCGCCGTTATCGCCGAAGCATTGCAGCGCATAAGCCAGCTGGTCACGGACTTCCCTCAGATCGCGGAGCTCGACATCAACCCCTTCATGGTGGGGGGGCCAGGAGAAGAATCGGTGGTGGCAGACGCACGGATCCAGTTGGTGCCCGAAGGACAGGATGAGTGACGTGGGCGTCCCCAACTACGATGCTGACTGGCAGGTTCGGTATAAGAACATGATCATGACCGCCGAGCAGGCGGTGGCGAACATCAGACCCGGTCAGAGAGTCTTCATAGGCACCGGTGGAGCTCAGCCCCTGCATCTGCTGAACGCCCTTGTCGCGCGCCACTCCGAGTTGGCCGACTTGCAGGTCCTCCAGTCACTGACGTTCGGCGAGGCCCCCCACGCCCTCAAGGAACTCGCCGACCATTTCTCGGTGAACACGTTCTTCGTTTCCGCGAACGTCAGGGACATGGTCCAGGAGGGATACGGCCACTACACACCGATCTCTTTGTCAGAGATACCGGGGCTGCTCGCCAGTGGAGAGATGCCGCTCGACGTCGCACTGATCCAGGTGACCCCGCCGGACATGCACGGCCGCTGCAGCCTGGGCATCTCCGTCGATATCGTCAAGTCGGCCGCCGCCAATGCTGGTCTTGTGATCGCCCAGATCAACCCACTTATGCCGTGGACTCATGGCAACAGTTTCCTGAACGTCCATGATCTCGACATTCTTGTCCCTGCCGAAGAAGCCCTGATAGAGATGACTCCTCTGATGCCCGCGAACAGCATTGGGGCGTGTGACTCCGAGGAGTCTTTGAAGGACATCGCCCGCGCCATCGGTCAGAACCTGGCCTCACTTGTGGAAGACGGGTCGACTCTCGAACTCGGCATCGGCTACATCCCCCACGCGGTCGTCCCGTTCCTGAGGCGCAAGAAGGATCTGGGCATCCATTCGGAGTTGATCACCGACGCGATAATCGAGTTGGTCGAAGCAGGCGTGGTGACCGGGGCGCAGAAGTCCACGGACCGAGGTAAGATCGTGACTTCCCTCGCCATCGGCACCAGGCGACTCTACGACTTCGTCCACAACAACCCCGTCTTTTCCTTCAATCCCACCGAGTACGTCAACGACCCGTTCGTGATCGGCCAGCAGCATAAGATGGTGGCCATCAACACCGCGCTCGAGGTCGATCTCACCGGGCAGGTCTGTGCCGACTCGCTCGGCACCAGCTTCTACTCCGGCGTCGGAGGCCAGGCCGATTTCAACCTGGGTGCGGGACGCTCTGCAGGCGGCCGGGCCATCATAGCCCTGCCCTCCACTGCCGACGGGGGCGACGTATCGCGCATCGTCGCGACTCTTAGGCCGGGGGCCGGGGTCGTGACGACCCGAGTAGCCGTCCACTACGTAGTCACGGAGTACGGGATCGCGTACCTGCGCGGTAAGAGCGTGCAGGAGCGGGTCATGGCTCTGATCACCATTGCCCACCCTGATTTCCGTGAGGGGCTTCTGGCCAAGGCCGTAGAGCACAAATGGGTCCACCCCGAGATGGCGGACATCGAGGGTCGGCTCTTTGTCGGGCCCGAGGAGGTCCGCACCACGACGGTCCTCGACGACGGCACGCTCATCGGGTTCCGGGCCATGGGCCCCACAGACGAGCCCGCTACTCGAGACCTCTTCTACTCCCTCTCCCTGGAGACCCTTTACTACCGCTACATGTCGCATCTGGAACGAATACCGCGGAAGCAGCTCCGCAACTACGTGTACATCGATCACCGCAACGAGGTGGCGATCGTCGGCACGCTGCGCGAAGCTCACGGGGAAGAGATCATCGCCATCGGGGGCTACTACCTCGATCAGAAGACGAACCGGGCCGAGGTGGCCTTCATAGTGCGTGACGACTGGCAGAGGCGGGGTATCGGCACCTTCATCATGAAACACCTGACCAACATCGCCAAACGTAACGGCATCGCCGGTTTCACCGCCGAAGTCCTCACCGGGAACAAAGCGATGCAGGCGGTCATAGCCAACAGCAACCTGAAGGTCCGCCGCAGCCTAGGAGACGGGGTGTTTCACTACGACCTCGATTTCTGAGTCCCGTCAAGGCCGTTCGACGGCCATCGCCGTCGGCGGCCGAAGATCTTAGCTCGGCCTCCCGTATTCATCCCGCAAGACGCGGCGCATGACCTTGTTGGACGCGGTCCGGGGGAGTTTGTCTACGAGTACCACGTCGTGGACCCTGAACAGCGGGTTGAGCTCCCCCGCGATGGCCCGCTGCATCTCCTTCTTGAGAGGCTCGGTCTCGACCGACGCGTCGGGGTTTTTGACCGCGTAGATGACGAGCAGGCTCGGTCCCCCTCCGGGCGGGTCCACTGCCACCGCCGCCGTTTCCAGGATGCCTTCCACGGATGCCAGGGAGCGTTCGATCTCCGCAGAGCTCACCTTGATGCCGCCCACGTTCATCGTGTCGTCCGCGCGGCCGTGCCCCCGGTAGTAGCCGCCCGGAAGCTCCTCGACCTCGTCACCATGCCTTCGCAGCAGTTCCCCCTTGGGCCCCGGGGGAGTGCCTTCGTAGTAGATCTCGTGATGGTCTTTGTTGAGCAGCGTGTTCGAAAGGCCGATCGAGGGCGGGACGACGAACAGCTCTCCGCTCTTAGTCTGTTTCCCCGCTTCGTCCAGGACGTAGAAGTCGAGACCGAATGCCGGGGTGGTGAAGGTGGCGGGCGAGGCCGGTTGGACGATCGAGCCGGATATGTAGGCGCCGCCGATCTCCGTCCCTCCGCAGTACTCGATCACGGGACGGTATCCCCCGAGGGACATCAGGTAGAGGTAGTCATCCGCGTTCGAGCACTCTCCGGTGGAGCTGAACAGCTTCATCGATGACCAGTCGAGACCGCGAGGTGCGTCCGTCTGTTGCCACGCCTTGACAAGGCTTGGAACGACGCCGAGCAGATTGACTCGGGTGTTCTGCACGAACTCGCAGAACTCCCGAGTGTTCGGAGCCCCATAGAACAAGGCCATGGTCGCACGGTTCAGCAGGCTCGCGTAGACGTGCCAGGGCCCCATCATCCAGCCGATGCTGGTGGGCCAGGCGACGACCTCTCCGAGTTTGATGTCGTGGTGGAGGTAGGCGTCCATCCCGCACTTGATCGGCGTAGTGTGCGTCCAGGGTATCGCCTTCGGGTCACCGGTCGTCCCCGAGGAGAACATGATGTTCGTCACGTCGTCGGGGTCGCACGCGACAGCATCGAAGGCGTCGTCCGCCCCGAGGAAGTCATCCCACCTCGCGTCCTGCTCACGAAGAGCCGGCCCTCCGTCCGCTCCCGACGAGACGACGATCGCCCGCTCGGCCCCGCCGTCCATCACCTTCTGGTACATGGGCAGAGTCTTGCCCGCTCGAAGCATGAGATCCTGCGTCACGACAGCCCCTGCCGACGAGATCCTC